>NZ_VMNX01000349.1 GCF_009377235.1 Streptomyces acidicola
CGGATAGGGGCCACAGGCGCCGATCGGCAGCAACGGCTCGACCAACGCCCACTCGTCGTCGCTGAGTTCACGCCTCGCCACACGAGAGTTGTACCAGCAGGTGATCACGACTCCGTACAGGCCCTAGTGGTCACCGCCGACGCCCTGCATACCTAGCATGACCATGCCACCTACCTGCGTGAACGTGGTGCCCACTACCTCGCGATCGTCAAGAAGAACCATCCCGCGCTATACGCCCGCGTCCGCCAGCTCCCGTGGCGGGATATCGCCCTGGACCACTACCAGCGCACCCGCGCCCACCACCGCATGGAGATCCGCAGGCTGAAGACAGCCGCGTTCACCCACCTCGACTACCCCGAGGCGGCCCAGGCCCTCCAAGTCGTGCGCTGGCGACGCGAGTCGGGCACCGGCAAGCTCACCATCGCGCGTGTCTACCTGATGACCAGCCTCAAGCCCGGCGAGGCCACCGGTGAACAACTCGCGGCCTGGATCCGCGGTCACTGGAGCATCGAGAACCTCCTGCACCACGTCCGGGACCGGACCTTTCGCGAGGACGATTCCAAGGTCCGCACCGCGCACTTGCCACGCACCATGGCCAGCCTGCGGAACCTCGCCATTGGCCTCCACCGTCAGGACGGCCGCACCAACATCGCGGCCGCCCTCCGCCACACCGCACGCGACTACAAGCGCCCCCTGACCGCGCTCGGACTCGCCGGACGAAAAGGATCAATCGGATTCGCGTGATACCCGAGTGGCAGCCTTGTCCGAAAGTTGCGGCGTCACTTCTTGCTGGGCCTTGTTGAGGATCTCTTCCAGGCGGAGTTCGCCCTCGCGGGTCTGCACACCGGCGGCAAGCAGCTTGTGGGCGGTCGCGGCAACTTCGGGGAAGGAGAGCCGGGCGGCGAGACTGCTCTCTGTAGCCAGGTCCCGTTTGGTGTAGTCGGCCGCGTCGACGGCCGTCTTGACGATGCCGATGACGGTCGGGCCCAGAGCAGCGATGCGGCGCGCGAGCACGGTGACGAATGTGTCGAGTTCGTCCGCCGGAAGGGCGCGGTTGACGAGACCGTAGCGCTCGGCCAGCTCCGCGTCGGCCAGCTCGCCGCCGAGGATCAGTTCGAGTGTGCGGGCGCGGCCGATGAGGGAGGTCATGTACTGCGTGCCTCCTCCGCCTGGGTAGATGCCCATCAGAGTCTCCGGCTGCGCCTGTCCAGACGTTCCGATCGCCGCGAAACGCATGTCCAGCGCCATGGCGAACTCGTTGCCGCCGCCACGCGCGAAGCCCGCGATCTTGCCGATGGTGACCTGGGGCAGTGACCGGATCTCCTCGTTCACGGCCTGCACCACGTTGGTTCCGGTGGGCAGGTCACCGCCGGCGGACATCAGCGCTGGATCGGTGAGGAAGCGCATGTCACCGTGCGCGATGAAGAACTGCGGGTCGGCGCTCTCGAACACGATCACCTGTACCGTGTCGTCGGTACGGACCTGGGAGGCGAAGGCCATCAGCTCCTTGATGAGCTCGCCGTCGAGCAGGTTCAGAGGCGGATGATCGATTATTACGGTCGCGACGCCGTGTCGGATGTCGACGCTGATGGCAGACAGGTTCGAGTAGGTCATGGAGGTACGCTAGAACTTCACATCTATGTGAAATTCAACTGTTTGTGACGACGAACACACCGGAGACCGGATGCGGATCGGAGATCTGGCGGCGCGGACCGGGGTGAGCACCCGCTCCCTGCGCTATTACGAGGAGCAGGGCCTGCTCGACAGCAGCCGCAGCCCCGGTGGTCATCGCCACTACGGAGAGGAAGCTGTCGACCAGATCGCGTACCTGCAGCGGCTCTACGCGGCGGGTCTGTCCAGCCAGACGATCGTCAGCCTGCTTCCCTGCCTGCACTCGCCCAGCACCGCCACCTCCGACGGGGCTTTCGACCGCCTGCTCGAAGAACGCGACAAGCTCATCACGCACATCTCCGGGCTCACACGTACCCTCGAGTCCCTCAATGAGCTCATCGCCACCAACCGCGCACACCGCCCCGCTTCCGTCACCGACCCGGACCCCGGACAACCCGACGAGACTGCGCAGGACCCCGCCCACCTGTCTCGGTGAGCGTCGACGCGTCTGTCGTATAGAACGACAGCCGAGATCGCTCGCCGCCCAGCCTTCGCACCCGGCGAGCCTCGAGTCCCGCGCCAGCAACACTGCCCTGTGAAAAATGCCTTAATTCGACTTAAATCAACTCAAAAAGCAAACACGCAAAACCCTTGAGGTGAGTGGATCGCGCTTGCTGAGAGCCTGGAGTGACTGTCGCCGACGGGATTGGTATGGGTCAAATCCGCAAGTTCCCCTGTATGGATGCTTGCCCTGCGCAATTTGAACTGGACGACTTCGGCTCAGGTGTGACATGAGGCCAGAGGCCGAGGTGGTGGTGCTTGAAGCCCTCGTCTGAGTAGTCTCCGTAGCGCTCGGCATGGACGTCGTTCTCGGGGGGCTGTGAGGGCATGGGCGTTCGCGAAGGCGCGATCAAGGTCTTGGGGTGAGACGCGGACGGTCGTGCATGAGTGCGCTGTCGGCGACGTTGTCGGGGTAGGGGAGCCCCTCAGGGGTGGGGATCGGTTTGACGGGAGGGGCGAGCGTGCGTCGGGTGTGGGTGAGCGCGGTGGCCGTGTCGTGCGTGTTGGTGTCCGCATGTGATGTGGCGAGCGGTGGTGGGGGCAGCGGCGACGGGCTGAACCTGAAGGCGCCGCCACACGCGAGCGCGGTGAGGAACGCTGAGGGGTTGGGCGGGGCAACGCTCGGAGCACGGGACGTGGATGGCTACGCCGTGACTTCGCCAGCTGACGATGAGGTGACCGCACAGCGGGACGTGAAGGTGGCGGACGACGTGTGCGACCCGGTGGCGTACGCGTTGTCGACGACCGTTGTCGGGAAGCCGACCTCCACAGTGGTGCGGGAGGCGATGGGTGAGAAGGCCGCCGTGACCGTCGTGCTCGCGGAGTACGCGGGGGAGCAGGCGCAGGGTGCGATGGACGATCTCAGTACGGCCGTCTCCGAGTGTGCTGGCGGGTTCGCCGTGACTGTGAACGGCGAGGAGCGCAAGGTCGGGAAGGTCGTCCCGGAGATTGCTCCGCAGGGCGCGGACCAGGCGATGGCGTTGGGGGCGGTCGTCGAGTCGGGTGGGCTGAAGACGCCAGTGAAGGTGGTCGTCCTGCGCAAGGGGGCCACGGTCGGTTACATCAGCGCCGTGCCTACGGGCAAGGGTGACAAGGCTTTTGCCGTACCCGCCGCTGTTGTCGATGCTCAGCTCGCCAAGCTCCACTGATCAGGTTTGGCTGACTTCCTGTCAGTCACGGCTCCTGGTGCTTGCGCCCGGAGCCGATTCCGTATGCAGGTAAGAATCGAGGATCCTCCTTGCACAGACGCACCCTGCCCATTGCGCTGTCAGGCCTCTTGGCCCTGTCGGCCGTGGGCCTGTCGTCACCCTCCGCGTACGCCGCGGAGAGCGACATCTCCTTCTCGAACATCGTCGTGAACGGCGGCAAGCCGATCGTCGTCGGCACCTCGAAGATGGTGAGCGTGCCCGTCACGTACACGATCAGGCACTCGGTGAAGCTCGACTGGCACTATGTGTTCCTGTACCGGGGCGTACTCAACGGCAGTGAGAAGACGCTCGGTTCCGGCGGACAGGGGCCGTACTGCACGGCGAACAGCAGCGGCACCGTCGAGAACTGCGAGATGACCGTCGACATCGTCCCGAAGGACGACCTGGTCAACGCGGACGCCACGACGTGGAAGACCGGCGGGACCGGGATCAAGCCGAACGGCAGCTACGACACCGACAAGAACTCGGTCACCGCCAGTGTGAAGCGGTATGCGAAGCTGACGGTGAACGCCTCCCCGGAACCGGTCACCAAGGGCCAGAAGATCACCGTTACCGGGCAGATCACCCGGGCCGACTGGAACACCCACAAGTACGCCGGTTACAGCGGCCGCACAGTCAGCCTCCAGTTCCGTGAGAAGGGCGCGAGCTCCTACACGACCGTCAAGAAGGTCACTTCCGGCAGCACCGGCGGTCTCAAGACCACGGTCACCGCCGGCAAGGACGGTTACTGGCGCTGGGTGTACTACGGCAATTCCACCACCGGCAGCGCCAAGAGCGCCGCCGACTTCGTCGACGTTCGGTAGCAGTACGCGCACCGGCCTCGGCCGGCATGTGGATGCTGAGTCCCACGCGCTCCCGTGAAACGCCTGGCGGGGGCGGACTTCGTCGGGACTCGGCGGACCACCGCGGTTTCCCGCTCGCTGTGTGGTCCGTTACGCCGAGGACGCGGTGAGTCTGCCCGCTTTTATGCCGCGGAGGAGGTGGGCGAGGGGGCGCGGGCAACGCCGGAGCCGTAGCTGACTCCGGCCCGGTAGGAAGGCGTCTCCGTGTGTCAGGGCCGAGGCTTCCCTGACCGCGCGCACAGGGCGTGGTCGATCAGGTCCGTGATGCCTCGGATCTGGCGTACGGCCGTGTTCTCGTCGGCGGGCCGGCTGTGGACGGCGACCGCGACCGTGGTCCGGCCGTCTGGCGTGGCCGCGGGCCACGCCAGGTAACCGAATCCGCTGCCACTGTGGCCCCAGTAGCCGCCGCCGCAGGTCAGTGGAGTCCACTCCAGGCCCAGCCCGTAGCGCTCGCCCGGCACCTCTCCGGGAGCGTCGGGTACGGCGACCGTGCGTTGCATCTCGGCGAGTTGGGCAGGGCTGAGGAGTTCGCCGCTCAGGAGGGCTGAGAAGAAGCGGTTGGTGTCGGCGGTCGTGCTGACGATCGAGCCGTCGGCGTCTCCGTCGAAGGGGAGGTAGGCAAGGGTCGTGTCCGTCGTCGGGCCGGGTCCGGACTGGTCGAACTGTTGGTAGTTACGGCTGTGGGGGCGGGGGAGGTATGGGTCGTCGCCCGGGGTGGAGGTGTGCGTGAGTCGCAGCGGGCGCAGGATGCGTGACCCCACCTCCTGGTCCCAGGACCTGCCGGTGACCGCCTTGATCACCATCCCGGCCAGGATGTAGTTGGTGTTGGTGTACTCCCAGCGCGTCCCCGGCTCGAAGACCGGCGGGTGCGTCATGGCGAACGCGACGCGCTGCCGCGAGGTGTACTTCGTCCAGCGGTGCTCACGGTATCCGTCGGCGCTCATGTCGGGGAGGACGTCCGCGATGTAGTCGGGCAGGCCGCTGGTGTGCTGGAGGAGCTGGCGCACGGTGATACGGCGGCCGTCGTTGCCGTTGCCTCGGACCACCCCCGGCAGCCACCGGTCCACGGTGTCGTCGAGGGACAGTCGCCCTTCGCCGACGAGTTGGAGGAGGACGGTCGCGACGTACGTCTTCGTGGTGCTGCCGATACGGATGTACTCGGACGGGGGTACGGGGGCCTGGGTGGCGAGGTCGGCCAATCCACTGCGGGCGGTTCGGGTGCCGCGTGGGGTGTCCATGCGCACGGACACCCCAGTCACCCCTGTGTCGCGCAACGCGTCGGTGTCTCGTTGGAGGGCGGACGACTCCGCTTGTGCGCGGACCGGGGCGAAGGCCGCCAGGAGCGTGAAGGCGACGGCTGCGGCTGCCACCGCGGTGGTAGTACGGCGGACGGCGTGGGGGATGGTCATGGCCATGGTCATGGGGCCACGGTAGGAACGCGCCTTCAGAGCACACCATCTGGCGGGCCCCAGTTTGTCGCCGGGGGTTTGCCTCAGTCCGTCGTTGGGGCTGCCTCAGGTCCCTCGGCGGCAGCATGTGGTACACCGTCTCCCGTATGCCGACTCTTCGAATTGCCAGCTCTTCGAACTTGAGCGGTGCGCGCGGAGCGCAGGTGCCCGACCGGTGAGGCGCCAGAGTGCGACACTCGGCGCTGAAGTGTTGCATTCCTGCGAGAAGGTACGCCCGCAGGCAGGCATCGGTGCCGTCAGTCCGAGGGTCAGAGGCGTGGGGCGAACCTGCCGGTCTTAATGCCGTGGAGGAAGTGGGCGAGGGGCGTGGGATCGGTGGTCACCTCGGTGTACGGGGTGTCGCTTTCGCGGAGGTGGACGGTGTTCGGCGTGGCTGCGAGTTCGACGCAGGAATTGCCGTCGCCAGGGCCCGAGAAAGATGACTTCTGCCAGTCGCAGGGAGTGGTCATGTGCGTCTCACAGCTCCTTCGCCAGCCTGTGGATGAAGTCACGCGACCGTTCGGGTGCGAGTGACACATCCTCCACCTTACGGAAGAGCGTTCGAAACGCTCCGAGCTGAGCTTCGGAGTCGATGAAGCCCGTGCCGTGTGGCGCATCACGTACGACCGTGTCCAGCTTGGGTACGGCACCTCCCGCGTACACCATGGCGCTCGCGGCACCGGCGAAACCGTCCATGTCGAAGGGGATGACGCGCACGGTGACGTGGTCCGCTTCCGAGAGTTCCAGGACCTGGCCGAGCTGAGCCCGTGAGCCGGCACGGTCGGCAACCCTGATGCGTAGTGCCGCTTCGTGGATCAACGCTTCGTAAGGGACAGAGGTGGGGCCTTCGATGATCCCCTTGCGCTGCATCCGGTGTTGGACGCGCAACTCAACCTCATCGTCCGGTAGTTCGGGGACCCTGTACGAGAAGACGGCGCGGGCGTAGTCCTCTGTCTGGAGCAGGCCGGGCACATACAGAAAGTCCACGTCCCATCGGAACTTGGCATGGTGCTCCAGTTCGGAAAGATCGAGGAACAGCGTGGGCAGCGAGCCGCGATACTCCTCCCACCAGCCGCGCGTCCGATCGGTCGTCATCGCCACCAGTGCCGCGACCAACTCGGTGTCGGTACAGGAGTAATGAGCAGCGAGGCGTCGCACGCGTCCCTCGCTCACGCCGGCGATGCCGGACTCGATCTGGCTCATCTGAACGGAGTCGGCCCCTAGGAGCACGGCGGCTTCGCGCGCTTTGAGTCCAGCTGCTTCGCGTAGTTTCCGCAGCTCGGAGCCCAGGCGTACCTGGCGTGCGGTGGGTTGTCGTCGGCGTGGCATGGGTTTCCTCCTCACCCCCAACTGCGGGGTGGCCGTGACTCGTTCAGGGGGAAGACTACGGCAGCGACTTGCAGAGTCCTAAATTGAGGACCTACCGTCAGTGATGCGACGCATACGCTGCGGAATGCCGGGAGTCCCGGAAGCGCACCACTCCGTCCTGCCATGACGGCTGCGGCAATGCCACCGCCCCCGACCGCTGTGACCCACCACCTGCT
>NZ_VMNX01000034.1 GCF_009377235.1 Streptomyces acidicola
CGCGGCATTGCCACCCGCTATGACAAGACCCCCGAGAGCTACCTTGCCGGACTCCACCTACGAGGCGCCGTCATCTGGATCCGCAGCCTTCAGCCAAGTCGCTGATCACGACTCCGTACAGGCCCTAGGGGAGCACTTGCTCAACGCCTATCAGCCACGTGACGTGACTGCTTCCGATCAGCCGCACGCTCTTGTCGGCAAGGGAATCGTTTGACGACAGCGCGAGGGCGCATCCAATGAAACCGGGTATTCCGGGACATCGGGTGCCGCCGATCCAATCAGATCCGATGGTGATGCCATCCACGATGGCGGGTTCTCCGCCATGGACCTCACCGCCCGCCCCCCCGGCACCGGAGAACTGCTGTCCACGGTGAAGTCCATGGTGCAGACTCTCGCCGCCGCGGGCGAACTTCAGCGAGACCTCCAGCGCGAGCTGACCTACGACGGGCTGCGGGCCGCCGAGGCCAAGGGCAGCAAGGCGGCCACCACCCGGCCGTCACAGGGGGAAAGACCGAGGCCGTGCGCGCCGCGTACCTGGGTGGACGGTCCATCGCTGCCCTAATCCGCGAGCACGGCGTCAGCCGAGGCGCCATCCGCACGGCTGTCGTCGTCCTCATGCCCGAGCACACCGCCGCCGGCCGCGAGGACGCCCCGGCCCCGGAGCTGCCGGTCACCCTCGATATGCCGGGCAGGGTCGCCGGCTTCCTCCGCACGGCCGAGCTGGAGTCCGCCGAGCGATCCGTGCTCGACCGCGGCGTGACCGTACGGCACGGCCAGGGCTACACCCTGCGCGTCAGCGCCGTACCCGCGGTCCACCGCCAGCTCCTTGCCCGCTGCCAGCCCCTCGACGGCGCCCAGGGCGCCCCGGCGTACCCGGCGCAGCGCATGGCCCGCCGCGCGTACGAGAACCGCGTCAACGCCCTCACGAGTACAGCCGGGCCGTGAGCAACGGCTTGGCGTTAACCGCCTTGCCAGTCCCAAGTCCGCTGGACAGTCCTATCGTTGGCAGATGCCCGCACAACCTATTGACCGCCCGGCCGATCTCGACGTGGTTCGTGAGTCCTATGACCGCGTGGCCGACAACTACGCCCACATGGTGGTGACGACGGGAGTCGGCGACATCCGTCGCCATCCATGGCTCAAGGCGTCGATCGATGCCTTCGCCGACACCGTGAGGGAGCTTGGGCCTGTCCTCGACGTCGGCTGCGGACCCGGAACGGTGACCGCCTACCTCGCCGAACGCGGACTCGACGTGTCCGGGGTGGATCTCTCTCCTCGCATGATCGAGAACGCGTGCCGTCTCCATCCGCACTGCCGCTTCAGTGTCGCCTCTGCCACCGATCTCGACCTTGGTGAAGCGTCCCTTGGCGGCGTGCTCGGGTGGTGGTCACTGTTCAACCTCCCCCGTCACGTCCTTCCCCAGGTTCTCGCCCTGTTCGCGCGCGCGTTGAAGCCGGGCGGGCACTTCATCACCGCGACACACGTCGGCGACGAAGACGCGGTGCGCACCGAGGCCTACGGGGGTGTACCCGTTCGGTGGACGACACACAAATGGCGGCCGGAACAACTCGTGGACCTGATCGAGCAGGCCGGCCTGCGCCCGGTCGCCGAACTCCGGCTCCCCGCGGAGGAGTACAGCGGGCCGGGCCTGGTCGTCATGGCCAGGCGCCCCGGCTGACGATCAGGCGTCGGAAGCGGAACAGGGTCTCCTGCCGGACCCACGACCCATCACCTGACGCCTACCGCTATTTTCCGTTCGGATACTCCGGGAGCCGGACCAGCGCACGCTCCGCGGCACCGCGAGCACCGGACGACTGCGGCGGAGCCGTGACCGGGCTGGGCGACCAGCCGAGCGGCGCGGGCCGTGTACGGCGAGCACCTGGTCCGCATCAGTCAGCTCATCCCGGCCCTGCTCTACAGGAACGTCATGGACCGCCGGGACCTGCCGTGGCGCACGAGCGCGGCGACCGGGACCAGGTTCTGGCGGAGGTGGGCCTCCAGGCGATGGAATGGCGGGCTCGCGAGGCCCCAAGCGGCGTGCGAGTGCTAGGAGTTGCCGGGCAGCCGGTAGAAGGCGGCTGCGTTGCCCCAGAGGACGGCGTCGAGGTGTTCCTCACCGACGGTCTCGGCAATGAGGGTGAAGTCCTCGTCCGTGAAGGGGCGGCGTGCGCGTGTGGAGGGCAGGTCGGTGCCGACCATCAGCGCGGCGGGGTCGGTCTTCACGATGGCGGTCATGACATCGGCGGGGTCGAGGTCGACGCGCCCGAATCCCGTAGCTTTCACCTTCACTCCCTGCTCGACCAGCTTCAGCAAGTGCGGGAGCCCGTCGCGGTGCAGGCCCAGATGATCGACGCTGACCGCGGGCAGCGCCGCCAGGGTGCTCGCCAGATCGGGAAGGGTCCGCGCGTCGATGTAGAGCTCGCTGTGCCACCCGGCAACATCGTGGACACGGCGTGCCAGACGGTCCAGTTCGTCCAGAGACGCCGACCCGCCCCGGCGCACGTTGAAGCGGACAGCCCGCACGCCCGCGGCGTCGAGATCGGTGATCTCCTCGTCCGTGACGGTGGCCGGCACCTGCGTGACCCCGACGTAGGCGGGGCCGAGCCTGGACAGGGCGTCGAGTAGATAGCTCTGGTCGAAGCCCTGGAACGAGCCCGAGACCACCGCCCCGCCACGGACGCCGAGGTCGTCCACCCGCTCGCAGTACTGGTCGACGGTGAACGCCGGCGGCAGGTAGCCGTCGTTCGGGATCAGCGGGAACCGCGGATCGATGATGTGCAGATGGGCATCGAAAACGGGGTGCTGTGTGGTGTGCTCGCTCATGCCGGAACCTGCCCGTCGGCCGTGCGGGCGGACAGCATCGACTCGAACCGATCGAGGTCGATCACCGCGCGCTGGTGCGTGCCCCGGCACACCACAGCGGCCTCGTCGCTCGCCGTGACGCCGAAGGTCAGGATCCGCCCCGCCACCTCGGCCAGTTCAACGTCGATGGTCAGGGTCTGGCCGGGCGGGGTGGGGGCTTCGTGGCTGAGGTCGACGTGGATACCGAGGGTGCGCTCGCCGTCGTCGAGGTGTCCGTCCAGCGCCTGCATGCAGGCCCACTCGACCAGTCCGACGAGGTAGCCCGTTGCCAGCACCTGGGGCATCTGCGTGAAGTGGCCTGCTTCGGGCAGCAGATGGGGCACCGTGCGCTCGATGGGAACCGTGTAGGTCGCCCTCGCGGTCAGTTTCGGCTGGAGAGTCGGTCGCATTCAGTCCTCCGTGTGCTTGTTCGGTCGTGTGCTGATGCCCGGGCCGGGAACGGCCCGGCCGGGCGGGGTGCGGGCGGCGGCGACGAGCCTGGCCGCGGCCGATCCGGCGCGGCGCATGGCGTCGCTGTCACCGCTGTGGACCACGCGGGCGTTCGCGCCGTCGATCAGCAGCAACAGGTCCGAGCCCAGTTCCTCGGGGTCGGCCAGGCCGGCGTCCGCCGCCAGGTCGGCCAGGGTGGTGCGCAGCCAGTTCTTGTAGGCCAGGATCACCGCCCGACCGGGATGGCCGGCGTCGGGCAGTTCCACCGCGGCGTTGGTGAACGGACAACCGCGGAACCCCGGCTTCGCATGGCCCAGGGCCAGCCAGTCGAAGACCGCCAGCAGCTTCTCCTCCGGGCCCGACGACACCCCGGCCAGGAACTCGGTCAACGCCTCCTGCCTGGTCCACCGCCGCCGGTCCAGCACCGCGGCGATGAGCCCGTCCTTCGAACCGAACTGGGCGTACAGCGTCGGCTTGGACACACCCGACTGCGCCACCACCGCATCGACTCCCACCGCCCCGATGCCCCGGGCGTAGAACAAGGCCGAAGCCGTCTCCAGCAGCCGCTCGCCAGCGCTACTTCTCTTCTCCACGCCCCTATACTGACAGGTCTGTAAACCTGGCGCGCTGCAGACCTGTGGGCTCCTTCCAGTCATCTGGTTGAACGGCCCGTTTGCCGCTGTGGGCGCTGTACCCGCTGGATCTGGACGAGCGGATGGAGATCGCCGTCGGAGTGCAAACGCCGGAGGAGGGAGGAACACCCGGCCCGGGGCTCGAGCCATTGCCCGGCGGAATTTGTTGCCGAGACCGTGCACATCGCACCCTGTGCCCATCTGCCCTTGGCCTGCAACGCTCTCTTCGCCGCCATCCACGAGCGTGGACTGCGCCCGCACGCGCCCGTACGTGAGGCCTGTCTCGTCCGGTCGGCAGAGGCACCACAAGAAGAACTGATGACCCGGCTGATCATCCCCGTTCAGGAGAGCATGGCATGACGAAGGTGCGAGACATTGATGCCCGCGGTACGCAGCACTGCGAGACGACAGCTCTGGGGGTGCTGCTGCGGCACGAGGGACTCGATCTGTCCGAGCCCATGCTCTTCGGCCTCGGCTCCGGTCTGTCCTTCATCTACTGGGACAGCAAGAACATGGGCTTTCCCTTCCTCGGGGGGCGGGTCAAGCCTTTCGAGCTCACGAGAAACCTGGCCACCAGACTCCGGCTGGAGCTCCTGGTCGAGGAGACCACCTCCCCCCGCAGGGCATGGGAGAACGCGGCAGCCGCCGTCGCCGCCGGTCAACCCGTCGGACTGCAGCTCGACAGCTACTACCTCGAGTACTTCGCGTCCAAGGTGCACTTCGGCGGTCATGTCGTCGCCATGTACGGCTACGACGACCACGACGCCTACCTGGTGGACACCGACCAGCAAGGCGGAGCAGTATCCACCAGCCTGACCAGCCTCGCCCGGGCCAGGGCCGCGCGCGGCCCGATGACCGCCAAGCACCGGTCCTTCACCCTCACCGCTCCGAAGAGCCTGCCCTCCCCACAGGGCCAGATCATTCCCGCCATCACTGCCTGCGCCGACGCCTTCCTCAACCCGCCCATCGCCAACCTCGGTCACCGGGGCATCGAGAAGGCCGGCAAGCTGGTACGCACCTGGCTCCAGCGCACTGAAAACCCGCAGCGGGACCTTCCGCGGGCTGCCCTCTTGATGGAGAAGGCCGGCACCGGCGGCGCCCTGTTCCGCAACCTCTACCGCGACTTCCTCGCCGAATGCACCCAACTGCTCGACAGCAGCCACCTCCGCACCGGCCACAGGTTGTACGCCGAGGCGGCCAGCCTGTGGACGGAAGTCGCAGCGCTGATCACAGAAGCCGGTGAATCAGGCGACGCGCAGTGCCTCGCACGGGCAGGCATCGTCCTCTGCGATCTTTCACGCATAGAGCGCGAGGCCATGCAGGCGCTGAACTGCCTGGGGAGCTAAGCCCCAAGCGCGATCCAGCCCTGACGTTCTTCAAAAAACCTTCGTCTTCTGAAGATCACCCTGATGTGAATGCCCGTACTCGCGTGCACAGATGAGCTGGGCACTCGTCGCCGAGCGCAGGGAAGTATGGACTCTTCGAACGTCCCGAAGTCGTGTGCACTACGGTCCTTTTGGCCGTAGCCGTGTGCGCGACGGAGGACTTCCGGATGGCGGATGGCGGATGGAGCGGTGGTCGAGCGTGGGGCGCTGACCGCGCCGGACGAGGTGTGGGATGCCGCGGTGCGGCAGGCGGAGATGATCGGGCCGTAGGGCGACCGAGGCGCATCCCGCTTCAAGATCATTCCGTGGCCGCTTTCCGGCTACCTCGGCAAGCGACCGCAATTTCATCTGATGTAGCACTGCGGGCAGGCTGCACATCGGAGGATCTGTCACTCATCGACGCAGGTCAGGGCCTCAGTGCATACGTTCTCTCCAGCCGGGCAGGTCGCTCCCGTAGCCCTCAGCGCAACCATGGGCAGGCTTCCTGCCTGCATGTTTGCGATCAGCTTACATCTGATGAAAGATCCCTTCGTCTGATGTAAGTGACGGAGAGTGCTTTTGATGAGCAGAAACAGCCTCGCACCGGGGGCAGCGGGGCTGCATCTGGTCAGCGATCTGCCGCTGCTGCGGCCCGACGAGCAGGTCTTCACCGCGATGCTGGACGGCTGGCGCAACCAGCAGCTGGCACGCAACTTGGCGTTCTCAACGATCGAGGGCCGGGAGAAGACGGTGCGGGCGTTCGCCCGGCATGCGGACGCCTTCCCGTGGACCTGGTCGCCGCAGATGCTTGACGAGTGGATGGGCGATCTGCGAGCGGTCCGCAGGCTGAAGCGCTCCACACTGCGCAACTATCAAGGCGCCGTACGCTCGTTCTGCGACTTCGCCGTCGACCCCGCCTACGGCTGGGCGGCGACCTGCGAAGAACGTTTCGGCACCCACCCCATACAGGTCGTGCACGAGTGGAACGCCGCGGTGCACGTGGAGGACGCCGAAGCCGACGCGGCGAAGAGGCCCTTCACCCAGGACGAGTTGCAGGCGTTCTTCGACTACGCCGACGACCAGGTCACCAAGGTTCGAGGCCGGGGCCGCAAGGGCTGGCTGCCCGCGTTCCGTGACGCAGTGCTCTTCAAGACCGCGTACGCCTTCGGCCTGCGCCGCAACGAGACCCGGATGCTGGACGCAGTCGACTTCGGCCGCAACTCCGAGGGCCCGGAGTTCGGCGACTACGGCGTCTGCTACATCCGCCACGGCAAGGCGAAGAAGGGCTCGCCCCCGAAGCGCCGCAGCGTGCTGACAGTCTGGGACTGGTCGGCGGAGATCCTCCAACAGTGGAACGAGGATGTCCGGCCGCTGTTCGTCACTTCCGGCACCGGAGCTCTGTGGCCCTCGGAACGCTCGGCCCGCATCGGCTTCTCCCAGATGAACACCCGCTTCGCTGCCTACCGGGACGCGCTCGGCCTGGACGAGGGACTGGACTTCCACTCGTTTCGAAGGTCGTACGTGACTCACCTGATCGAGGACGGCTGGGACGCCCGGTTCGTCCAGGAGCAAGTCGGTCACGACTACGCGTCCACGACCGCGATCTATACCTGCGTATCCTCCGACTTCCGCACCCGCACCCTGCGCAGAGCGCTGGACGCGACGATGAAGGCCGCCCTGCGGCCGGCAAGGAGAGCCTGATGAAGCGCCAGGTCAGCTACCAGTGGCGGCTGCGCGAGGTGATGGCCACGCGCGGCATCTTCGTCGCCTCCCACCTGTCGCCGCTACTGGCCGACCGCGGCATCGAGCTGTCCTCGGTCCAGGTCTGGCGACTGGTCACCCAGACCCCCGAGCGGCTGTCCCTGCCCGTCCTCGCCGCCCTCTGCGACATCCTCGACGTCACTCCCGCCGAGTTGATCGCCACCAAGGCGGAGAACACGGCCCCGCGCCGCGCCGCCGCCTCCGGCGGCGCCGACGTAGTCGACCTCGCGGCCACGGTCCGTCCCAAGCGGGCACGGGTCCGCCCGGAGAAATGAGCCGCACCCGGGTCCGGCCCGAGGACCTGTTCTGCGCACGCTGTCACCGGAACGTCCGTCTCGGAGCCGCCCACTGGCCCGAGGGCTACCTGTGCTCCGCCTGCTACGACCACGCGTTGGAAACTTATGGGCAGTGCGTCGGCTGCGGCGTCGACCGTCTCACCCCCGGCATCGCACCGGACGGCGGCCGGTGGTGCACCAACTGCGCGGGCGGCCTGGGTGAGTTCCATTGCGAACGCTGCGGCCGCGAGGCCCGCCGCTACCTGCGCGGAGCGTGCGGGAACTGCGTCCTGGCCGAACGCCTGGAAGAGCTCCTTGACAACGGCGCCGGCCTCGTCCGGCCCGAACTTGTTCCCTTCTTCGACGAGGTCAGGTCCGTGCCCCGCCCCAAGGCAACGCTGACCTGGGTCGGCAAGCCACACGTTCAGCAAATCCTGCGCGCCCTCGCCCGCAGCGAAGTGCCCCTCACCCACGAGGGATTGAGCACGCTGTCGCCCTGGCGGTCGGTCGCCCACGTCCGTGACCTGCTCATGCACACCAGCATCCTGCCGCACCGCGACCGGCACCTTCTGCTCTTCGAACGCCGACTGCCCGAATGGCTCGACACCATCGAGGACATCGAACACCGCCAGCTCCTGAACCGCTTCGCCACCTGGCACCTGTTGCGCAAGCTCCGGGCCACCGCCGCCAAGCGGCCCCTCGGCCCCGGGGCCGTCAAATCCGCCCGCACCCAGCTCATACAGGCAGCCGCCTTCCTCACCTGGCTCGCCGAACGGGACCGCGCCGTCGGCGAGTGCACCCAGGCCGACCTCGACGCCTGGTTCGCCCAGGACGCCACCGCCCTCCGCGTCGTCAAAGCATTCCTGCGCTGGAGCATGGACCACCAGGTCATGCCCCGGTTGAGGGTCCCCACGATCCGCACGGAGAACCCGGCCCCGATCAGCCAGCACCACCGCATCGCCCTGATCCGCAAGGTCATGACCAGCAACGACCTCCCGCTCATGGAGCGGATCGCGGCCGCCCTGATCCTTCTCTATGCCCAGCCGGTCCGTCGGCTCGGCCGGCTCACCGTCCACGACGTCCAGCACGACGGTGACCTGGTCGCACTTCTCCTCGGCGATCCGCCCACACCGGTTCCCGAGCCCCTCGCTGGTCTGCTCGTCGACTACATACGTGACGGACGGCCGAATCGGCCAGGCGGCAGCCTTCCCACCAGCGACTGGCTCTTCCCCGGACGCAGAGCCGGACAGCCCATGGACCCCGCCACCCTCGGCAAGCGACTCGCTGCCGTGGGCATCCCCACCCTCCACGGCCGGACCGCCACCCTGCGACAACTCGTCCTCCAGGCGCCGCCCTCGGTCGTTGCAGGGATGCTCGGCTATCACGCCGTTCACACCGAGGCCGTCGCCGCGCAGGCCGGAGGCACCTGGAAGAAGTACGCACCCGGCGACCACACCCGATGAAACGATCCGCGCAGAACCTCACCGGAGGAGACAGTAGCCCGATGTCCGCCAAACGCTCACTCACGCGCGCATTCACCGAATTCGCGCAGCCCTTTGGAAGCCACGGTGGCCGGAGGCCACGTCCGCTTGACCTCTTCCTTCTGGAAGGCACCGCCCCCGAAACAGCGCGGACAGTGGTTGAAGAGGTGATCCGGGAGGTGGCACCTGACGCGGCTTCGACGGACATTGATCTCATTTCCGACCTCCCCTGGCCTTCGGATGCCCAGACCGCCCTCACCGCCATCGCCGACGCGACGGGGGCTCAGGAAGGGGAGACAGCCGTAGTCCTGGACCTGACGGACGAGCGGCAGCGCGAATGGTTCATTACCCTCGTGCCGCACACCATCTCCGCAGAGATCTGGGGGCCGACGGGATCAGGAGTCTCCTTCTCCGCAAGCGACACCGGATCGGCGATCGGGTGGAGGTTGCCCGCTGAGCGGTGGGAGAGGGTCCGCGCGAGGCTAAGCCACCGAGACATCGATCCCGACACCGCAACACAAAGGGCTACCCGAGGCCGCCCTGACAAATACTCGCAGTAATTGGAAGCAGCGCAAGCGCTCGATCACAGGTCACCTGATCACAGACTCCTACCAGTGGATCCCTCTGTTCGGTGCGAGCTGGCGACCCAGCGGCCCGTTGGGGACTTACCTGGCGATCCCAGGTGTGGGAGTGCGGTGCACGGTGCCGTCCTGCATGACGAAGTCGATGCCCGCGACGGCCGTGATGTCGTCGAAGGGGTCGGCCGGCAGTGCGACCAGATCGGCGGTCGCGCCGGGCTGGAGGCGTCCGAGGTCAGGCCGGTCGAGCAGGTCGGCGGCGACGCTGGTGGCAGCGCGAAGGGCCCGCACGGTGGCGATACCGGACTTGACCATCGCCGGAAACTCGCGCCAGTTGTCGGCGTGCGGAAACATGCCGGCGTCGGTGCCGAACGCGATGCGCACGTTGCTCGCGGCCACGTTGTGTGCGGACTCCCGGAGTTGGTCGGCGTAGCGGGTGAACTTCACCCGTTCCGCCGGATCTTTACCCTCCCAGTAGCTGTCGTCGTCGAGGTGGTCGAGCGCATCGAGGACCATGAACTGGGTCGGCACGAGGAACACGCCCCGTTCTGTCATCTGGGTCAGGGTCGACGCCGAAGCGAGGTTGCCGTGCTCGATCGAGCGAGCACCGGCGGTGACGGCACGCGAGACGCCCTCGTCGCCATAGGCATGCGGCGTGCAGGGGATGCCCAGTTCGCGGGCCGTGGCGACCAGCGCGTTCATCTCCTCCTGGGTGTAGGTGGTCTGTGTGGGATCGTCCGAGGGAGTGGCGAAGCCGCCGGTGGCGCCGAACTTGATCCAGTCGGCGCCGGCACGGATGTTCTCGCGCACCCTGCGCGTGATCTCGTCCGCGCCGTCTGCCAGGGCGCCGATCTCGCGGTTGAAGTGTGACGCGAGCAACGTCGAGGCGTCGCCATGCGCGCCCCGCGCGGAGATCAGGTACGGCGCGACGATCATCCGCGGCCCCACGATGTGACCACAGTTAATGGCGTCGCGCAGTTGCAGCGTGACCGGCTCGGCGGCGAAGGTGGCCAGATCGCGGATCGTGGTGAAGCCACGGTGGAGCAGGTTACGCAGTACCGGCAAGGCACTCAGCGCGATCGCCGCAGACCCGTCGGACACGAAGGCCCGCAGGAGTCGGCTGGGATCGACGGTGGTGTGGATGTGGCAGTCGATCAGTCCCGGCAGCATCATGCGATCGCCGAGTTCGACCACCTCTGCGCCGGCGCGATCGACAGCCGGTCCCACCTCGGCGATCCGACCGTCGCGCACCGCCACCTCGGTGTGCCCGGAGGGCCGGTCCGCGAGTCCGTCCCAGCTCCGGTCGGCGATCAGCACCACCGCGCCCCGTTCCGTGCCACAGCTACGTCTTGTCACAGCGTTACCCTCCGCTTGCGCCCCCACCAGGTATCAATCGCTCGCCATTGGTCCGCCGGGGTCCAGGATCCAGCGCGGCGGCAGGTCACGCATCGCGTGTCGGCCGTTCGGGTCAACGCGGTGCCCGCACTGTGACCTGGTGAGACAGTGCCGAGGGCTTCAAGCCGGGCGGCGGTGGGACAGGTGAGGGGTCGACGTGGCATGGCTATGGAATGTTGCACCTCGTACTCGACCTGCTGGGCACCTTCGCGTTCGCGTTGAACGGTGCGCTCACCGCGACGCGGGTGGCACGTCTGGACATCGTCGGCGTGCTCGGGCTCGCCATGGTGACCGCTCTGGGCGGCGGCGTGCTCCGGGACGTGCTCGCCGGCGCACTGCCCCCGGCGACGTTCAGCGACTGGCGGTACCTGGCGGTCGCGGTAGCCGGCGGCATGGTCACGTTCCTGCTGTGGCGGCACCTGGAGCGCTACACGACCCTGATCACGGTGTTCGACGCGGCCGGCCTCAGTCTGTTCGCGGTCACCGGCGCGACCACCGCGCTGGAGTATCACATCGGCGCGCCGCAGGCGGTGCTGCTAGGCATGGTGACCGGGATCGGCGGCGGCACGTTGCGCGACGTGCTGGTCTTGCGCTTGCCGACGGTGCTGTACGCCGACCTGTACGCGATCCCCGCGCTGCTGGGGGCCGGGATCACCGTCGCATGCGAACGCACCGGCGTCTACGGTGTGCCCGCGGCGCTGGGGGCGGCCGTCGGATGCTTCATGCTGCGGATGATCGGCGACCACTACGGGCTCAACGCGCCAGGGCCGCGCCGCGCCGACGGCATCGCCGGGCCCGACGACAGCTCGGGCGACGCTGCGTCATGACCCCATGCCATCCGACATCCGGAGAGCCGCCACAGCACGTCTACGGCCTCACGTTCGACCCGGCCGAGCGCTCGGCCCTGGAGGGCATGCTGGACAACTGTGCCTGGCAGGCCGCCCGCTCTCACTGGTCAATCGGCCCGGTAGGCACGGAAATGGCCGCGCCGCAGTACTGCTCTACGCCCACTCAGCCATGAGGGATGAACGTGCGCAGGTCTGCGCTCGTGGCATCGTGCCGGCCATCGCCCGCCGCGGGACCCGGCACGGCACCGAACTGGGCACCTGCATAGTTTCGGCTCAATACTTCATGCCGGGCTTTGCATCCACTCGACGAGCCGAGCCCACCAGCCACCCTTCGT
This sequence comes from Streptomyces acidicola, assembly GCF_009377235.1. Lineage (GTDB taxonomy): Bacteria > Actinomycetota > Actinomycetes > Streptomycetales > Streptomycetaceae > Streptomyces > Streptomyces acidicola. Next base: position 11,961 of record NZ_VMNX01000034.1, read on the forward strand.
TCGGCCCGTAGAATATTTGGGCGCCGGGGAACATGTGTGCATCGCTACGACGCGTCCCGTCGGGCCGGCACCGGTTGCGAGCGCGCCACCGCCTCCGCTGTGCGTGCACGCCTGCGGTCCTCGGACTCACGCGTGCATCGCTGAGGCGTTGGCACGCCCGCGAGCACTTGTTACACGTGCCAGCAGCCCTGATAGGCGACCTTCCGGCACGACCGGCAGACAGCATGTCGGCGCATGATTCCCGTCCATCAGCACCTTCATTTACGATCTGCAATATTCACAACCTTGCCACAACTGACCTCAAGGCTTTCACTTTCTCCAGAGGGGAATCGTGCGAGCAGAGGCCGTGACCGCGGGGTCGATCACGATCCAAACACCTCTTCGTCGACCTGTGAATATCCAGACATGCAGGATAGACGGGCATATCTGTCGCTGGACGTATCTCGCTAAATGCACGTCAAGTAGTGGGTTTGGAAATTTCCCTGAGGTTGCTCGGGACGCCGAATCAATGGTTGCATCACGGCTGACCGCAGTGACGGGCAGTCACAGAACGACGCTGTGCCTGCATTCCTCGACGCTTTGAGATCGTCGACCAGGCGCGGCAAGAACAAGAACCGAGAATGGCAACCGCCTTCCCGAACGGGTGGTGTGCGCCGGTCAGGAGGGAGCAACGTGAGTTGCTCGCACGCCGAAGGATGCCCCCTTTTCCCCTTGCTCAGGGCGAGCTTGCGGGGTTGGCGCAACTACTACTGCGACAGCGAGGGGCAGTGGCACAGCTGCGCGCGCTACCAGATGGCACTCACCGGCGAGCGTGTGCCGATCAGCCTGCTGCCCAATGGGGCCCAGGCGCGACACCTCGAAGACATGGCGGGCGCGGACCCGTCCGGCGCCGCCGCACAGTCGGCAGCAACACGGTCACCTGAGCCGTCAGGACCTGTGCCCGCGACACCGGAAACCATGGCCCAGTTCGGGTCATCAGCCCCGCCCGACCCGGCCTGGCATCACCAACCGTCACCACCCGCACAGAGTCCCCAGCCTTCAGGCCATCCCACTCCACGCACACATCATGCGAGCTCGAAGCGTGGATGGTGGGCTCAAATCACCGATTGGATGAAAGGCCCCGCATGAGTACCTACTGGCCCTGGTGGGCGGGCGCTATCGGGCTCGCTCTGGTCACCATCAACTACGCCCTCATCACCGATCGGTCTTTCGGGGTGTCGTCCGCGTGGGATCGCGTGTTGCACTGGCGGAGCGAACGCCGCCTTGAGCGGATGGACGAGGAGTTCGCCGACGATCAAGCTCTCGCTCAGGCGCTCGCCGTGGCTACTGCGGAGCACTTTGGCACCGGCACCGGCGCGTCCACTGTGCCGCAGGTTCCGCACGGGAAGTCGCAGCCGCTCGAAGTGGATGCCGAACCGGCGGCGAGTGAGAGCCCCGCTACCACGAGCCTGCGCCCGGCCCCGCTCTTCACCCAGGCTGCCCTGCTGGTGTCGATCTTCCTTGGCGGGTTTATTGCCGCGGTCACCTCCGGGCGGTTCCAGCTCCGGTACGACATGGGCCCGGGCTTTCGGGACTTGGTCACCGCCAATCCGATCACCATGATCGCCCTGCTGTTCGTGGGAGGCGTGCTGGTCGGCTTTGGCACTCGGCTGGCCGGCGGGTGCAACTCCGGCCACGGACTCAACGGCTGCGGCCGGCTGCGGCCGGTCAGCATCGTCGCGACCGCCGTGTTCTTCGGCACCGCCGTCGCGGTGTCGTTCCTCCTGTGGAAGGTGATCTGATGCGTACCCGAGGCACTCTCCTGCTGGCCAACATCGTCACCGGACTGGCCCTCGGCTATACCGTCACCAACATCGGCTACGGGGACTACGCCGAGCTGAACCGCATGTTCACCTTCCAGGACCTGCGCATGTTCCTCTCCTTCGCCGGCGCTGTGGTGATCATCGTGTGCGCGTTCGCTCTGCTGCGGGTCCGCCGCACCCCAGGGCGCATCCACGCCGGGGTGGTCCCCGGCGCGGTGTTGTTCGGTACGGGATGGGCGATCTCAGGCGGGTGCCCGGCAATCCCGATCACCCAGGTCGCCAGCGGATACCTGCCCGCCCTCATCACAATCGCCGGTGTCACCGTCGGTATCCGGCTGTGCCGCTGGGCCAACGCCCGATATTTCCACCTCGACCGCGGCTCCTGCGGCCTGTAAACAAGGACGCACGAGCTTCCCAGGCCGATGTCACCTATCGGCCAACACTTCTTCCGGGCTGCGGCGCTGAGGCGCCAGTCCCGGCCGAGCGACAGCCCTGTCCCTCAGAAGAGCGAGAGGTTGCCGCGGGCGGTACTTGCCGGTCGGCCCGCGCAGCGTTAGCCCGTCGCCCTCAAGTCCGCCAGCGCATTCCGCAGCCCTCGCGGGCGTGGTCAGCATCGGTTCCGCTGGCGGATTCGAGGTGCTTCCGGGGCGCGCAACAAGGGCAGCGAAGGCAGATTCACACACTGAGCATGACTCGGACGCATGTGCAGGTGATTCGACCGAACCCCCTTCGGGTCGGTGATCAGACCGCCATGACCGGAGGCTGACGCAGCATCGGCACGCAGTGATCTCCAAGAAACCACGGCCACGTCTGGCTCCGGTCCGGCCGCAGGTTCTACTGGAAGGCTGGCAGGTTGCGGGCGACCCACTCGCCGAAGGGCCTGGCCGTACGGCCAAGGACGCTCTCCGTATCGGGGCTGATCGCCTGCTCGGCCGGCAGCGGGACGCCGAGGATGTCCAGGGTTCCGTCGATGACCTCTTCGGGCATGAACTGCGCCATGTGGGCTTGGGCCTGTTCGCGGGACAGTTCCACGAAGGCGACGTCCTCGCCCAGGGACTGGGAGATCACTGCGGCCTGCTGGCGCGGGCTGATGGCCTCGGGTCCGGTCAGTTCGTACGTACGGCCCGCGTGCCCCTCTTCGTGCAGTGCTGCTGCGGCGACCGCGGCAATGTCCGCCGGGTCGATGACGGGCAGGGCCACATCGCCGAACGGGGCGAAGATCGTGCGCTGGGCGCGTACCGACTCGGCCCAAGCGAGGGCGTTGGAGGCGAATCCGCCCGGACGCAGGATCGTGAAATCGGCTCCGGAGGCGCGCACGGCGGCCTCGAAGTCACGCAGACGGGTGTGTGAAAGGGCCTCGGGGCGGGTGGAGTTGATCTGGGAGGAGAGCAGGACAAACCGCTTGACCCCGGCGTCCAGTGCCCCGCCGATCAGGGCGTCCGGGCTTTCGCCGTGGCCGTTGAGCTCGCCTCCCAGCAGAAGGAAGAAGGAGTCGGCGCCGTCGAGCACGGGCCGCATGCTCGCACTGTTGCCGACGTCCGCCTGAGCGTGCCGGACCCCGGCAGGGAGCCCTTCGGGCTGTGGGCGTCGCGAGACGGCCACCACGTCCTCGCCCCTCTCGGCCAGCAGGGGCACCAAGGTCCGTCCGATGTTGCCCGTCGCGCCTGTCACCACGATCATGACGATCCCCTCGAATTAGTTAGTTGACTGACTTACTTCGGGGACCGTAGCACGGCTTCACGGGTCGTTGTCTATAGTGAGTTGGGTGACTGACTCAGTGAAGCCTCGGGCGCGAGCGGCCGACAAGCGCCGACGACTCGCAACCGAAGCGGCCCGGATCCTGCACGAGCAGGGCGTCGAGCGCACCACCCTCGCCGACATCGCACGCGCGGCCGACGTTCCCGTCGGGAACGTCTACTACTACTTCAAGACCAAGGACGAACTGGTCCTGGCCGCGCTCTCCGAGCACAGCGCACACCTGGACGAACTCACCAACCGCCTGGACCAGTTGCCCGACCCGCGCGACCGCCTCAAGACCCTGATCGAGGCATGGATCGACCAGCGCGAAGTCGCCGCCCGCTACGGCTGCCCCACCGGCACCCTCGCCGTCGAACTCGACAAACGCGCCGACGGGACCCTCGACGCGGAGGCCGGAACAGTGGTCCGGCGCCTGCTGGAGTGGTCCGGAGACCAGTTCCGCGCCCTGGGCCTGTCCGACCCGGACGACCACGCCCTCACCCTCATCTCCGCTTATCAGGGCATGTCGCTCCTGGCCAATGCCCTACGCGATCCGGACATCATGGCCCGCCAGGGAGCCCGCCTCCTCCACTGGCTCGACTCCCTTGAGGCCCCCGACCAGACCACCTGACCCAGAGGGCAATCACCGGCCGGACCACTCACCCGCCCGGGCAAGCAGGTCTGGCGAGAGTCCGGTATCGGCGGTCCCGACGACACCGGACAGCTCCAGGCCCGGATCACCACACTCGAACAGCAGGTCGTCGACCTGGAACTCAAGATCCAGGACCGTGACGACGACCTCGCCGCCGCCGCGCAGCCAACCGCGAACTGATGAGGCCCACGACGGACCCGTCGGCAGCTGCGCCACGGGCCGCGCGAGGGCGATTTCCACCGGCCACTCCACTCCATCAGCCTGCACCTTTGGGACACTGGCCGCCTGCCGACGCACTCCCGCACGGCCAGCAGGCGGCCCGGGCGGCACAACTGCTGCAGTACAGCCGTCCCGCCGGGAGCACAGCAGCACCCGCCCGTCCGCGTGCACGGCGAACTGGCGCGGTAGCCATCCCACTTCGGCTCCGCTGCCTACCCGGCGGGCAGCGCAGGGCTGTCCACGGCCACGGCCACGGTCAGCATCGGCTCGGGCAAGGAACACGTCATACTGCGATGCCTTCCACGCACGATCACAGCCACGGCGCACAGTTGCCGGGTGTGGAATCGCATCCTTGCCCAGTGCTGTCACCGGATGGACACCTCAGGCGATTAGCAGGTCAAGCGGCGACCGGGAGTTCGGTGGGGAAGGCCGTGCTCTCATCGAACAGTGTGGGGGTTCTGGAGGCAGTGGTAGAGCTGGCCGATCATGCGGTTGAAGAGGTTGCGCTGTGCGGCGGCATGCCAGTCTCCGTGGTCGTCGCGCCGCCTGCGGTAGTGGGCCTTGGCGCTGGGTGAGGCAGTGATCGCGGAAAAGGCCCACAGGTAACCGGCGTGGTTGAGTCGGTCGTTCTTCACCTACCGGCGGGTGATGGACGACTTCTTGCCGGAGGCGCGGGTGATGGGTGAGGAGCCGGCGTACGCCTTCAGACCGCGGGCGTCGGCGAACCTCTGCCGGTCGTCTCCGATCTCGGCCAGCACCCGGGCGCCGAGCTGGACGCCGAGACCAGGGGAGCTGAGGATCACGTCAGGGTCGGGGTGCTGAGGGAAAGCCTCCTCGACCGCCTCGGCGAGGCCGTCGGCTGCGGTGCAGGCAGCCTCCAGTTGGACCAGCAAGGCCAGCATCTGCTTGCCGAGCGCGTCCTCGACGGGCGGAGGCTGGTGGGCCCACTCGGCGCGGAAGACCTCGCGGAGCCGTTCGGCTTCGGCTTCGATGCCTCGCTTGCGGCCGGCGCGTTTGAGTGCGGCCTGGATCTGCGTGCGGGTCAGCCGGGCGGCCCTGGTGGGGGTGGGGGCGGTCTTGAGAAGTTCGCGGGCCTCGGGCCGGCACAGGCCGTTGTTCCACTTGGCGAAGGCGTCCAGAGCGGCCGGGTAGTACTCACGGAGCAAGGACCGGAGCTGGTTGGCGCACTGTTGCTTTGTTCCACGTCGCGTCCTGCTGGGCGCGGGCGAGGACGGCGAGGGCCTGGGCCAGGTCGCTGTCCTGGGGCAGGGGGCGGTGGGTGTGCATGTCGGTGCGGAGGATGTTCGCCGGCACGAGGGCGTCGCCGGGGTCCGACTTCTTACGGGAGACGTTGTGGCGGTCGCGGTAGCGGGCGGCAGCCATCGGGTTGATCGCGAAGAGCTGCAGCTTGCCGGTCCGCAGCACCGCCACCAGCAGGCCCCGGGAGGTCTCGAGCGCAACCGGAATTGGGTTGTCCTCGGTGTCTCCGTATTCGGCGAGCGGGTCCAGCAGTATCCGGTAGCCGGCCGCGTCATCGGCGATGTGCCGCTTGGCCAGCAGCTGGCCGGAGTCGTCGACGAGGGCGACGTCGTGAGTTCGTTCGGCCCAGTCGATTCCGCAGTAGATCAAGGTGCTCCTCCCTTGAGCATTGACTGTTTGCGCTGGTCACGAGCGCATGCGGGCCACGCAGCGACCTAATTCAAGGACTCGGCCCCATGGCCGGTCCGCCACCTCAGCAGCCGTTCGTGGCGCCGGCTCACCCCACGGGCCACCGTTAACAAGGAATTAGGTTCGCCGGGTTGGCGGACGAGCAGCGGGCCTTGGCGGGCACGGGGAGACTGGCGATGAGTGACAACTACCTGACGGTGATTGACCCTGGTTGAGCCCACTGGTGTCGGCTCGCGATACTCCTCGAATGACCAACAGTGCACAGTCCGAAGCCGCTGAACAGGGTTGGGACGAGCCCTGGTACCGCGTTCGTACGGACCGTTTCGTGGTCTCCTTCCTGCCCGGCGCAAGTGAGGATCTGGATGCCGTGTGCAACGTCGATGTCGAGGTCCGGTTGATGGAGGACGGCTCACGCTGGAGCGCGACCGTGTTCACCGTCGCGGAGATCGAGCCCTTGATGGAGAAGGGGGCTCAGACCAGCGAGGACCTGGAGGGCCGCTACTTCTGGTGTTCCGACGGTCTGATTGTTCGGGGTCCTGGCATCGACGTCGTGACCGAGGTGATCGCCGGTCTGCTCAACTCCGGCGAGTTCGACCAGGTACTTCAGCGACTCGACGACGAGTGACCGTCTCAGCCGCATTCTGAAACGATCAGTTACGACGGCTGATGGATCTCGGTGACGATGGTGTAGAGCTCGATGATGACGCCGTCCTTGGTGCGAGCGATGTCCATGCCGGCTACCGCCAACTGGTCGGCAGGCCCGTACTCCCAGCCGAGGTGTCCGATGTCGTCGAGTTCCGAAGCGAGGCCTACGGGGCGGAAGACCCAGCCAGGGTTCTCGGCGCGCAACTCTTCCGCGCGGCGTTCGAGGTCCTTGCGCCCGCGAGTGATCCGGTCCGGTTCGTGCCACACCACGTCTTCGGCGTAGTTCTCGGTGATGACCGCGACCCGATGGGCCGGGTCGGGTTCGTTGAAGACCTCGAGAAGGTTGACTCGCATGAGGTCGGCGGGAGATCTAGTCATGGAGAGCCCTTCATGCGAGGTGGTCACCGTAGTTCAACTCTTGACGTTCTAGTCCGGCGCGCACCGGCACCAGTCGAGCTCACTGCGGCCGCCGAGTTCAACAGGGACTGCACAACGACTCGCAGTACCAAAAGAAACGACGTCCTAGTCCCTGCCGGCCCGTGTGCAGAAGCTCGACCCCCGTGGCCGCAGCCTGTGGTAGGGGCATGAAACTGGCGACCTCGCGTATTCGGCAGAAGCTGACGAATGCGCGACTCCCACATACGCGAGGTCGCCAGTTCGATACCCCAGGCAGGCACAGGTGTAGTCAGCCCCAGTCGCCGTTGATCCACGCGAGCAGGCGGGCGCGCTTCTTGTAGGAGCAAGGAGCGTAGACAGCGCCGGACGTGACGTACGTTTCGGACCCGCCCTGCAGGTCGTACCCGTAGTCGCTGGGTCCGTATTCGCCGTCGCGGTAGCCGTCCATGTCGTCGGCCCAGTCGAGGAGACCGAAGTCGAGGTTGAGGTTCTCGAGGTACCGGTTGGGGTCGGCCGGTTCTACCGGTGTGGGACGACCGTCCGCCCCGGCGGTGAGCCGGTCTTCGAGGCAGCCGTCGGAGCGCACGGGCTGGCCCAGCCACCACCCGGCCAGGAACACGGCGTACAGAGTGGTGGCGGCGCCGAGGCGGCGCAGGGTTATCCAGGCAGGCATCCGGGGAGTGTCGCACGGTACGAGGCCGGCGCCCGCGTCGGCGGACACGCCACACCACCTCTCTACCGCCAGTGGCCCTCGAGCCACGCTCGAATGCGGGGGCGCTCGCTCGTGTCGTTGGTGCAGACGACGGCGTAGGAGTCGAACGTCAGGGACAGCCTGGCGGTGGCGCCCCCACGCGGGTCGTGGGCCGGGTCCGGCGTCGGGTCGAGCGGGAGGGGGGACTTCGAGTCGTACCGTGACGGGTACGCCGTCGGCATCGGAGTGGGTATGGGGGTTGATTCGATTTCGTACTCCTCGGCGATCCGGTCGAGGGCGGCCTGGTCGACGTGGCATTCGGGGGAGACGGGCTGACCCAGGTACCAGCCTGCAACGAACACGCCGTAGAACGCGGCGGCGGCGCCGAGGCGGCGCGGGGTGACCCAGCGGGGGGTGTTCACCGGCGGCCCCGTTCCAGAACACGGGCGGCGTCCCGTAGCGCCTGGACAGCGGCTGTGGCGTCCTTGGCCCGGCTGTCACGGATGAACTGGCAGGCGGTCGAGAGCGACTCCTCCCGCATGGCGGCCTCATTCCCCATGGTCGCGGAGCGGCCGGTGCACACGCCGGGCAACGGTTCCCCGGTCATGGACTGGTTCCCGGTGCCGTGGCGGGGGCCGACCGAGTGCTCGACGACGATGTTGCCCGGGTCCGCGCTGCCGCTCTGGTCGGCGGCGAGGGTGAACCCGGCGCCGAACGCGGCGGCGGTGCAGGCCGCCCCGATTCCGAGGGTGGCGCGGAGGCTAACCCGGCGTATGTCGGGCGATGTTGTGCTCATGCAGAAGGACCCTACCCGCAGGTGTAGACCTATCTGCCGGTATGCGTGTCCCCCGGCATGCGGCCGACGCGGATGTCGCGGGGAACAGGCCGCGCGGGGCTGAACGGCAGGGGGGCCGAGGAGTATCCGAGCACGGATCACCGCAACGGCGTTCAGTTTCCTGAACGCTTCGGGCGCACTGGCCAGTGGTGGCCTTGGCGGATGTGCGACATCCCGCGAGTTTCCCTGAGCAGGGTCGGGGACTGGCGCGGTGGCCCGTGAGGGCTCCGTTTCCAGCTACCGCGCGTCAAACCGTGCATGCGCTTCTCGCGCACACGGCTTACCGACATCGGGGGCATGGGTTGTCCGGCCCGGCGGCCGGGGGAGAGCCATCGGGCATTGGGGTTGGTCGCGGTCTTGGTGTTCGGGCGCTGGCCCAGGTAGTCCAGCAGCATTCCGGCGAACGGGACGGGAACGGGCGACGGTGGGTTGCCAAGCCGGCAGCTCCGGTGCGCACGCTCGCCCGACGCAGCACAACATGCGTCCAGTTCGCATTCGATGCGATTCGCGCCGGTTCCCAGATAGGCGCCAAAGGGGCAACGAGTTGATCTTGAAGCCGTGAAGGGCGGGGGCCGTCACCCATTTCGCTCAGTGTCCCGCGGTTCAAGCGGCTGATCACGGAACATGAGTTGCATCTGTTCTTCTCGCGGACTCGCGACGAGCTGGAGTGGGCGGCCGAGGCGACGGACGGCGGCGGGACAGCAGGCATCCAGTCAGCGCGGCGGCGAGGCCGGCCAGCCCGGCGGCCGCGAAGCCGCCCGCTGGCACGGAGGCGTCGATCGTCACCCCGACGATCGGGGATCCGAGCGCGAAACCCGCGCTCTGCGCTGAGGATTGCAGACCTGTAGCCTCACCCCGCACGCCGGCCGGCGCCAGTCGGCTCACCGCGTCAGTCACCGCGGAAAGGGTCGGCGCGGTGAAAAGCCCGGTGCCGACAACGGCCACGCACAACCAGGGCCAGTCGTCGGCAAGCCCTGCGGGAATCGTCACGAGCCCGAGCAAGCCGAGCAGCAGCCACGCGGGCAGTGGCCGGGGCAGCGCGCCGTAGATCAGCCCGCCGGCGACGGAGGTCAGGCCGAACACGGCTAAGACCACGGCGGCCCAGGACACCTGACCTGCTTCTTCGAGCGTGGCGACGATGGCGAGGTCGACGCCGCTGAGCAGCGTCGTGGTACCGAACGCCATCGTCAGTACGGCGATCATGCCGACGCCCAGCCACTCCCGTCGCGGGGGCCGTCCGACCGCGCCGGCACCCGCCTCGTCCTCGGCACGCAGCGGCGGGTTGAGCAAGGCGATCGCGGTTCCGCCGGCGACGATCGCGGCGCCGAGCCCCCACGCCACCACACCGGGGGACACCTTCGCGGCGCAGAGGATCACGACCGCCGGGCCCACCATGTACGACAGCTCGCCCTGCACCGACTCCAGCGCGAACGCGGCCCGGCGCTGTTCCGCCGTCGTCATCGCGGCGATCGCCTGCCTGGTCACCGGCTGGGCCGGCACCATCAGCAGACCCGCCGCAAAAGCGGCACCCAGTAGGGCCCTGTACGGCAGGACCGGCACGCTCAGCCAGAACACGGCCTGCACTACGACAGTCACCAGCAGCACCGTACGCAGGCCCCGCCGATCGATCATGCGGCCAAGCAGCGGCCCGCCCAGCGCCAGCCCGGCGGTCAGAGCCGCCGCGACACTTCCGGCTGCCACGTAGCTCATATTGAGGCGCAGCACGACATGCATCGTCAGGGCCATCACGACAGCCGTGATCGTGGTACGGGCGAGAAAGGAAACACCCAACAGCGATGCCATCCCTGGCACGGCGAGTATCTGTCGGTATCCGGTCACTCGCATGACGCTAGATCCTCCGTCATGCCATAGGTAGTGGTTCATTTGGTGGGGCTGACATAATGAATCGTTATGGCCAGGGATCTTGAAACCGCATTGCTACGGTCCTTCGTCACCATCGTGCAGGCGGGCAGCATCAGCCGCGCCGCGACCACGCTTGGACATACCCAGCCCGCGCTCAGCCAGCAGGTACGCAAGCTCGAGAGGGCCATTGGCCGTCCGCTGCTTTACCGATCACCGTCCGGTGTTTCGCTGACCAGGGCGGGCGAGGAGCTCCTGCCGTACGCCGAACGCATTCTCGCGCTCTCCGCACAGGCACTCACCGAAACCGGGCGCACGCTTACCGGCCGCTGCGGCGTCGGGTTGCTCGAAGACCTCGCCGCGTCCCAGCTTCCGCAGGCCCTCGCCGACCTTGCCCGGCTGCACCCCGGCGCAACCCTGGAGGTGCTCAGCATGTCCAACGCCGCGATGCGGGAGGCCTACGACGCGGGCCGCGTCCAACTGGTGCTCAACGAAGTGCCGGCTGTTCCTGGACCGCCGCGCTGGACGGTACGCCGACCGCTGGTCTGGGCAATCGGCCAGGGTGTGGACGTGGCTGCCGATCCGCTGCCGGTGGTGTTGTTCTCGAACACGTGCTCCTGGCGTACGTCGGTGCTGGAAACGCTGGAGCGTGCCGATCGGCCCTGGCGGGTGGCATTCGAAAGCAACAGCCTGGTCGGTGTGCTCGCCGCGGTACGAGCCGGACTCGGCGTCGCGGCGCTCCTGCCCACGAACCTCGAACCAGCCATGGCCTGCCACGACGCGGACGCCCTGCCCACCCTGCCGGACGTCGAGTTCGGCCTCGCACGGCACCGACGGTCCGAAGGTGATCCGCTGATCGATGCCGTTGAGACCGCGCTACGACGCATGATCTGAGGTCGAGCCTGGCCAGTGTGCCGGTTTCCGTTCCACCCACAACAGGAGCTGGTCAGGCGCCCATACGTCGGAGGGTGTCGTGGACGAAGTGGTTCTGTGGCGGGACCGTCTACCAGGGACTTCACCAAGTTGTCAGGCCAACTGCCAAGCTGCACCGATTGATGATCTTTGGGGCCTTCGGGCGCCTCTCCGATAGGGCCCCGCTTCTGATCACGGGGAAGGGGAGAGATGCTCGCGCACCCATTCAGGACCGGGGTTGGTGTGCGGTCGGCCCGCCACGATGACCGTCGGCACGGTCTCGTTGCCATCGTTGGCTGCCCTCACCGCTGCGGCTCCAGCCGGGTCACGCCAGATGTCTACCCAATGCAACTGGCGGGCGCTACGGCCCAGCCGGAGGCGTAGTCGCAGGCAGTACTTGCAGCCCGGTCGCCAAGTTCATCCGTGCGAGCGGCACGAACATCAGCAGGAGTGCTGTAGCTGCGCCGGGGTTCCTGCTGAAGATCAGCCCAGTCGCAACGGCTGAGCCGACGAGCACAAGCAGCACAGGCAAGATCCAAGCGCGCGTCATGGTGACGCAGGCTATCGATGAGTCGAAAGTCGAACTAGATGTTGCGGTACATGACGTTGGTGACACAGACCAACGTCGGTGAATCCGAGGTGCGTCGATGAGCATCGGCCGGGTAGCGTACGGGCCATGTCGAGTCCTGAGTCGGACAGGGTGGGGGCTTTCGGTCACGCCGTCAGCCCCCTGAACCCCTGAGTTCGTAGCCCTGTCGTCGCGCCGCATTCTGCGGTCGGACGTATGTGCCCCTTGGGCTGGCCGCGGTGACGAGATGACCTTCTCGTGCCTCTCCTCACCTCGGAGCCACTCGATGCCTCTCCCGCTGTACCTGCTTGCCATGGCGGTCTTCGCCATGGGCACCTCGGAGTTCATGCTCGCCGGCCTCCTGCCGGACATCGCCTCAGACCTCGACGTCACCGTCGGGACAGCAGGCGTACTCACCTCGGCCTTCGCGATCGGCATGATCATTGGGGCCCCGCTCATGGCAGTACTTGCCCGCAACTGGCCTGGACGGTCGAGCCTGCTTGGGTTCGTCCTCGTGTTCTTGGCAGCCCACACCGCGGGCGCTGCCACTTCCAGCTTCCCGGTCCTGTTCGCGACCCGGGTAGTTGCCGCGCTGGCGAACGCCGGGTTCCTCGCTGTCGCTCTGACGACTGCCGCCACGCTGGTGCCCGCCGACAAGAAGGGACGCGCGCTTGCCGTGCTGCTGTCAGGCACCACCGTGGCGACGATCGCCGGCGTCCCAGGCGGATCAGTGCTCGGCGCACTCCTCGGCTGGCGGGCCACGTTCTGGGCCGTCGCCGCTATTTGCCTGCCCGCAGCCATCGGCATCCTCACGGGAATCCCAGCGCGTCCGGTGAAGGCAGAGGAGGCCGACGGGCCGAGCTTGCGGGCGGAACTCGCACAGCTCAAAAAGCCGCGGTTGATCCTCGTCATGGTGCTCGGCGCGCTGGTGAACGCGGCGACCTTCGCAAGCTTCACCTTCCTCGCCCCCGTCGTGACCGACACCGCCGGGCTGGGCGAGCTGTGGATCTCTGTCGCTCTGGTGCTCTTCGGTGTCGGTTCCTTCGCCGGTGTCACCGTCGCCGGACGGCTGTCCGACCGGCGCCCCGGCCTGGTCCTCGCAGTCGGCGGTCCGCTGCTGCTCATCGGCTGGCCCGCCCTGGCCGTGCTGGCCGACCAGCCGATCGCTCTGTTTGCCCTCGTGTTCGTCCAAGGCACACTGTCGTTCGCGCTGGGCAGCACGCTGATCACGCGGGTTCTCTATGAGGCCGCAGGAGCCCCCACCATGGCCGGCTCGTATGCGACCGCCGCGCTCAACATCGGCGCCGCCGCCGGCCCCCTCATCGCCGCGACCACCCTCAGCACCGCGGTCGGGAACCTCGGGCCACTGTGGACGAGCGGGCTCTTGGTCGCTGTCGCGCTGCTCATCGCGTTCCCCCTCCGCACTGTGGTCGCGGCCGGCCGAAGCACCGAGGTGCTCCAGTGACGCATGCGAACGCCCCCTTGAACATCGAGGAACGCCGAAGGCTCGTCGAACGCTGCCGCAGCCGCCCGATCGCACACGTCGCCGCCGAGGTCGGCGTCTCCCGCGCCTGCCTGTCCAAGTCCAAGTGGAAAAACCGGTCTGGCACGTACGGCGAGGTCGGGCTACGGGACCGCTCCAGCGTCCCGCACTCCTCACCGACCCGGACCCCGCCCGAGGTCGTCGAACGGATCGAGCAACTGCGGCTGGACAACAAGTGGTCCGCCCGCAGGATCGCGCTCGAACTCGCGGACCAGGGCGCGCAGATCAGCGAACGCACCGTGGGCCGGTGGCTGGCGCCCCTGTGCATCAACCACCGCCGGTTCCTCGACCCGAATGGGTCCACCGACCGCCCCCGTCGAAGCGGATCGTGGCCCGCTTCCCGGGTCACATGGTCCACCTGGACGTCAACAAGGTCGGACGCCGCCACCGCCGTGGCCTTCTTCAACCGCGCCCGCGCGTTCTTCACCGCCCACGGCATCCACTGGATCGTTCGCGTAGTTACGGACAGCGGCGCCAACTACCGGGCCGCAGCCTTCGTGCACTCCCTGATCTCGCGGGCTTCCCGCCACCAGCGGACCAAGCCCTACACGCCCCGGCACAACGGCAAGGTCGAGGGATACCAGCGCATCCTCGCCGAGGAACTCCTCTACGCCCGCCAGCGGACCTCTGAATCAGAACGAGCCCGGGCAATCGCGGTCTGCCGGACGGGGTGGCGCGGCCTCATAGGCGGAGCCCCCGTCCGCACTGTCTGGAGGAGCCATGACGAGTAGGTTCACCGAGTTGGTTGTCGATGTCGACTGCCACGATCCGGAGCGGCTCGCGGCCTTCTGGTGCGCGGTCCTGGACTTCAAGGTGATCGACCGGAGCGAGGACAAGGTCGAGATCGGCTCCTGGGAGCCGAGCGTCGAGGAGGTCCGGGCCCGCCAGATGCCGCCCACCCTGGTGTTCACCCGGGTACCCGAGGGCAAGACCGTGAAGAACCGGCTCCACCTCGACGTCAGCCCGATCGACGGCAGTACCGACGACGAGGTGGCCAGGCTGCTCGGCCTCGGCGCCGCCAAAGTGGACGTGGGACAGGGCCCCGGCCGGAGCTGGGTGGTCATGGCCGATCCCGAGGGCAACGAGTTCGACGTTCTGCGCACCCTGGCACCGTCCAACTACATGATCGGGCCCAAGGGGTAGTGGTCGTAGGCGGTCAGTGAGCGCAGGACGGGCTGTCCTCGCTGGTCATTGCGCCAGATGACGGTGGTCAGCGTGAGGATGCGCTGCATGACGCGGGCGACGACGCCGACGGGTGTGCGGCGGTGTTGCCGTTCCGGGTCGAGCCGGCCCCTGAAGGTCTCGTTGACGGACTCGATAACCTGCCGCAGCGGTTTGAACAACTCGGCTCCGGGCCGCTCCGGTTCACCCACAAGGAGTTCGTCAACGCATGATGTCGGCTCAGCTCGGGGACGGTGCGGGGCAGGCTGCGCCGCATCGGTCGGCTGTGGGACCGCGGGCGCACGGGCCCGTCGCTCCCCCTCCGGTGGCGACGGGCCTGAGCCTGTGTCAGCGGGAGAAGGCGTCCGTGATGGGCACGCCTGGGTAACGCTCCCGTCCGGCCTCGGACTGGTCGGCGCGCATGCTGAGGTGTCGCGTTGGCGATCGGAGCGCTGGTGACCGAGCGGGCCTGCGAGCTCCCGGCCGCCGGCGTCACGCTGCGGGGAGTGGTGGGCGGCCATCGCCTCCGAACTGGCCGGGCACGTCGTCGCCTTCGGCTACGACGCCGATTCCGGCTGACTCACGGTGTGTCCGGAGTGGGCGGCTTGGCGACGAAGGTCCGACTGGAGCAGGCCCACGTCATCTCAGCCGCCAACTGGTCGGCGGTCTGTGCGGGGCCCAAGCACTCCTACCGGCCCAAGACCTCGGCCATCCTGGAACCCTGCCGACAACGGACCACGGGAAAGGGGCCCAACGGTGAACTGCCCGAACTGCGGAGGTCAAGCACGGCAAGCTCCGGACGGCTCCTGGTACTGCCCCCAATGCGGGCCCATCTCCGGCAGCGCCCCCGGACCGACCGGGTCGATAGGGTGCTGGTCATGACGCCCGATGAACAGCACACGCCGCCGGTGGCGTTTCTGGACTCGCAGGAGATCACGACGACGGAATGCCGGAGGTGCGGCACGGAGGTCTCGGGTGTGAATGGGCGCTATGCCTGTGGGATCTGTGGGTGGGCTAATCACTGGTCGGAAGGGCACAACGAGTTGCCGACAGCGGACCAGGACGTGGACGCGGACCGAGCGGCGGGACCCGCCATGGAGAAGGCTGCGGGCCGGAAGAAGTGAGGACGCACCCCGGCCCGCGGTCACATCTCGCCGCTCTACGGGCGGAGTCGGCAGTCGGGGCAGTGGCCCGGGTCTACCCGTCGAAGCGCACGGCGCTGGCTGGGCCGACGGCCAGCTCGTCGACCGCCGCCCTGATGGGCGGCGGTTCACAAACTCAGCCGGCCAAAGTGCCCTGGTGGAAGTACATCCGCCAGCCCGTCTCCGTCAGCCGCCACAAGGAGCTCCGCCATGCCCGGCGGCCTTGGTTGTCGGCGAAGTACGTCAGGTGAACGATGCCGGGGGCAAGGACGGCTCCGGTCACTTCGCTGACCTTGACCGGAGACTCCGGGGAGACGCTACCGCCACTTGTCACAGTGAGGATCGACTCCACGTCCCACCTGCGTCCGGAAGCCCCGATCTCAGTGAACTCCGGGTCCAGGAGCTCCAGGACACGAGCCGGGGAAGCTCGCACCTCAGGATCGAGGAGCCGCATCTCGCCGGCAATGGCCGCCTGCACGGCCAATTCCCGCTCATCATCCGCCATGCAGGAACCCTACGGACGCCGCACCTCAGCGAACAGCGAATTGTTCACACGACGCCGCGGCGGCCCGCGGCAGGGGCAATGTGTCCCGACTGTGGGAGCAGCTCGAACCGGATGCACAGCTCACAGCCTCGAGGGGCGGTTTGGGGGAGGGGAGCCCGCCTGAACTGCGCTCCTTCGAGTCAGTTGAGGCCGCCGCAGATGTTGTGAGAACGCCTACGGGCGCCTGGCGGATGGGGCGTCACGGACGTTCATGATCTTGAGGAGCCCCTGAGCGCTCTCGCAGCCGTCTTCAGGGACGCCCTACGTGGACATGGAGCAGGCGTGGATCGCGCGCATATGAGTCCGTCGGGACCGCGCGATCACGGTTAGGCGGGTGGCGCGACGATCGCTGCCTGGCGCAGTGGCTGTTGTCGTTCCGGGGCGTTGGTCGAACAGGAGTCTCGATCGGGTGACTGTGGCGGGTGCCGCGCAGAGCAGGGCCTTTCGGCAGCTCGCAGGCCGTCCAGGCCAATAGGCTGTCCAGGAGGCCCTGCTGCCCCTCTCTTATGCTCCCGCCGTACCGAGCGCGACAATTGCTGCGGCGTGTCTGACGAGCCTTCGGGCGGAGCGTCCCTCTTGCCGTCAGCGGAAACCCGTTCGACGGGCCGGGCCGGAATTGTCATGATGCGCAGTCGTGACGACTCCCAAGCAGCTCCTGGTCCCGGCCGCCGCCCGCAACAACGCCGAGTGGTGCGCAGCGATGAGCCGATCGCACGGCTTGGCAGGCGAGTTCGGGCCACAGGCTTGGGCCGCTCCGTCTCGCACGCCGCTTCGCTACCCCGACGCGGTGACTCTGGTGCCTGGCGCCGACCCGGCCGTGCTGGCGGCCCGGATCGACACCGCCGCACCCGGTGCCTCCGTCAAGGACAGCTTTACCGACCTCGACCTGACGGAGTTCGGCTTCCAGGTGTTGTTCGAGGCGCAGTGGATCCACCGCCCGGCAAGTGCGCCCGCCATTGCGTCAGATATTTCCTGGGACGTGGCAGGCGATCCGGACTCATTGCGCGCCTGGGCGCTCGCCTGGGATGACGGCGACGGCAACGCGGACCTCTTCCGGACCGAACTACTCGACGACCCCGCCACCTTCGTGCTCGCCGGACAGTCAGTCGACGGCCGAGTGGTCGCCGGAGCGGTCGCGAGCCGCAGCGACCAAGTGGTCGGAATCTCCAACGTCTTCGCGCTGGACGGTGGCCTTGACCTGGCCTGGCCGGTCGTACTGGACGCGGTACACCAGCTGTTCCCCACCCTGCCGGCGGTCGGCTACGAGCAGGGCGAGGACCTGGCGGCCGCCGTCCGCCATGGCTTCGAGCCGGTCGGTCCGCTGCGGATCTGGCTGTACGGCTAGCAGCCAGACCGGCTCCAGGACTGCCCGAGCCTCCCATTTCTCTTGACCTGACCCGGAAACTGCCACCTTCGGTGAGAATCTGGACGCAGCCATCTCACCGTCCTGGCACAGCCCAGCTCAGGATGGATCTGCTGCGCTGCCAGGTCCGCCAGTCGGCGGGCCGGGCCGAGGACCCGTCCACGGTCGAGGCAGAACCCGGCCTCTTCACCCTCACACCGGAACGGACGTCACCTCCCGGACCGCCCTTTCAGAGGTCACTCTCCGGCCTGTCGCTGGCGCAGCAACTCGGCTGCGATCGAGTATGGCGGTGCCGCAGCCTGGGAGCGGGCGGCATGCTCGACGATCGCGTCCTGGACAAAGCGGTCGTCGGCGGGTCGGGGGTATGTGGCGTAGATCGGCTGGAGCACCGCGGCGTCGAGGTCGGTGAAGAGGCCGGCGTCGGTGAAGACACCTTTGTGGGTCAGGTAGGTCAGCAGTCCGCGCCGGTCGGCAATGCCCAGGGAGGAGTGCAGGGCAATCGCTTCCCACACCCGGTCGACGTCCGCTGCGGCGATGCCGTGCTCGGTCAGCACGGATGCCGCCAGATCGGCGCCTTCCACTTCGAACCGGGCCTGGCCGGCCGCGAAGGTGCCCAGCCCCAGATCGTGCATCACGCAGGCGGCGAAGAGCAGGTTCTCGTCGTAAGCCGCGTCGTTCAGGCAGCCTTCCTGCTCGGCCAACAGGCGGGCGAACAGGAAGCTGCGGAAGCTGTGGTTGGCGATCGGCGTGCTCTCCGACTTCTGTACGAGGGCGAGGCTCGCGTCGACCAGTGGCCCCGTGGGCAGGGCGAGTATGTCGTTCATGCCCCGAACGTACGAGGGCGGAGCAAGAACGAGAAGAGGCCCGAGTGCCGTGCATCGCCAGGATCGGGTCAGGACTTCTACGAGTTGATCAGCACCAGGTGGTGGTCCTCGTCCTGTCCGGTGTGCCGGCGATTCTCAGTGACGTGTGAGTGATCGAGCCCAGAGAACGCACCGCGCCTCGTCCTTGGTGGACGGCGTCTCGCGGCACAGCGGCACCGCTTCTGCTGGTGTGAAGGAAGGTACGTCTGGCAGCTTTGGCCGGTGGCTTCAGCGGGCGGCCCGGGCCGGGCGGTACCGGCTACGGAAGGTGGCTGGTGTGGTGCCGGCGCGCTGGATGAAGTATTTGACGAAGTTGCTGGTGTCGAGGAAGCCGAGGCGGGCCCCGATGCTCGCGACGGGTTCGTCGCCGTGGGCGAGGAGGCGTTTGGCCTCCAGCACGACGCGACGGTCGATGAACTCCTTGGCGCCGACGCCGACAGCGGCGAGCGCAGCCCGGGTCAGGGTGCGCGGCGAGTATCCGAGGGCGCGTGCGTAGTGTCCGACATCGCGGGCCCGGGTGAAGTCGGTTTCGACGGCGGCGCGGAAGCGCTGGAAGGTTTCCGTGTGCTCGGCGGGCAGGGTGCCCACGGGTGCGGTCAAGTGGGTCAGGCGCAGCAGGAGCACGGCTAGCAGCCGCTGGAGGATGGCAGAGCGGGTGGGGGTCGCCATGTGGGTGGTGCCGTATTCGTGGGCGAGGTGGTCGAGGGCCCGGTGCAGGGCGGGGGCGTCCTCGCCGGTGATCTGCCACAGGGTGGATCCGAAGGGGTCGTCGAGGTGGACATCGGTGGCGGTGGCGGGGTCGAGGAAGTCGGGCTGGAACAGCACCACAGTGCCGGTCGCCGCGCTGAGGTCGCCGAAGCGCTGTACCTGGCCGGG
The DNA here is from genome assembly GCF_009377235.1 of Streptomyces acidicola. GTDB lineage: Bacteria > Actinomycetota > Actinomycetes > Streptomycetales > Streptomycetaceae > Streptomyces > Streptomyces acidicola. The sequence goes on from NZ_VMNX01000034.1 coordinate 31,438, forward strand.
GCGGACCCACAACCAGGTGCTGTCGGTGACGGCGTAGTCGGCGAAGTCGACCATGTGCCACAGCAGCCCCTGTTCCACTGTGAGGAGCAGGTGGAAATCCGGGCGCTGCGCGCGGCCGGCTCCCTCGGCGTCCTGTGCGCCTTCCACCCCGCCGTGGCTGTGCATGCGGCGGCGCAGTTCGGCGATCGGCATCACTTCGATACCGACCGCGCCGGCCGCCGGCGGGACGTACTGGATCTCAGGGATCGCTTCGTGTCCATTTTTCACCACGACGAGACCTCACCGTACCTGGGCGGAACCTTTCGCGGCTCCTACGTTTGAAGTCAGTCGAGAGCATATGCGGCGGCAAGGACGTCGCAGCTCCCGGCCGATATCGATGACTGACTTCTACCAATGACAGGAGGCCCCGAATGACAGACCGTATCCGTCTGACGTACGCGTTCGACGCCTACTGCGGCTGGTGCTACGGCTTGGGCCCGGCGTTGCGGCAGTTCGCCGACGACAACGCGGACCGTATCGCTATCGATCTGCGGGTGTTGTCCGGGGGTCTCTTCTCCGGCCCGCGCGCCCTGCCCGTGGCGGGGTACCCGCACATCCCAGCGGCCAACCAGCGCATCGCCGCCGCCACCGGGGTCACCTTCGGTGAGGGCTATCAGCACGCCCTGGCCAAGGGGACCGTGGTGATGGACTCCACCGACGCCGCCACCGGCCTGGTCGCGCTGCGCCGCCAGGCTCCCGGACGCATCCTGGAACTGGCGAGCGCCCTCCAGCGCGCCTGGTACATCGACGGCCACAGCCTCTCCGACCTCGATGTGTACCGGTCCATCGCCGCCGGGCACGGCCTCGACGCCAACGCCGTCGCGGAAGCCTTCCTCGACCCGGCCACCCGCGCCGAAGCCGAAGGCGGCTTCAGGGAACTGCGCCGGCTCGGCGTCGATGCCTACCCGACCCTGCTCCTGCACACCCCCACGGGCACTCACCGCCTCGGTGGACCGCTTTCCAGCGCTCTCCAGCTCACCGAGGCCCTCGACCGGCGCATGGCCCCCACCTCCGCCTGACCGCCCAGAACCACCACGACAGATCACAAAAGATCACAAAGGAAAGCACTGCCATGACGAACATTGCTGTCTTCGGCGCCAACGGCACCATCGGCTCCGCCATCGTCCGCGAGGCCCTCGACCGCGGCCACACCGTCACCGCCGTCGTCCGAGACCCTGCCAAGGTCACCGAACGCCACGCGAACCTGACCGTCACCACCGGCGACATCCTCGACGCCCAGTTGGTCGCCGCCGCCGCGAAGGGCCACGACGTCGTCGTCAGTGCTGTCGGCGGCGGTGACGGCCCCGGCCACATCGCCACCATCAAGCCTGCCGCTGTCGCCCTCACCGAAGGACTGCGGACTCTCGGCGGGCAGGCGCCCCGCCTGATCACCGTCGGCGGCGCCGGCTCCCTGCGCACCCCCGACGGCAAGCAGGTGTGGGACGCCCCGGGTCTGCCCGAGTTCCTGCTGCAGATCATGCACGCCCACGGCGACGCCCTCGACTACTACCGGACCGTCACCGACGTCGACTGGACCAACATCAGCCCAGCGGCCATGATCGAGCCCGGCACCCGCACCGGCAGCTACCGCACCGCCCTGGACGACCTGATCACCGACGACGACGGCAACAGCACCATCACCGTGGAGGACTACGCGGTGGCCCTCCTCGACGAAATCGAGCAGCCCAGCCACCGTCGGCAGCGCTTCACCGTCGGTTACTGACCGACAGGCGCACCGGCTTTTCGGCCCGCCGCGACAAGGCAGGGCCCCGCGGCGGCCCCGGAGAAGGTCACGTGCACCAGGGCGGCACAACGACCCCGGCCCGTACGACGCCGACAGCCGCCGTCCGGTCAACAGGGGACCGGACGACGGCTGTCGTGGAGTGCGGTGCCGGTGCAAGCGGCTTCCGCGAGGCGCTGTGGAGGGCTGGTGTCACGCCCTGCCGGAGCGGGACCGCCAACGCAGCAGGGCCAGGGCGATCAGGCCGCAGACCGCGCCCTGCGCGGCGTTGAAGACCAGGATGCCGATCATGCCGGGTACTGGGGGCACCTCGGCGTCGTCCAGGAACGGCTGGAGTGAGAGGTTCAGCAGGAGTGCCAGGACGCCGTAGGCCACGCCGACGAACGCCAGCGACTCGACCGGGCGGGGGAAGCGGCGCACCACGGCGGTGCCGATCCACACGACGATGATCAGCGCGGTGAGGATCAGCGGCCCCACCGGTTTCTTGAGAGGTCCGTCGTCGTACGCCCCGACGATGCTCAGGATCGGGCGCAGGAGCGAGAAGGCGCCCAGCGCGATGATCGTGGCCCATGGCAGTTCGCGCAGATCACTCAGGGTCGTCTCCTTGATCGCCATGCGTCTGTTCCCCTTTCTGGCGCGTGGTCGAGGCGCCGTGCCGGCGCCCGTCCTGATCGGCCGCCCCGCTACGAAATATAGACAGTCTACATGTAGGGAAGCAACGTGGTCATGGCGACCGGATCCGGCACCGGGCGCTTCAGCGGCCCACGATCCGACCTCGAGACCTCGCCGGAAGCGTGAGAGGCCGATCCGGTGCCGGCCCCCGTCGGCACCGGCAAGGGCAGTGTGCGCACCCGTGGACGGACGTCGGAGGGCGATGACATGTCAGGTCTGGTCGGCTGGATTGACTTCTCTCGCAACCTGGCCCTGCAACGGCCGGTGATCACCACGATGACCGGCTCCCTGGCCCATCGCGGACCGGACGGCGAGAGGGTGTGGACGTCGCCCAGGGCCGCCTTCGGGCACCGCGCGCTGGTGGTGGAACCCGGGGATGGACGCCAGCCCGTCGTGACCGAGGCGGATGGCCACGACGTCGTGCTGTGCCTCACCGGCGCCCCCGGGGGCCTCACCGCGCTGCGCGAACGGCTGCGCGGTGCCGGACGGCCGGTGTCACCGGACGCCCCCGCGGCGGAACTGCTCAGCCAGGCGTACCTGCGGTGGGGCAGTGACTTCGTGCCGTGGCTGAGCGGGGCCTTCGCCCTCGCCGTCTGGGACGGCCGCACCGAGGAGCTCGTCCTGGCCAGGGACCAGCTCGGCGGGCAGACGCTCTTCTTCACCGAAACCCCCACGGGTGTGGTCTTCGGTTCGGAGCGCAAGGCCCTGCTGGCCCACCCCGAGGTGCAGCCGGCCGTGCACACGGCAGGGCTGCGAGAGGTGATCTGCCACGCCGTGCCCACCGGCCCGCTGTTCTCCGGCTTCTCCCAGGTGGAGGCCGGTGAGGTCGCCGTGTTCGGGCGCTCGGGCTGGACCCGCAGGCAGTACTGGAAGCTTCAGACCCGCCCGCACGAGGACGACCTGCAGACCACCGTGGCCCGCATCCGGGCCATGCTGGAGGAGAGCGCCCGCGCCGCCACCCCCTCCGGCCCGGACCTGGCCGCCGTCACCCTCTCCGGCGGCGTCGACTCGTCCTCCGTCACCGCGCTGATCGCCGCCGAACTGCGCCGCCGCGACCTCGGCCGACTGCACGCGTACACCATCGACTACGCCTACGACGGCTTCCGCTCCGACGCCATGCGCACCAGCAAGGACGCACCCTACGCCCGGATGGTCGCCGAACACGTCGACGCGCGGCACCACGTGGTGCAGCTGGAGGCGGCCGACATCCTCGACCCCGTCGTCCGGCTGTCGATGCTGCGGGCCAAGGACTGCCCGACCCGCATCTACGACATGGACGCCTGGCAGCAGATCTTCCTCCAGCGGGTGGCGGCCGACGGCCACAAGGTGGTCTTCACCGGACTCGGTGCCGACAACGCCTTCCTGGGCGCCACCTGGTGCAACGACCGCGGGCTCGTCGAGTCCGGCACCTTCCCGTGGATCGCCCTGGCCCAGCGGCACGGGGCGCGCAACGGCTTCGGCACGGGGCTGGTGAACCAGGACCTGCTCGCACGGCTCGACCTGCCCACGTACTACGCGGACACCTACGCCTCCGCCGTCGCCGACGTCGAGCACCTCCCGGAGGAGGACGACTGGGCCCGCAAGATGCGCACGGTCGCCTACCTCGTGCTGACCCAGTTCCGCGGCGACTCCTCGATCTTCTCGGCCACCGGGCTCCAGGTCCGCTCGCCCGTCAACACCCATGAGCTCCTGCAGTACACGTACAACATCCCGGCCGAGATGCACCGGCACGGCGGCATCGAGAAGGGCCTGCTGCGCGAGGCCGTCGCCGACCTGCTGCCGCAGGAGGTCGTCCGCAGGCCCCGCAGCGCCACCCCGATCAGTCACGACCCGGGTTACCCGGCGCGACTGCAGGAGGAGTTCAAGGCGATGCTCGCCGACACCGAGGCCCCCGCCCGGCCCCTGACCGACCTGGCGGCGGCCACCGAACTCGTCGGCCAGCCGGACCGGTTGGCCAAGGACCGGTTGGCGCGCGCGAGCGTCGAGCTCATCCTCCAGCTCAACCTGTGGCTGGACCACTACCGGGTGCAGCTCGTCCTGTGACCGGGCCCCACCACCCGCCGACCGGAGGACACCCGTGACGGACACCGAACTCTGCGAGGTCCAACCGTGATCAGAGACAGCCTCCTCGACACCATCGGGCACACTCCGGTGGTCCGGCTGCGGCGCTGGTCGGTGGCGGGCTCGGAGATCCTGATCAAGCTGGAGGGCTGGAACCCCGGCCGCAGCATCAAGGACCGCTCGACCCTGTCGATGGTCGACCACGCCGAACAGGACGGACTGCTGCCCCCCGGCGGCACCATCATCGAGTCCACCTCCGGCAACGTCGGCAAGGCGCTGGCGCTGATCGGGGTGGTCCGTGGCTACCGGATCGTCCTGGTGACCGACCGCAAGGCGCCCCGCTCGATGCTCAGTTACGCCACCGCCCTCGGCGCCGAGATCGAGGTCGTCGACAAACCCGATGCCCAGGGTTCCCTGCAGGGCGCCCGGATCCAGCGGGTCAAGGAACTGCTCGCCGAGATCCCCGGCTCCTTCTGGCCCGATCAGTACAACAACCCCGCCAACCCGCTCGCCCACGCCGAGACCACCGGGCACGAACTGCTCGCGGACGACCCCGACTTCGACACCCTGGTCACCGTGGTCGGCACCGGCGGGCACATCAGCGGCATCTCCGCCACCGTCAAACGCGCACGGCCCGAGGTCGTCACCGTCGGCGTCGACGTGATCGGCTCCGCGACCTTCGGCTATCCGCACGGCACCTGGGCCACCCGGGGTATCGGCCTCGGCTGGCACCCCGGCTGCCTGGACCGGGAGGTCATCGACCGGGTCCACATGGTCGCCGACCACGAAGGGCTGGCCACCTGCCGGCTGCTGGCCCGCACCGAGGGCGTCCTGGTGGGGGAGTCCGCCGGGCTCGCCGTGTTCGGCGCGCTGCACCACGCCCACCACCACCCCGGCAGCCGCATCATCGTGGTGGCGGCCGACGACGGCGCCAACTACCTCGGCGAGACCTTCGACGACGACTGGCTGTGGTCGCGCGGGCTGCTGCCGACCATCGAGGAGGCCGGACTGACCTCCCTCGACGCGCTGGTCGAAGCAGCCCGCGACCCGGTCAGCCCGGCCGTGCCCGAGCCCCGGGCAGGAGCCGACGACCTTCCCGCACCGACATGGTGAACGGCCCGGAGGGAGCAGAGATGCCGGCCAATCTGGAACGACTGACCGCGCGGATGGACGAACTCGGCCTGGACGCCGTGGTCGCCACCACGTACGAGAACGTCTACTACCTCACTGGTGTCCCCAGCGTCGCCCTGGAGGTCTTCCCGCACTCCGGGCAGTTCTACGCCGTTCTCACCCGCGACCGGCCCGAACAGGTCCGGCTGGTCACCTCCCGCTGCGACGCCGACCAGGTGCAGGACGTCCTGCCGCCGGTGGCGTCGGCGGTCGGATACGGCACCTTCTACCGCGAGAAGGGCGAGGACGCCGTACTCAGCGACGACGAGGAGGCGCTGTGGCGGATCGCCGTCGACGGGTCGGCGCCCGCCACCGCCCTTGACGGCCTCGTGCACACCCTGCAGGCGGCCGGGCTGGAGCGTGCCCGGATCGCCGTCGACGAGGAGGGCGTGCCGCACGGCTACCTCGACGTGCTGCGCGAGGCGGTGCCCGGAGCAGACGTACGGCTCGGGGCCGAGGTGCTGCGCTGGACCCGTAAGGTCAAGACACCTGAGGAGATCCGCCGGCTGGAAGCCGTGGCCACTCTCACCGAGCAGGGCATCCGGGCGGTCACGGCCGCGGCACGGCCCGGGGTGACCCAGCAGGAGCTCGTGCGGGAGTTCGAGACGACCGTCGTGGCCGCGGGGGCCCGGCCCAAGTTCACCCTGATCCGCTTCGGCCGGGGCGGGGTCGCGGGCCAGGCGGTGTCCCGGGAGCCGCTGCGGCGCGGCGACTCGCTCTGGCTCGACGTGGGATGCGTCCTCGACGGCTACTGGTCCGACATCGCGCGCCTCTACAGCCTCGGCGAGCCGTCCGACCGGCTCGTCCGGTACCACGCGGCCATGGTCGCCGGGGAGGACCGGGCACTGGCCGAGGCCCGCCCCGGCATGACGGGGAAGGAGTTGTTCGACCTGGCCGTGGAGGCGGTGCGTGAGGCGGGGGTGCCGCACTACCGTCGGCACCACGTCGGGCACGGCATCGGGGTGGAGATCTACGACCCCGTCCTCATCACCCCCGACAACGACGACCGTCTGGAGGAGGGAACCGTGGTCAACTTCGAGACGCCGTACTACGAGTTCGGGCTCGGCGCGGTGCAGATCGAGGACCCGTTCGTGGTGACCGCAGGAGGGAACCGGCTGCTGACCACCCTGGAACGCCGTCTGACGGTGATCGGCTGACGATGGGAGCGCCGACTGCAAGGGCCGTCACCCGCCACCCCGCCCTGCGCTCGCTGCGGTGCATCCGCTGCGGCGACCATCAGCCGGTGGACGACCATCCGCGAGGCTGCCCGTCCTGTCTCAAGTACGGCACGCCGGCCAACCTGGCCTGCGTGTACGGGGAACCGGACGCCACCGACGGCGTCCGCCTGCCCTACGCAGGGGCGCCCACCCTCGGAGAGGGCGGAACGCCGCTGCTGCGGTTCGACACGACCGGTGACCTCGATCTGCGGCTGAAGTGGGAGGGCGCCAACCCCACGGGATCGCACAAGGACCGGTTCAGCGCCCTCGCCGTCGCGCGGGCGCTGCACGCCGGGTACGAGGTGGTGGCCGCGGCCTCCTCCGGCAACGCGGGCGTCTCGCTGGCCGCGTACTGCGCCCGGGCAGGTCTGGGCTGCGAGATCGCGGTCACGGACGACACGCCCGGACACGTCGTCGGGCTGATGCGCGACCTCGGTGCCGAGGTCGTCGTCTTCCCGGAGGCCGAACAGCGCTGGCGGCACCTCGCCGGCCACCTGGACTCACGGACGGTGCTGCCGGTGACCAATGTGGCGGTGCCGCCGGTCGGCAGCAGCCCCTTCGGGATCGAGGGCTACAAGATGCTCGCCGTGGAGATCCGGGCCGACCTCGACGGCCGTCTGCCCGACTGGGTCGTCGTCCCCGCCTCCCGCGGGGATCTGGCGTGGGGCGTGTACCTCGGCTTCCGCGAGCTGTGCGGGAGCGGGCCGGTGCCGCACCTGTGCCTGGTGGAGCCGTTCCCGCGGGTCTCGGCCGTGCTGGGCGGTGCGGATCCGCACGGCTCGTTCCCGGGCGGCACGTCGGTCATGCCCTCACTCGCGGGCAACAGCGTGGCCCTGCAGGCCCTGGAGGCCGTACGGCTCTCGGCCGGGCGGGCCGAGGTGGTGGACGACGCCGCCGCGACCGCGGGGACCCGCCGCGTGTGGCGCTCGGGACTGCCCCTCGAACCGAGCAGCGCAGCCGCTGTGGTGGCCGTCGAGCAGGCACGGGCCGCCGGAGCCATGGCTGACGGCTCGCTCGTGGTGGCGCTGGCCACGGCTCATGGCATGAAGGGCATGTGACAGCCCTCCCGCACGCACGGGAGTTACCTGCCCCGGACAGGTCGGCAGCGTCCTCTGCGCGCGCAGGGCCTGTCCGCCGGGTGCTGGCTCCGGATAAGTGCCGGGGCGGGGCCGCTGCCCGGGCCGTGATGCGTTCGGATCTCCGCGGAACCCCGGGGCCGCGGACTCCGCCTGCGGGACAGGCGCTTCGTCCAGCCGCGGAACCGGAGCCGCGGCGACCGCGCGCGCGGCGACCGCACAGCGGGGACGGGCCACGCGCGGTCCCCCGGCAGGTTGTTCCCGCCGGGTACTCCGGAGCCCTGGCCGGACACGGCTCAGGACTCCGTCCGCGCGCGTCGACGCCGGAGGAGGCCCGTGGGCCCGGCCCGTGGCCGCGCAGGCCGGGGAAGCACCGGACCGTCGTACGATCCGACCGCGGGGGAGTGGGGGAGGACGTGGACGGTTCGCGGGCTTCGTCGTGGCGGGCCTTCGGGTCTTCGGGCCGAACCGGTCGCGGACTTCGTGAGAACGGCCGTCGTACGCACGGTCTTCGGACGTGGCCTTCGGACCGAACCTGTCAGATCGCCCACGCCTGGGGCCGCCCGGCCTCGACTGGATCCGGAGAGCTCTCACGCGCTGTCTCCGGCGGTACGCCGTCCGGCCTCAGTATCTGACTTCGTGCATCGCCCATGCCCCCGGCGACGGCGACGGCGACTCCGGTGCCGGACCCGGTCCGAGGTCACCGGTGAGGATGGCGTGGTGCAGCTGTTGGAGGGTCTCCGACGGGTCCACGCCCAGTTCGCGGACCAGGCTCTCCCGGGCGTGCTGGTAGACCTGCAAGGCCTCGGAGCGTCGGCCGGCACGGTAGAGCGCGATCATCAGCTTGACCTGGAACCCTTCGTGCGTCGGCTGCGAGGAGACCAGCTTGATCAGTTCGGCGAGCAGCTCGTGGTGGCAGCCCAGCCGCAGGTCCGCCTCGATCCGCAGTTCCAGGACGCTCTTGCGTATCTCGTCCAGTCGTAGTGCCTCCGAGACCAGTACCGGGCCGGGGTTCAAGTCGACCATCGCCGGCCCGCGCCACAGGTCCAGGGCCTCCCGCAGTGTGCGAGCCGCCCCGGCCACGTCACCGGCCGACAGCTGGGCCCTGCCCCGCTGCGCCCGCTCCTCGAACCTCAGCGAGTCCAGGTCCTCGTTCGGCAGCGTCAGCATGTAGCCCCCGACGAAGGTGCGCAGTTCGTCCCCGGGGTCCCGGTCCGCTCTTGAACCCCCCGCCAGGCGCAGCGACTTGCGCAGCTGGTAGATGTACGTCTGCAGGGTGGTGGCCACGCTGCTGGGCGGGCGGTCCTCCCAGACCTCCTCGATGAGCTGCTCGTTGCGTACCACCTGGTTCGCGGACATGGCGAGCAGCGCCAGAATCCGTCGTGGTTTCGGCGCCGTCGGTGTGACGTTCCTCCCGTTCATCGTGACGGACAGCGGACCCAACACGCTGATCTGCATTGCCTCCACACCCTTCGTAGCGAATGCAAAACACTTTCTTTTTTCCGCACTGGACGCATATGTCGGACATGGAGTCCGGTAAATTGGCCGGGTGGCGCCAGACGTCAGTGGTGTGAGGCCGGATGTCGGCACGACAGAGCGACGCTTCTCGACTTGGCCCGCAGGGGGGGGCGGACTGCCATGAAATTAGGGCAGCCGAATTCGCCCGCGTGGCATGCCGAGCGGTGATGGGTGAACCTCTCGTGGCGGCGCGCCCTTGGGGCTCCGTTCACCGGCGGCTGTCGACCGTCGTCCGGTCTCCTGTGCGCGGTTCCTGATTTCAAGCGCCCGTGGCCTGTGGGGCTTTGCTGCTGTCCAGGCCTCGGTCGGCTTCCTCTAGGCGCGCGGACTTCGCCCGCGTGGGCGTGCGGGCGCGGTGAAGAAGGAGGCGGGTCGCGGCCGAGCGTCGTGAGACATCCTGTAGATCCCCCGATTTTCTGGATTGTGTGGTGCTCGGTGGTAAAGATTCCGTTTCAGACTATGCCGTGCCGAACATTTACAGGCAAGTGAACGGGGCGCTCCGGTTGTTTTCTTGCCGAACGAGCACAGGTGGAGCGGGGTTTTTCATCTGCGGAAGGGCGAGGTCAGCGCAGCTGTGACCACAGGGCCTGTTCCTCCGGTTCTGGTGGAATGTGCGGAATAAGGCGTTCAGGGTGGCCCGGTGCCGGTCCTCCGGAGGCCTTGCCGATATCTGGATTTGTTGATTCCAGAACATTCCGGGGTTCCGGATCCGGGTCGTTTCGCGGCTGCGTGAGCTGCATGGGCTGCGTGAAGAGATGGGGCGGTGGTGACATGCCGATGGCGAGAGCGCCCATGAACTGGGCCCCCGCGCCCACGTCGTGCGCGAGCGACAGCAACATCCGGCCGCACCATCGCAGGACTCTCGGTACCTTCATGGGCCGACCTCACCCTCGCCGCGGAATCGGGTCCCCCGCATCCTGGGTGGGTCACCTCAACTTCTGGTCGAGGCGCAGTGAGGGCACACCACGGCTTGCGCTCGCGCTGGTGCCGGGGGTGCCGGAGGGCCGACAGCAAGAGTCCGGCCCCCACACCCGCGTCGGGCGTGGAGGCCGGCCGGCCCCTGTCGGGAGGCGGGGGATTCCCTCCCGTCAGGTGTGTTCGATGGCCACCCGGGGCAGGCGCCTGGCCAGCCCTCCGGGAAGCCACCAGGCAAAGCGGCCGAACAGGTGCATCACCGCGGGCAGGATCAGGCAGCGGATGATGACGGCGTCGACGAAGACGGCGACGGCCAGTCCGAAGCCGAACTGCATGAGCATCCGGTCGCCGCTGAACATGAAGGCGCCGAACACCACGATCATGATCGCGCCTGCGGCCGTGACGACCTGGCCCGTGGTGGCCAGCCCCTGACGGATCGCCAGGGCCGCGTCCTTGCTGCGCTCCCACTCCTCGTGCATGCGGGAGAGCAGGAAGACCTCGTAGTCCATGGACAGTCCGAAGACGATCGCGAAGATCATCACCGGGACGTACGCCTCGATCGGGCCCTTCTCGATGCCCAGGGTGCCGCCCTGGAAGACCAGCGTCATCACGCCCATGGCGACGCCGACGCTGAGCAGGTTGAGCGCCGCGGCCTTCAGTGGGATGAGGATCGAGCGGAACACCAGCAGGAGCAGCAGCATCGACAGTCCCACCACCACGGCGATGAAGGCGGGCAGCCGGTTGGCGACTGCGTCGGAGAAGTCCTCGGCGGAGGCGGTGCTGCCGCCCACCAGGAAGGTGGCGTCCGTCTCTCGGGCCACCGACGGCAGCACGCCGTCCCGCAACTCGCCGACGAGGTCGTTCGTGGCCGCGTCCTGAGGGGCGGAGGTGGGGAAGACGATGATGGTGGACAGGTCGTCACCCGAGGACTGCGGCGGCAGCGCGGCGGCGACGCCCTTGGTGTCCTCGAGCGCCGCACGGGCCTGCGAGGCGGCTGCCGAGTCGCCCTCGGCGACCACGATCAGGGGTCCGTTGAAGCCCGGGCCGAAACCCTCGGCGAGCAGGTCGTACGCCTGGCGGGTGGTGGTGGAGGTGTCGTCGGTGCCGGCGTCGGCGAAGCCGAGCCGCATGTCGAGCGCGGGCAGTGAGAGGGCCGCGAGCAGCGCGGTCGGCACCAGCGCGGCCGCCCAGGCGCGCCGCTGGACGGCAGCGGTCCAGCGGCCCCAGCGCTCGCCGCCGGCCCGGCGCCCCTTCTCGACACGGCGGCGCACCTGCTTCTCGATCCGGCCGCCGAAGATGCCCAGCAGGGCGGGCAACAGCGTCAGCGACGCGATCATGGTGAGCAGCACGGTCAGGGCGACGGCCACGGCCACGCCCTGCAGCGAACCCAGGCCGAGCACGACGAGCCCGAGGAGGGCGACGATGACCGTGCATCCGGCGAAGAACACGGTACGGCCGGCGGTGTCGATGGCCTTGACCGTCGCCGCCTCGCGGTCGGTGCCGGCGAACAGCTCGCTGCGGTAGCGGGAGAACACCAGCAGGGCGTAGTCGATGCCCACGCCGAGACCGACCAGCATCATCAGCGGTGCGGTGAAGTTGGCGATCGTCGCCACGTGCGAGGCGAGGATGATCAGGCCGAGCGTGGTGCCGACGGCGAACAGGGCGATCGCCACGGGCAGCACGGCGGCGAACAGGGACCCGAAGAGCAGGACCAGGATCACCAGGGCGGCGAGGATGCCGATGCCCTCGGCGGAGCCGCTGTCCTCGCCCTGAGCCGCCCGGACCGGGTCACCCGACAGTTCCGCGCGCAGACCGGCGGTCTCGGCCTTCTGCGCGGTGTCGATGATCTTCTGGGCGTCCTCGGTGGGGATGTCCTCCGACTGCTTGTCCAGCGAGACCGAGACGTAGCCGATGGTCCCGTCCTTCGACACTGCCTGGCGATTGTCGTAGGGGCTGACCACGCTGACGACGTGTGGTTCCTTCTTGACCTGGGCCAGCATCGACTCGACCCGCTCGCGCGTCTGCGCGGCGGTGAGTCCGCCGTCGGCCTCCAGCACGATCGTGACTGTGGCGCCCGCCTGCGAGGGGGCCCGGTCCTGAAGGACGTTGAGCGCCTTCTGGGAGTCGGTGCCCGGCAGGCCGAAGTCGTTGTGGTAGTCGTCGCCGACGGCCTGTGAGCCCATGCTCACCGCCAGCAGGACGACGACCCAGCCCACCAGTGCCCACCACTTGCGGCGGTAGGAGACCTGGGCGAGACGTTCGAAGAGGCTCGGCCTCGCCGTCCCCGACGAGTCACCCGCCTCGGTAAGGGTCCGATTGGGCGTGGCCACCGTAGTCCGACCTCCCTGGTCCAGTGGCGTCACCCGCCACGATAGATAGATTGGCTACATGTAGGTGGTCGACGCTAGCACATGATGTAGATTGCCTACATGATGTCTGAAGCGCTACGGGGCCATCTGGACGCGCTGATCCTCGCGGTGCTCGAAACGGAGCCCCTGCACGGATATGCGGTCATGGAGGCTCTCCAGGTCAGCAGCGGCGGGGCGCTGGACCTGCCGACCGGGTCGCTGTACCCCGCGCTGCGGCGCCTCGATCGGGCGGGACTCGTGGAGAGTGAATGGAGCACGGTGGGTGGCCGGCGGCGCCGCACCTACCAGCTCACCTCCGCGGGCCGCCGGGCGCTGGCCAGCGAGCGGACGAAATGGCGGGATTTCTCCACCATGGTCGAGGGCGTCCTGCGCCCGGGGTCCGCGCCGGCCTGAGGGTCACGAGGAGAGCGACGACCGGCACGCTTCACGAGCTGTGCCGGCCTTTTCGCATGCCGTGACGCCGGGGGCATCAGGGACCAGGGAGATGCGGGCGGCTGCCCTGGTTCCGCAAGGCAGGCCCGCCCTCGTGCGGCGGCAGGGCAGGCCCGCTGTCGTACGGTGTGGCGACGCATCTCCATGCCGTGTCGGCGCGGAGATGCGGGGTCAGGAGCTTCCCGGTACGGGAGCGCGCGTGCCCTGCCTCACGACGCCCGGCCGATCCGGAGGACGGGACCCGGCTCTGTCACCACGGCTCGGCGCCGAAGCGTCGTGCAGACAAGCACACGGTCAGGACGCGGCCAGACAACGGCGGCCCGCCACGGCGACCCCGGCCAGCGGAACGCCGAGCAGCAGGGCCGTCATCGGCAGGCCTGTGAGTCCCAGCAGGGAGTCCGTGGCCGGGCTGTAGAGCGTCAGCAGCAGGCCGAGGACGGCGAAGACCGCGCAGACGAGGAACGCGAAGAAACCGGCCGCACGGACCAGACGGCGTCGCGCGCCCAGATAGCGCACCCCGGCGCCGGTGGCGATCGCCACCGCGAGCGCTGTGCCGATGGCCCCAGCGCCGGTCCAGCGCACCACGTCGTCGACCAGGGCGTAATCCGTGTCGGCGCGGGCGTCCGCGCCGTGTCCGGCGAGAGTCAGCAGTAGCCACCACGCGACCGGCTGGACGGTCAGGACGACGCAGATCAGCAGTGCCGTACGCCGACCCTCGGCCATGGCCAGCTCCGGCTGGTACTCGGGAGCGATGATGTCGACGGGGCCGAAGTCGGCCACGGCGCGCTGCTCGGCGCTGGTGCGATCGAGTCCGCTCTCCTCGTACGCCTCGGCGGCATCGACGAGCCCGTCACGAGCCTCCGCGAGCATGTCCGCCTTGACCGCCCGCGGGCCGCGCAGGGCCTTGTCCAGTTCGGCGACGTATCGGTCAATCACCCGGGTCTCCCTGGAGTCCTCCGCCGCGTACGGTCCTTGCCGAGTATAGGGAGTTGAGAGCAAAGGGGGTTCAGGGGAATCCCTGAGGCATCCCTGAACCGGCCCTCCTCCCCGCGGGCGGGTCGCGTACCGCCGCCCGGCCGCGGTACGTGGAGCAGTGCCGCCCCGCGGCCCGTCACGGGTGTCCCGCACACGGCGCCCGAACCCCCGTACGGGGCCCGGACACGACCCGGACCCCGTGTCTGCCCCGGGTCAGCCCCCGCCGACGGGCGAGAGCATCGCCGGGTCGTCGAGGAGGTGGTCGGTCAGGTCGGGCACCGTGGGACGGTCGAAGACCAGTGTCGCGGGCAGCCGCAGGCCGGTCGCCGCGGTCAGGCGGTTGCGCAACTCGACCCCGGCCAGGGAGTCGAACCCCATGTCCTTGAAGGACTGGTCGACATCGATCTCCTCGTCGTCGCCGTACCCCAGTACGGTCGCCACCTCGCGCATCAGCAGCTCCGACAGGGCCGCGCGACGGCGGTCGGCGGGCAGCGCCGCCAGCTGCCGGGACCAGACGGGAGCGTCCCCGGTATCGTCCCGGCGGGCGGTGCGCCGGGCCGTCGGACGGATGCCGCCGAGGCCGCGCAGCAGCGGCGGCAAGCTGTCCCGGCCCGCGAGGTCGCCCAGCGCCGGCCGGTCCCACCGGACCGGCAGCACCTGCGTGGCGCCCGTCGCCAGCGCCGCGTCGAACAGGGTCAGCCCCTCCGGCACCGAGAGCGCGGCCACCCCGCCGCGGCTCATGCGGGCCCGGTCGGCCTCGGACATGTGCCCCGTCATACCACCGGCCTGTGCCCACAGCCCCCAGCCGAGCGACGTGCCGGACAGGCCCTCGGCCCTGCGGCGGTGCGCCAGCGCGTCCAGGAAGGAGTTGGCGGCGGCGTAGTTCGCCTGTCCCGCCGAGCCCAGCGTCGCGACCACCGAGGAGAAGGACACGAAGGCGGACAGTCTGGTCTCGCGGGTCAGCTCGTGCAGGTGCCAGGCCGCATCCGCCTTGGGAGCGAGCACCCGGTCCACCGCGTCCGGCGTGAGCGTCTCGACGGTGCCGTCCGCGAGAACGCCCGCCGCGTGCACGACCGCGGTCAGCGGCCGGGTGTCCGGGATGTCCCGCAGCAGTCGGGCCACCGTAGCCCGGTCCGCGAGGTCACAGGCCGAGAACGACACCCGGGCACCCTGCGCCGCCAGCTCCTCGGCCAGTTCCTCGGCCCCGTCGGCGCTCGCGCCCCGGCGACCGGCCAGCAGCAGGCGCCGTACCCCGTGCCGGGTCACCAGGTGGCGGGCCAGCAGCCGGCCGAGGACGCCGGTGCCGCCGGTGATCAGGACCGTGCCGTGAGGGTCGAAGCCGGGTGGCGGCGTCAGCACGACCTTGCCCGTGTGCCGCGCCTGGGCCATGTGACGCAGGGCCCGCGCGCCCTCCTGCACCGGCCACGTGGTCACCGGCAGCAGCCCCGGCACGCCCCGGTCGAACAGGGCGAGGACCTCGGTCAGCATCCGCGCCACGTGGTCGGGTTCGGCCCGCAGCAGGTCGAAGACGTCGTAGCGGACTCCGGGATGCCGCCGGCCGACCTCCTCGGCGTCCCGGATGTCGGTCTTGCCGATCTCGACCAGGTGCCCCGAAGATCCCAGCAGCCGCAGCGAGGCGTCCAGCAGCGGACCAGTGAGCGAGTTGAGCACGACGTCCATGCCCGCGCCGCCCGTCGCCCGGCGGAACGTCTCCTCGAACGCGTCGGTGCGGGAGTTCGCGATGTGGTTGTCGGCGAGCCCCTCCGCGCGCAGGACGTCCCACTTGCCGGGCGAGGCGGTGGCGAACACCTCCGCGCCCAGATGCCGGGCGAGCCGGATCGCCGCGATACCCACCCCGCCGGCCCCGGAGTGCACCAGGACCCGGTCGCCGGGACGGACCCCGGCCAGCTCGGCCAGGCAGTGGTACGCCGTCAGGAACACCACCGGCACCGCGGCCGCCTGTGTGAACGACCAGCCCCGCGGGATCCGCGCCAGCAGCCGCCGGTCCGTGACGGCCACCGGGCCGAACGCGTTCCTCGGCACCAGGCCCATGACATGGTCGCCGGGAGCCAGGTCCCGCACACCGGCACCCGTCTCCAGGACCACACCCGCGCCCTCCAGCCCCATGCCCTCCTGACCCGGAACCATGTCCAGAGCCACCACGACGTCACGGAAGTTGACGCCCGCCGCACGCATCGCCACCCGGACCTCCCTCGCGCCGAGCGGCCGCGAGCCGTGGTCGTCCGGGACCAGTGCGAGGCCGTCCAGGGTGCCCTTCGTGCTGATGTCCAGGTGCCAGCTGCCGTCCGGGGGCGGCGTGAGGGTGCGGCGCGCGGGTACCGGGGCCAGCCGGGGCGCGTGCCAGGCGCCCCGGCGCCACGCCAGCTGCGGTTCCCCGGTCATGAGGGCGACGGCCAGCCGGTCCGCCCCGCTGTCCGCGTCCTCGTCGGCGCCCTCGGCGTCCAAGTCGAGGAGCACGAACCGGCCGGGATGCTCGCTCTGGGCGCTCCTCAGCAGCCCCCACACCGTGGCGGCCGTGAGATCCGGGCCGGGCTCCCCTGGACCGGTGGCGACCGCGCCGCGGGTCACCACCAGCAGCCGCACCGAGCGCAGCCGGTCCGCGGCCAGCACCTCCTGGACGAGCGCGAGCGCGGACCGGGCGGCCTCATGGGCGGCCGCCGCCGCGCGGCCCCCCTCGGACGCGGCCCCTGCCGGACCGGGCGGCCAGAAGGCCACCAGCACATCGGGTACGGCGTCCCGCTCGTCGAGCGCCGACAGCAGGGTCGGCAGATCGGCGTGGGCCGGGGCCTGCGGCAGCCGCGGGTGGGCGGCACCGAGCACCGCCCAGCGCACGGCCGGTTCGGGCACATCGGCGGGCACCGGTTGCCAGATCACCTCGAAGAGGGCGTCTGCCGAAACGGCGTCCTGCGCTCGCAGCGCGGCACGCGAGGTCGGGCGCAGCGACACTTCCTGGACGGTGACGACCGGCGCCCCGGACCGGTCGGTGAGCAGCAGCCGGGCGTGTCGCGGCCCCGTGGGCGTCACGCGGACGCGCACCTCGTCCGCCTCCACCGCGTGCACCCGTACTCCGGCGAAGGAGAACGGCAGCAGGATGCTCTCCGCGTCCTCCGCCGCGTCCAGCGCGTGCACGACCAGGGCGTGCAAGGCCGCGTCCAGCAGCGCCGGGTGCACGGCGAATCCGGTCGGGTCGGTGTCCGGGGCGAGCCGGACCTCGGCGTACAGCTCCCGCTCCCGCCGCCAGGCGGCGCGCAGGTTCCGGAAGGCCGGGCCGTACCGGTAGCCGACGGCGGCGAGACGGTCGTAGACGTCGGTGACGTCGAGCGTTTCGGCTCCGGCCGGCGGCCACTGCTCCGGCGCCGGCGGATCCGGATCGGCGAGCGGGGCGAGGGTGCCCGAGGCATGGCGGGTCCACCGGGCGCCCGTCGCGTCCTCCAGCCCGGCGGGGCGGGAATGCACGGTGAACGTACGACGGCTTGCGGCGTCGGGGCCGGCCGCGGCGAGCTGCACGTCCACCGCGCCGTCGACGGACAGCACGAGGGGCGCCTCCAGGACGAGGTCGTCCACGAACCCGCCGAGCCGGTCGGCGGCGTGCAGCGCGCAGTCCACCAGCGTCGTCCCCGACAGGAGCACCGACTCGTGCACGACGTGGTCGGCTAGCCAGGGCTGCTCGGCCGCCGAGATCCGCCCGGTGAGCAACAGGCCCTCGTCGGCGGCCGACTCGACCGCGGCGCCCAGCAGCGGATGCCCGGTCGCCGCCACACCGAGCCGGGCGGGATCGGTGCCGGACGACGGCTGCTCCAGCCAGTAGCGGCGGCGCTCGAAGGCGTATGTGGGCAGCTCCACCGCCTCCGGCCGTCCCGGGGGCAGCAGCGTGGACCAGTCCACGGGCGCGCCGCGCACATACCCCTCGGCGAGCGAGATCAGTAGCCGGCGCCGGCCGCCGGCGCCGCGGTTCAGGGTGCCCAGGGCGGCGCCGGGTACTCCGGCGGCGTCGAGGGCGTCCTGGACGGCGATGGTGAGCACCGGGTGCGGACTGCACTCGACGAACAGGTCGTGGCCCGTGTCGATCAGGGCGGTCACCGCGTCGTGGAACCGCACGGGGGCGCGCAGGCCGCGGAACCAGTGCTCCGCGTCCATCGGCGTGGCCTCGTCGAGCAGGCCGCCGGTGAGCGTCGAGTAGAGGGGGATTTCGGGGCGGCGCGGGGCGAGTGGGGCCAGCAGGTCCAGCACCTCCGGACGCAGCGCCTCCACGTCCGGGCTGTGCGAGGAGTAGTCGACGGGGACCACGCGCGCGTGCACGCCTTCCGCGTCCCACTCGGCGACCAGCGACGTCAGGAGTGCCGCCGGGCCCGCGATCACCGTGGCCGCGGGGCCGTTGACCCCGGCGAGGTGCACCCGGCCGGCCAGGTCGGGATCGGCGAGCCGCTCGCGCACCCGGTCGGCGGGCAGGGCCACCGACGCCATCCCACCGGTGCCCGCCAGCGGGACCAGGGCGCGGCTGCGCAGAGCCACCACGCGCGCGGCGTCCGACAGCGACAGGGCGCCCGCCACGCACGCGGCGGCGATCTCCCCCTGCGAGTGCCCGACGACGGCGTCGGGCTGCACACCGTGGGCACGCCACACCTCCGCCAGGGCCACCATGACCGCCCACAGCGCGGGCTGCACCACGTCGACCCGGTCGAGCGGAGGGGCTTTCGGCGCCTCGGTGAGCACGTCGGTCAGTGACCAGTCGGTGTACGGGGCGAGGGCCTCGGCGCACTGCCGGACGCGGTCCCGGAACACCGGGGACGTCTCGAGCAGTTCGCGCGCCATCCCCGCCCACTGCGAGCCCTGCCCCGGGAAGACGAACACCGTGCGCCCGGTCCTCGCCCGGCCTCGCACCACGCCCGGCACGTCCTCGCCGCGCGCCAGACGGGACAACAGCGCGCGGAATCCGGCCAGATCCTCGGCGAGCACCACGGCACGGTGCTCCAGCGCGGCCCGGGTTCCGACCAGGGCGTGCGCCACGTCGGCAGGTCGGGGCGGGAGTGCGGTGGACCGGGTGCCGTCCGGGGCATGGCCCGCGTCGGCCGGCCCCGATGCCGGTGCCTCGCCCAGGTTCTCGGCGAGCCGTGCCGCCTGCCGGGCCAGGGCCGGGGCGGTGCGCGCGGACAGGGGCCACGGGAGGGGGAACGGCTCCGGCGCCGGTGCGGTGGGTGACGTGGCCGGGGTCGGCTCCGGCTCCTGTGTGGTGGCCGCCTTCGCCTGGTCCGGTGCCTGCTCCCGTGCGGTGGCCGCCGTCGCGTGGTCCGATTCCGGCGCCTGTGCGGTGGCCGCCTCCGGTGCCTGCTCCCGTGAGGTGGGCGACCTCGTCGGTTCCGGCTCCGGTGCCTCCTCGAGGATCACGTGCGCGTTGGTCCCGCTGATACCGAAGGACGAGACGCCCGCCCGGCGCGGTGTGCCGCGGCGTGGCCACGGACGGGCCTCGGTGAGCAGCCGTACGCCGCCCTCCCGCCACTCCACGTGCGGGGTGGGCGCGTCCACGTGCAGGGTGCGCGGCAACTGCTCGTGGCGCAGGGCCTGCACCGTCTTGATGACGCCGCCGACCCCCGCGGCCGCCTGCGCGTGCCCGATGTTCGACTTCAGCGAGCCGAGCAACAGCGGGCGGTCCGCGGGCCGCTCCCGGCCGTAAACAGCGAGCAGCGCGCCGGCCTCGATCGGGTCGCCGAGCCGGGTGCCCGTGCCGTGCGCCTCCACGGCGTCCACGTCCTCGGGCCGCAGCGCGGCCGAGTGCAGCGCGTCGCGCACGACCCGCTCCTGGGCCGGCCCGCTCGGGGCGGTCAGCCCGTTGCTGGCGCCGTCCTGGTTGACGGCGGAACCGCGGATGACGGCCAGGATCCGGTGGCCGCGCCGCCGGGCGGCCGACAGCCGCTCCAACACGATCAGGCCGACGCCCTCCGCCCACGAGGTGCCGTCGGCGGCGGCCGCGAACGGCTTGCAGCGACCGTCCGCGGCCAGTCCCTGCTGCCGGGTGAACTCCAGGAACATCCCCGGCGTCGCCATCACACAGACCCCGCCCGCGAGCGCGAGATCGCACTCGCCGGCCCGCAGTGAACGGCAGGCGAGGTGCAGTGCGACCAGCGAGGACGAGCAGGCGGTGTCGACGGTGAGGGCGGGGCCGCGCAGCCCGAGGGTGTAGGCGACGCGTCCGGAGGCGACGCTGGCGGTGGTCCCCGACAGCAGGTAGCCCTCCACGCCCTCGTGCCCGGTCCGGCTCAGCGACGCGTACTCCTGTGCCGTGACTCCGGCGAACACGCCGGTACGGCTCTCCCGTAGTCCGGTCGCGTCGATGCCCGCGTGCTCCATGGCCTCCCAGGCGCTCTCCAGGAGCAGCCGCTGCTGGGGGTCCATGGCCAGGGCCTCGCGCGGGCTGATGCCGAAGAACTCCGCGTCGAACTCGTCGGCGTCGTGCAGGAAGCCGCCCTGGGGTGCGGGGGTGCCGGTGTCCCCGGCCGCGTCGGCGAGCCCGTCGAGCCGCCAGCTCCGGTTCGCCGGGAACGGCGAGATGGCGTCGGTGCCGGAGGCGACGAGCCGCCACAGGTCTTCCGGGCCGCGCACCCCGCCGGGGAAGCGGCAGGCCATGCCGACGATCGCGATGGGTTCGCGGTCCTGGTCGCGGAGCTCGGCGAGCTCCTGCCGGGTCCGGTACAGCTCCGTCGTGGCCCGTTTCAGGTAGGTCCGCAGTCTGGCCTCTGTCATGGCTGCCCCGTTTTCCGCCGCGGGGTCCGGCGTTGGCTCAGGCGTCGAACTCGTGGTCGATGAGGGCGAAGATTTCGTCATCGGTGGCGGTTCCGATCTTCTCGGTGAGGTCAGTGAGGTCGCCGGGCACGGCGTGCGGCCCGCCGGAGGCATCCGGGGCGCCCGCGAGGGTGGACAGCAGCTCGCGCAGTCCGCCGGCGAGCCGGTCGCCCGTGACGGGGTCCAACGGTGCGTCGGACAGCGCCGCCCGCAGCCGTTCGAGGGCCGACAGGGCGGCGGAGGCCGCCTCCGGCCGGTGGGGCGTGAGCTCGGCGAGGAGGTGCTCGGTGAGGGCCGCGGGGGTGGGCCGGTCGAAGACGAGGGTGGCCGGCAGCGGCAGGCCGGTGAGCTCCCGCAGACGGTCCCGGTACTCCACGCCGGTCACTGAGTCGAAGCCGGCGTCGCGGAAGGAACGCTGCGGGTCGACCGCGTCCGGCCCGGGATGTTCGAGTACGGCGGCGGCCTCGGCCCGGACCAGCTCCAGCGCGAGCAGGTACTGCTCCCGGCCGGTACGGCCCGCCAGCATGCGCGGCCAGTAAGGATGGTCGGAGGGCTCGTCGGGTTCCGGGGACGGACCGGTCTCCGGCAGGGAGGGTCCGTCGGTCCACTGTGGTGGGGTCGCGCTGCCGTCCGCCGCGGTCGAGGCGGCCCGGATGCCGGCGTCGTCGGCCGGCTGCTGCGGGAGCCAGTGGCGGCGGCGCTGGAAGGCGTAGGTCGGCAGGTCGGCGCGGGGGCCCGGGCCCAGCAGCGCGGACCAGTCCACGTCCTGGCCCGCGACGTGCAGTTGGGCGATCGCGGTGAGCAGGGCCGTGGGTTCGTCGTGGCCGGGGCGGAGGGTGGCCGTGAGGATGGGAGG
>NZ_VMNX01000350.1 GCF_009377235.1 Streptomyces acidicola
CCTGGTGGGGGGTGGTGGGGCGTCTGTTGGCGAGCCGCGGACGGTTTCGCATGTGCACCTCTCGTCTGATGACAACCGGTGACCTGCTGCTCCTTCGAATCGGAGATTAGCGAGCCGCACACCGCCATTACAGGTTACTCGGGGGATCCCTGAGCTTTTTTTGAGGTTACTGAGGAATCAACGCGCGTTGATAAGTGGGCAGCACCTGGCAGAGCGCGTTGGTTGAATGCCGCAGCGGCCACTCGGCCGTTCCCGCCTGCCAACAGGCCTGATCAGGCCGGGCACTTGGCTCTGTCTCAACCACCGACGAGCCATCTGCGAGAAACTGGCGGTAAGTCGGGTGAACACTTGATTCCCGCTCCCCGGGGTCGTAGCCGGGTTTCATCCATACCCAGCTGGTCAAAAACGAATCCAGCCGGCTCAGCAATAGATTTCTGACACACTTTCAGGTGGCTTCGATTTGTCAGCGAGTTTCGTTTGCTGAGCGGTGCGGACTGTTTGCCCGTAATGTCCTCGGCTGTTGGAGGACGGTCCGGCTGCCACCCGGGGAGCGACATGTTGAGGCGGGCGGCTCAGGGGTTCCAGAAGAACGAAACATGGACGCGGTCGAAGCGCCGCTCGGCGAGGTCCTGGTATGGGATCACCCAGTGGAGGGTGGCGCCTTCACGTCCTTGGAGATCGACGTCCCACTGCGCGAGCAGCACCCAGTTCTCGGGCGCGGGCAGTTCCTCGGAGTCGAAGGGTTCGCCTGAGCGCGCTGCTTGCTGACGCAGCAGAATCGCCTCTTCAGCGGCGGCCGTGATCGGATCCGTCTCGGTGCACTCGTGGGAGGCGTACCCGCCGATGCGCAGGGCACCGTCGACGATGATGTCCTCGCACGTGTCGGACCAGGCTTGGGCCAGATCCCAGGCGCGGGGATGGCCGGGGAACTCAGCGATCTTCAGGCCGGGTTCCGGTGGGGGGCCAATGAAGTGGTAGGGCAGGGAGATGTCGGCCGACAGACGCAGCTCATCCTGGGGGTACTGCTCGCAGATGTCGAGTATCTCCTCGTCGACCTCGACCTCGACCTCCTCCTCGTCGCCATGCTCGGGGAAGAACTCCGACCCCCTCTTCTCGACGGGCATCCCGGCGGGGACGTACAGAACGCTCCCGGCGCTGTCGTTACCGCTGAAGTACGCCATCTCGGGGAATCCGAAGAGCAGCAGACGGCCGTCGACAGGTAGCGGAACACCCGTTAACTTCTCGGGCAGAGCGGCGCAGTCGAGGGTGGCGAGCAAAGGGTACGCGGGGGCGGGAACGTCGGCGGGCAGCATCAGTGGGCCGCCGAACCGGCCGACGAATGGTCCGGTCCCGTGTGCGGTGAGCGTCCCGGACGGGCGGGCCATGGCGATCCACCGCTCGACGTCCTCGGGAGGTACGCCACGCCGCAGCGCTTCCTCTCGAAAAGGCTTGAGCCGCCCGATCAAGTCATGAGTCATGGGCGACAACATAGACCTCGGGTCTGACAGTTCAGGCGGTCCGACCCGGCGCTCAGATCCCGAGCGGCAGAACACCGACCCCCGCGGCCGCGGTTCCCGTCCACGCCACAGTGCCGCTCTGCGGACACACTTCGGAACCGTCCCCGCTCTGCTTCCCGCCGAAGGCGTACGGCTGCACTCGCGGGAGCGCCGCCTCGTGCGCTCGGAAGGCTGTTGCCTACTGGATCAGCGCATGAGCAAACCACCCCGAGGCCACGCGGCTGCTGCCCCTCACGCGCCTGAGTAAGGGACGAGTGGGGCACACTCGGCGAGGTCCACGACCTGCGCCGCATCCGGGCCAGGATGCCGCGTAGGCCAAGGTGCAGGATCACGGGGAATCGCAGGTAGGAGCCGCGTATTCGCCCCGACCAGCGCCCGCAGTCTGGGCAGGCCGCCCGCCTGGCCGTGGTCGCAGCCTCCACCTGGGTCACCCTGTCGGCCACCTCGACCGACTTAACATCCCCCTCCGGCCATGCGGCGGAGCCAGCCACCAGACCGCCCTACGCGCCGCTGACGAAGCCGAGGCTCTTCCCTCCATCCTCCGCAAAGCCTTCACCGGCCCATACGCACGACAGCGGCTCTCGCGCTGCCTGGCAGCCCAATCCCATCCCACCCTCACCGAAGCAGCCCGAGACCTCGGCATCCACCACTCGACCCTGGCGATCCAGCTCAACCGACTCGAAGCGGACCTCGGACACCCCTCTTCGAACGAGCCGAACGCGGTGCGGCCATGAAACTGACCCGATTCGGGAAACAAGTCGCCGCAGCCGCCCAGAAGATCCCGCCTGAGGAAATGCCACGACGGTGAGAGGAAACACCCATCCAAGTCGTGAGACAGCGGGAAGCTGCTCAGCGCCTTGTCTCGTACCTGGTCAGGACCACGCCGCCGGGAAACGTCCGCGTCTCCACCAGGTTCAGGTTCACCCAGCTGTCCAGCGCGGTGAAGAACGGCGTGCCGCTGCCCACCAGGACCGGATGGGCGACGATCGCGTACTCGTCGATCAGCCCGGCGCGCATGGCCGCCCCGGCGAGCGTTGCGCCGCCGATGTTCATTGGGCCGCCGTCCTCGGCCTTGAGCCGGGTGATCTCGGCGATCGCGTCGCCGGTGACCAGGCGGGTGTTCCAGTCGACCTTGTCGATCGTCGAGGAGAACACCACCTTCGGCGTGTCCCGCCAGTTCCGCGCGAACTCGATCTCCGCCGGGGTGGCGCCCGGCTGCTGGTCGCCGGTCGGCCAGTAGGAGCTCATCGTCTCCCACAGCTTGCGCCCATACAGCGACAGGCCGCTCGCCTGCTCGTGGTCGAGCCACCACCGGAACAGCTCGTGGTTCGGCGGACCGCTCCATCCGATGTCGTCGCCGGCCGCGGCGATGTAGCCGTCCAGGGTCAGATTCATGCCGTAGATCAGTTTCCGCATGGCGCAGCCTTCCGTCCGTGGGTGTCCGGCGTATAGACCAGCGCGGCGCGGGAAACTCATCGGTGCGCGATCTGGGCTCACCGTACGGGATCTTGAGACCACGAGCAGCCCATGGCAGGCTCCTGCCGCATGATCGATGAATTCGCGAAAGACAACCTGCACGGGAGACTGCGGCGGGACCGCAAGGCGCTGCTCTGGAAACTCGACGGCTTGTCCGAATACGACGCCCGCCGACCTTTGACAGCGACCGGGACCAACCTCCTCGGCCTGGTCAAACACGTGGCCACCGTCGAGGTCAGGTACTTCGGCGAGGTTTTCGACCGCCCTTCCCCGGAACCGCTGCCCCGGTGGCAGGACTCCAACGGCAGCGATCTGTGGGCGACCGAGGACGAGACCCGCGATCAGGTCATCGGGTTCTACCGGCGCACGTGGGAACACTCGGACGCGACGATCAACGAGCTTCCCCTCGACGCCCCCGGCCACGTGCCGTGGTGGCCGGAGCCTTATGCCGACACGAACCTGTTCGCCATCATGGTCCATGTCCTCGGCGAGTCCATCCGGCATGCCGGGCACGCCGATATCCTGCGCGAGGGCCTCGACGGCCGGACCGGGTTGCGCGCCGAACTCGAGAAGCAGATCGACGAGGAAGCCCGTGCAGCCTACTGCGCGAAGATCGAGCAGACCGCCAGGTCGGCCGCACCAATCAAGGCTTAGAGGTTGTCCCACGTGACTTGATGTTCGTGCGGCATGATGCCGGTCGTGGGTGCTGATCTATCGAAGCGTCTGGTTCCTGATGAACTCTGGGAGCTGGCCGCCCGTTGCTGCAGTCGTTCGCTGCTCGTCCGCAAGGTGGTGGGACCGTTCCGTGTGACGAGCAGGCGTGTTCACGGCAGTGGTGTGCGCGCTGACCAGCGGCTGTGCCTGGCGGCGTCTGCCGCCGCCGTTCGGCACGTCGCCCGCCACCGCGCATCGCCGCTTCACGGTGTGGACCGAGGCCGGCCTGTGGCGTCGGCTGCACCGGGCGGTGCTGGACGAACTCGGGGCCCGGGGCGAGGTGGACTGGACCTCGGCGGCCGTCGACGCGGCCTCCGTTCGCCTGTTCCTCGCTGACGGCGAAGCCGCCGTCCAGGAAGTGTTCCACGTGCACCTGCATGTCTTCCCCCGATTCGCTGATGACGGATTTCGGATCGACGCGCGCTGGCGAGCACGGGACAGGCACGAACTCGACAACACTGCGGCTGCTGTCCGGACTGGCCTCTCCGAGCTCAACATGCAGCCCTGAGGAGCGTCGATCTCACGGCTTTCACACAACTGCGGCCAGAGTCATTTTCAACAATCGCCATCGACCTGGTGCGTGAACGATCGACCATCTGCTCACGCGCCGCAGCATGACATGTCAGGTGTCTGATTCAGTCGTCGGGCGTGCTGTTGAGCGCTCCGCAGGACCAGCACGTCCACTCGCCGGGCAGTGCGTAGTGCGTGGTCGTCCAGAAACCCTTGGGGCGGCCCTTGATGGAGTTGGTCTCCCAGCAGTTCCAGCAGTCGAACTCGAACTCTTCCACATGCTTAGAGGCTGCACGGATAGGGCAGTTTCAGGGGCGTCGGATTGGGCGGTTGTTCCAGCGGTGAGTGGTCCAGGCGCGGCGGATGAGGCTACGTACGGTGATGACGGCGTCTGCGAGGTCAAAGAAGGCGTTGATGACGTGGAGACGGCGTTTGTAGCAGCGGGCGAGCCGATGGAAGGCGTTCTGCCAGGCGTGGGTGCGCTCGACGTGCCAGCGCTGAGTGGCCTGCAACGGCGCCTTCTCGCCTTTGTGGGCGATCTGGCCGCGGAGGCCGCGTTCGTCGAGGACTGAACGTGTTTTGGCCGAGTCGTGGCCGGCATCCAGGTGCACGGTGATGTCGTCGGGCAGCGGGCCGAGGTCGTTCAGGAGGTCCAGGGTGGGAGCGAGCAACGGGGAGTCGTGGCAGTTGGCCCCGGCCAGGACTCGGTCCAGGGGGATGCCGTAACCATCCGTCATGGCTGAGCGTTTCATCCCGCGTTTGCCTCGGTCGACGGGCGAACGTCCGGCGGCTTCCCCGCCTCCGGCGGCCTTTGTGATCGACCCGTCGATGGCGATCTGCTCCAGCACGAGACCGACGATTCGGTCGTAGGCGTTCAGGACGATCTCCCTGAGCTGGGCGAAGGCGCCGAGCCGGATCCACTCGTCGCGACGGCCTCGGATCGTGGTGGCTGAGCAGGTGGAATCGGCGATGGCTTGGTAGGAGCAGCCGAAACGCAGCACCTGCAGCAGTTTGTCGAAGACGATCCGGTCGCTGACCCGGCGGCGGTGGCAGCCCAGCGGGTGGGCCGGATCGTAGACCGGCCGCACCGGCAGCAGGGTCGCGAATTGGTCCCAAAGCGGTTCGGTCAGCCATGAGGGAAGCGCAGGCACAGGTCTCCCAGTGATCACAGAGCGCCATCACTGCAGTTCCATGAGGATGTCGGCGCGGGCGTAGTAGTCGGCCACGGGGAGACGGTCGCGGGTGATCCTGCCGAACCCAGCGTCCTCGTAGAGGTGAAGGGCGGGGGCCAGCATGCTGTTCGTGCCGAGGAACAATCGGGTCCCATCGAGTGCCCGGGCGCGGTCGATCGCTGCGGCTATGAGTTGGCGGCCGATGCCGCGTCCTTGTGCGGCGGGAGCCACGGCCATCTTCGCCAGCTCGAACACGGCGTCCGGATAGGCCAGAAGTGCGACGCACCCAACTACAGTGCCGCTGCCCGGCTCGCGCGCCATGAGTACGTCGCCGCCCGGGCCCACGATGCGGCCGAACGGATCTCCGAGAACGGCCAGGTCCTCTTCCTGCAGCGTGAACAGACGCGAGATCCACTCCTCGTTCAGCGCGTAGAACGCGTCTGCGTCACTCTGTGAGCCGATCGAGGAGATCATGGTCGGGGCAGAGGTGTGCGGCATGCGAAGGGTTCCCTTTCCGGTGTGGCTTCCCGTAGCCTCCGACTTCACTCACCCATGTGTCCAATACACGCCTTGACCTCTATCAATAAGCTCAAACTATGGATCAGCGAATCGAGCTCCGTCATCTGCGGTACTTTCTGGCTGTGGCTGAGGAACTGCACTTCGGCCGCGCCGCCCAGCGGCTGCACATCGCTCAGCCCGCCCTGTCCCAGCAGATCAGGCAGCTTGAGAAGATCGTCGGGGTTGAGCTGTTCCGGCGGACCTCTCGAAGTGTTCGACTCACAGAGGCGGGAGCGGCGTTCCAGCCAAGGGCCCGGAACCTTCTGGGCCGTCTGGCGGCCGACCTCGACGAGGCCGGGCGCGTCGGCCGAGGTGAGGCCGGCCGTCTGGATGTCGCCTTCATCACCTCCGCCACGGCGATCGTCAGCGAACACCTCCGTGCATTCTCCCGCCGCCGCCCGGACGTCCAGGTCAAACTTCACGACGGGTTCACCACCGATGTCCTGGCGGCCCTGGAGCGGGGTACGGCCGACGTCGGGATCGTGCGGGACGCCGAGGAGCGCGACGCCATCGAACTTTCTCTACTGGCATCGGAACGGTTCGTCGCCGTCATCCCCACAGAGCACCCCGCGGCAAGGGGTGACCGTGTGGAAGCAAGGGCGCTGGCCGCTGACCCGCTGATCCTGTTCCCGCGTTCAGCAGGAACTCACGCGTTCGACTTGAACACGCAGCCGTTGCGGAACGCCGGCGTCGACGTCCAGGTCGCGCAGGAGTGCTCGAACTGGCACACCATCATCATGTTCGTCGCGGCCGGCCTCGGCGTCAGCATCGCCCCCTACAGCGTCACGACGCTGCTCCCCGCAGGCGCCCGCAGGCTCGAACTCGACGGGCCTCCTACCGTGAGCCGGATCTTGATGGCCACCCGCCGAGGAGACGACCGTCCTCTCCTACAAGCCTTCATCGCAGCATCTGAGTCCAGACAGGCCATTGCCACGACCGGACGATGAGCGTGCGCTGACTTGGAGCGAGCACCTCCAAGCAAGGGCCACTCGAAGGCGTACCGTGCGCAGCCTCATCCGCCGTGCCTGGAGCACCCACCGCTGCAACAACAGCCCAAGCCGACGCCCCCGAAACCGCCCCTATCCGCGCAGCCTCTAAGCTTGACTCTGTCGGGGATCTTGGAGTTTCGCGGTGCGGCAGCATGGTCAACGGGCATGCTCGGGTAGTTCCGATGACCGATGCAGTTGTCGAGGTGCCCGTTGTCCCTCCGTCCACGTTCCGGTG
>NZ_VMNX01000351.1 GCF_009377235.1 Streptomyces acidicola
TAAGAGACAGGCCGGGGCGTGTTCGGGGGACGCGCCACGCACGGGTGAGGCGGCGGGTGCCGCTCCCCGGCCCGCCTCCGATCCGCCCGCCTCCGATCCGCCGGTCTCCGAACCGCCGGTCTCCGGTCCGCCTGTCCCCGGTCCCCGCGTCTCCTCTCCGTCCGTCTCCTCCGGGTTCTCCGTGTCCAGCAACCGCACCGCGTGCCGCCCGAGTTGGGCGACCAGGGCGCTCGGCAGCCAGGGGTCGAGGGAGCGCCCGTCCAGGACGCTGTCCTCGGCGCCTATGCGGTCCAGGATCCGATCGAGCGTGGGCCGGGCGGCGGGGTCCTTGCGGAGGCAGTCCCGTACGAGGTCGGCGAGCCCCTCCGGCAGGGCCTCCAGGTCGGGTTCCTCCTGCGCGATGCGGAACATCAGCGCGTGCACACCCGAGTTGGCGCTCCCGAAGGGGAGGGCGCCGGTCGCGGCGTACGAGAGGACGGAGCCCAGGCAGAAGACGTCGCACGCGGGCGTGATGCGGTCCCCGCGCACCTGCTCGGGCGCCATGAACCCGGGCGATCCGACGAGCGCGCCCGTGCGCGTCAGCCCGCCGTCGGTGACCGTCTCCAGGGCGCGGGCGATCCCGAAGTCGATGACACGGGGCCCGTCGATGGTCACCAGCACGTTGGACGGCTTGAGATCGCGATGGACGATCCCAGCGGCGTGCACGTCCTTGAGCGCGTGGGCGAGCCCCGCCGCGAGGATCCGTACGGACCGCTCGGGCAGGGCCCCGTGGTCGTGCCCGACGACGCTCTGGAGGCTCGGCCCGGCGACGTACCCGGTCGCCACCCAGGGGATGGTGGCCTCGGTGTCCGCGTCGAGGACCGGAGCGGTCCAGTACCCACCGACCCGTCGCGCGGCCTGCACCTCCTGCCGGAACCGCGCCCGGAACTCCTCCTGTTCGGCGAGTTCCTGCCGGACCAGCTTCACGGCGACGGTACGGCCCCGGTCCGACCGGGCCAGGTACACGTGCCCCATCCCGCCCGCGCCCAGCCGCGCGAGCAGCCGATACGCACCGATCCGCTGCGGATCCCCGGCGCCCAGCTTCTCCATCGTCGCGCCACCTTCCCCCCATGCGTGTGCAACAGACCGAGGATAGTGCCGCGTTCAGGGGAGGTGAGGTGGGCGGCTTCGACGGTTCCGTAACAGCGGGGAGTGGCGCGGCCGCACCGACCCCGCCCGGTCGAACACACCAATCGCACAGGGCTCCGGTGTCTCAGGTCCCCCTGTCCGCGAGCCGATACCCGCCAGGAGGCACCCAGACGACGGGAGGCACCGATGATCAAGGAAAAGCCGCACCGCAGCCCTGGCCACGGCACAGGCCACATCCCCGGCCACGGCACTGGCCACCAGACAACGGCCGTTCCTCGCACCGGCCTTGAGCGGCGCGCGACACCTGAGGAGCGGGAGGCGCACATCCGGGACGTCGTCGACGCCGCTCCACCGTCACCGCCGCCGCCTTCGCCGTCACAGGAGGACCGAGAGCGGACCGTGCCGCCCCTCCCCGAGCGCGACAAGCGCGTTCGCCATGCGCCGCAGGAGGCGTTCCGGGCCGAGGACGCCGCGCCCTGCGAGCACCGGGTGCCCGACCCGGGCGACTGCCCGCGCTGCCGACTGGCCGATGAGGATGTCGCCCACCTCGTGGTCCTGCTCCGCTGCCTGCGCCGCTCAGCGGCTTGCTGAAAGCCCTGCCGCGGGAGGCCCTCCGGGCCGGTCGCCGGGCGCCTGGTTCACAGTGCGTCCCCTTCGACCGTCCGGGTCGTGCCGTCCTTGAGGGTGAGGGTGAACGTGCCGGTGATCAGGCCCTCGGGGTGGCCCTTCGGCCACCAGGCGGTCCACCGGCCGTCCTGCACCAGGGCGTGGATGGTCTTTCCGCGGTCCTGGAGGGTGATCTCCTTGACGTCGGAGCCCGCCGACCCGAGCGCGTAGTTGAGCAGTCCCGAGCCTTCGCCCCGGGAACCGTAGGTGTCCAGGTCGATCTGGTCGGCGGGGAGCTTCGCCACGTCGGAGACGGCCATCCCGATGCCCGAGCCGTCCGAACCCATCAGGCAGTACGTGGCGTCACCGGCCCGCGTGATGATCATGGAGCCGACGGATCCGCGGATCTCCGCGTTGCTGATCTCGGGCCGTGACCCGGCGTCGCCGAAGTCCTTCGTGAACTCCAGGCACTGCTTCTCGGCCTTGGAGCCTTCACCACTGGCGGTGTTCAGGCTGTGGGGCGTGCTGGTCCAGGAGGCCAGTTCCGCCGAGGACAGCGGTCCGGAGCCGCCGATGCCGAACAGGCCGCCGGCCGTCACCGCCACCGCGGCCGCGCCCGCGGCGAGCACGCCGCCGGCCGCCGTGAACGCCAGACGCCGCACGAGCGGGCGGCGGAACGCGGCACCGGCCGACCGCTCGGGCCGCCCGGTGTCGCTCAGGACGGACCGCAGCAGCCGCTCCTCACGGTCGATGTCGGCGGCGGACGGTTCGCGGCGCGGGGCGGCGTCGAGCTCGGCGAGACGGGAACGAAGGTCGTTGTTCATGAGGGTTCCTGTTCAGTGCGTCGGGGCGAGGGCGGGGGAGGGGGAATGCGCGGACGTGAGCTGTCCGGCGAGGCGCCGCTTGGCGCGGGTGAGGCGCATGGCGTAGGCGGCGCGGGTGCAGCCGAGGACCTTCGCCGCGTCCTTGGCCGCGAGTCCCTCCCAGACGTGCAGCGCGAGGACCTCCTGGTCGGCCGGCGGCAGTGACTTCCAGGCGGCGACGAGCTCCATCCGGCTGTCCACCTGGGCCGTGGCGTCGACCGTCCGGTCGTGGGAGCCGGTCTCGAAGACCTGCTGGATGTGCACCACGAGCGCGGTCTGCCGGCGCATGCCGCGGCCCGCGTTGAGCATCACCTTGCGTGCCGTGCCGAACAGCCAGGGCCGCGGGTCCTCGGGGAGCTCGCGCCGTCGGCGCCACGCGGTGAGGAAGGTCTCTCCGACGATGTCGTCGACGTTCATCGGGTGGGCACGACGGCGCACGAACCGCAGCACGTCCTCGTAGTGAGCCCGGTACACCTCCGTGAACTGGGCTTCGGTATCGATGGGCATGGCTTCCTTCCGTAGCGTCTGCCCCTACGTGTCCACCACGGCCGCGGGTGCAACAGGACCGCTCATGTGACCCAGACCACTCCCCCGAAATATGCTCAAGCGTTCAAGAACTTGCCCATGACACAGCCGACATGGCCCCCACACCGTTCGACCTCCCGGCAACCCCGAACGCGTAAGGTGGCGTGCTCGTAGAAAAGTACGTACCGCCACACGAACACGTAACCGCACACGAACACGTACCCGTACACGAAAGGGGAGGGCCCCGACCATGCCCGGCACCGGTGGCAGCACGCCGAGCCGCAACGGCAACAGCACCGTGACCCGCAGCACCCTGCGGCAGCAGCTCGCGGACGCGCTGCGCGACGAGGTGCTGGCAGGCCGGCTCCAGCCGGGGCAGGAGTTCACCGTGAAGGAGATCGCCGACCAGTACGGCGTCTCCGCGACACCCGTCCGCGAGGCACTGGTCGACCTGTCGGCCCAGGGTCTGCTGGACGCGGTGCAGCACCGCGGCTTCCAGGTCCACGAGTACTCCCTGGACGACTACCGGGAGATGATCGAGGCCCGCAGCATGGTCATCGGCGGCATCTTCCGCGCCGACAAGGACTACGACACCGGTTCCCGCACCACCACCGTGCTGGCCGGCGTGCGCCGTCGCGGCGAGGAGGCCCGGCGCGCCGCCACCGCGGGCGACCTGACCGTGCTCATCGGCTACGACCTGCGGTTCTGGCGCGAGTTGAGCGACCTGTTCGGCAACCCCTACCTCGCGGACTTCCTGCACCGGCTGCTCGTACAGGCCTGGGTGTGCGCGGTCCAGCACCTGCGGCGGCTGCCCGATCTGCGCGGTCTCCTCTGGGCGCGGCACACCGAACTCGTCGACGCCCTGGCCCGCGGCGACGCGAAGGCCGCGCACGAGATCGTCACCGGGCACAACACCCACTGCCTCGCCCTCGTCGAACGCCTGGCCGCCGGATGAGCGGCAAGACCCGCGGGCCCCGCTCGCACGAGGTGGACCTCTCGGTCGTCATACCCGCCTACAACGAGGAGAAGAGGCTCGGCCGCGCCCTCGACGCGATCACCGGCCACCTCCGTGAAGCCGGCGACGGCACCACATGGGAGGTCATCGTCGTCGACGACGGCTCCACCGACGGCACCCGTGACGTCGTCACCGCCGCCACCGAGGCCGAGCCCCGCATCCAGTTGGTCACCAGCCCGCGCAACCGCGGCAAGGGCCACGCCCTGCGCCTCGGCGTCTGCGCCTCGTACGGGCGCCGCGTACTCGTCACGGACGCCGATCTGGCCGCCCCCATCGAGGAGTTGGAGCACCTCGACAAGGCGCTCGCCGACGGGCAGTCGGCCGCGATCGGCTCGCGCGCCACACCGGGCGCCACCATCGAACGCCACCAGCACCCCGTGCGCGAGGCCCTCGGCCGCGCCGGCAACTTCCTCATACGCGGCCTCGCGGTGCCGGGCATCCGCGACACACAGTGCGGCTTCAAGCTGTTCGACGGCGAGCGGGCGCGCGAGGCCTTCGCCGCTTCCCGGCTCGACGGCTTCGGCATCGACATCGAGATACTCCAGTACTTCCGCCGCTCCGGCTGGCCCGTCGCCGAGGTCCCGGTCCGCTGGGCCCACCAGTCGGGCTCGAAGATCCGCCCCTGGGACTACGCCCGGGTCCTGGGCGAACTCACCGCCCTCAAGGCCCGCTCGGTCCGCCGCGCCGACCTCCTCGCGGTCCTCGCGTTCCTGCTGATGTCGGTGCTCCTGTACTCCGGCCGCTGGATCGACCCGAACCACCGCTATCTGCCGGACTCCCTCCAGGACCAGAACCAGTGGGAGTGGTTCTTCGCGGTGACGGCCGACAACGTCGTCCATCTCCGCAACCCGCTCTTCACCACCCTCCAGGGCTTCCCCGACGGCGTGAACCTCATGGCCAACACGGTCATGCTGGGCGTCTCCGTCCCCTTCACCCCGATCACCCTCACCCTCGGCCCGGCCATCTCCCTGGGCCTGGCGATGACGCTGGGCCTGACCGCCACAGCGGCGGCCTGGTACTGGCTGATCGTCCGCCGCGTCGTACGTAACCGGGCCGCGGCCTTCACCGGCGCCGCTCTCGCGACCTTCGCCCCACCGATGGTCAGCCACGCCAACGCGCACCCGAACTTCATCGTCCTGTTCATGATGCCGCTGATCATCGACCGGGCGTTGCGGCTGTGCGAGGGCACCCGGGTCCGCCGGGACGGCATCGTGCTCGGCCTGATGGCGACGTACCAGATCTTCCTGGGCGAGGAGCCGCTGCTGCTCGCGGCGATGGGGATGCTGCTGTTCGCGGTCGCGTACGCGGTGGCCCGGCGGGACGTGGCGAAGGAGTCCTGGCGGCCCCTGTCCAAGGGCCTCGGGGTGGCCCTTCTGCTCTGTCTCCCCCTGGTCGCCTTCCCGCTGGCCTGGCAGTTCTTCGGCCCGCAGAGCTACAAGAGCGTCCTGCACGGCGACAACGCGGGCAACAGCCCCCTCGCACTGTTCTCGTTCGCGGAACGCTCCCTGGTCGCGGGCAACGAGGCGACGGCGAGCGCCCTGTCCCTCAACCCCACCGAGCAGAACGCCTTCTACGGCTGGCCGCTGGCCGCCCTGGCCTTCGCGATCGTCATCGGCCTGTGGGAGCGGACCGTCGTCAAGGCGCTGGCCTTCACGGGAGTCGTCGCGGCGCTGCTGTCCCTGGGCCCGAAGATCCCCATCCCGCTGACGGACACGGTGATACCGGGCCCATGGGCGCTGCTGTCGGACAAACCCCTGTTCGAGTCGGTCATCGAGGGCCGCGTGGCCATGATCTGCGCACCCGTGCTGGGCATCCTGCTGGCGCTCGGGATCGACGCCCTGGTCAAGTCCCCGCACATCGGCACCCAGTTCGTGGGCCTCACGGCGGTCGCGGCCGCCCTGATCCCGATCGTCCCCGCCCCACTGAAGTCGGTGGAGCGGCCCGACGTACCGGCCTTCATCGCCGACGGCATGTGGAAGTCGTACGTCGACGTCAAAAAGGGCGAGACCCTCGTACCGGTGCCGCTGCCCGACCCGGGCAACGCGGAGGCCCTGCACTGGCAGACCGCGGCGCACCTGGAGTTCCGTATGCCCGGCGGCTACTTCAACGGCCCGTACGGCGAGGAGCGCATCGGCATCTACGGAGCCTCGCCCCGCTACACCTCGAACCTGCTCTACGACGTGCGGTACTCGGGCGTCGTACCCGAGATCGGCGACAACTGGCGGGCCCAGGCACGCAAGGACTTCGCGTACTGGAAGGCGGGCGCGCTCGTGCTGGCCCCACAGGGATACGACGCGCAGTTGCGCGAAGCCGTGGAAAAGCTGGTGGGCCGACCGGGGAAGTGGGTCGGCGGGGTATGGGTATGGGACCTGCACGAAGAGGGCTGACACAAGGGGGGTCTTCGCAGCCCCCACCCATTACGCTTCCCTGACCACTGTGCACACTGTGCACCGAATTGCGCGTCCCGCCGAAATGACTGCCCTGCTGTCTTCCGCTACTCGTCCGTACTCGTCCATTACGCGAGGAGTTTTCTGTTGGCCTGTGACCTGTGGCTGGTCCCGCTCGTCGACGTGTTGTGCCACACCCCCGACAACCCCTTCGCCGAGGAGCTCGCGCTCTACAACAAGGTGCTCGGCGAGGCCGGGCTGCCACCGGTGCCGGTGTACCAGTACATGCCGGGCCTGTCCGGTGACGTGGCCCCGGTCGCGGGCTTCGACTACGACGCGCTGCACTTCCTGCGGCGGGCGTACCTGCTCCAGGTGTGCGGGCTCGCGGTGAACCCGGTGGACGAACTGGGCGGCGACTACGAACAGTTGCTGGAGATGTTCGAGACGACGGCCCAGCAGTCGCACCTGGTCTGGCACTACGACCACGCGGGCGCGTACGTGCCCGTGGACTTCCCGCACCCCCTCGCCAGCGACGAGCTGCTGGCCGGCGGCGGCCCCCTGGGCTCCTCCCATTCCCTGCTCCGGGAGCTGGAACTCGTCGCCCCCTCGATCGGCATCGACCCGGCGAACCCACCGG
>NZ_VMNX01000352.1 GCF_009377235.1 Streptomyces acidicola
TCCGAGCTGGAGCTGTCCGCGGAGCTGCTGACCGCACTGGACGAGATCTTCCCGGGCCCGGGCCCGTCTCCGGAGGCCTTCGCCTGGTAAGAGCCCCTGCCAAGGGGCGCGGGGAACTGCGCGACCAGCCACAGCGAACCCGCACCCGACCACAGACAGAACCCGGCAGACGCACCCGGCCCAACCCCCGGAGGGAACCCCTACTTCTCGACCTCGGCCGCCAGCTTCGCCAGAACCAGGTCGTAGATGCGAGCCAGTCCCTTGGGCGCGAAGGTCCTCTCGAAGAAGCCGCCGATCCCACCCGCACCGTTCCAGACGGTGGTGACCACGACCCGGGACTTGCCCTCCCCGGCCGGCGTGACCCGCCAGGTCGTGACCATGGAGGAGTTGCGGTCCTTCTCGACGAGCTCGCCGTCGGTGGGCTCGGTGACCTCCAGGAGGCAGTCGCGGACGCGCTTGCTGGTGGCCTGGAGCCTCCAGTGGACGAGGGTGCCCTCGCCGTCGCCGCCCTCACGCACCTCGTACTCGCTGAAGTGCTCGGGCAGCAGCTTCGCGCGGGTGTCGCTGTAGTCGGCGATGGTGTCGAACACCGTCTCCGCGTCCGCCGCGACGACTCGCTCCGTGGTGGCCTCGACCTGCGCCATTGCACTTCCTCCAGCACCTTGGTGTTGCACGGGTTGGAGGAAAGCCAACCATCAGGCGGCCGAGGCGCCCAAATCGGGGTCCGCCAACGGGACTCGAACGACGCCCGCGGACAGGGCCGGAGGAGACCTTCACCCGATATTCGAAAATGGGTTCGCACGATCAAGGGAACGTGTGTTCTATTCTGTGCCCAGTGCTACCGAGGAGGTGCCCATGCGCTGGGACCAACTGGCCGAGAACCCCACCCGGGCCCGGGACGCCGCCCTGTTCGGCGCGGACGCGGTGACCACCCGTACCTTCGACACGCCGGAGTTCCGCGGCGTGACGTTCCACGAGATCCGGGCGAAGTCGATCGTGAACCGGGTGCCGGGGGCCTCCCGCATGCCCTTCGAGTGGACGGTGAATCCGTACCGGGGCTGCACGCACGCGTGTGTCTACTGTTTCGCGCGCAAGACCCACAGCTACCTGGACCTCGACACGGGCCTCGGCTTCGACTCGCAGATCGTCGTGAAGGTCAACGCCCCCGAGCTGCTGCGCCGCCACCTCGCCTCACCCCGCTGGCACGGCGACCACATAGCGATGGGCACCAACGTCGACTGCTACCAGCGCGCGGAGGGCCGCTACGGGCTGATGCCCGGCATCATCTCCGCCCTGCGCGACCACGCGAACCCCTTCTCGATCCTCACCAAGGGCACGCTGATCCTGCGCGACCTCGACTTGCTGAGGCGGGCGTCCGAGGTCACCGAGGTCGGTATCTCCGTCTCCGTCGGCTTCACCGACCACGAGCTGTGGCGCACCGTCGAACCGGGCACGCCCGCCCCGGAGCGCCGCCTGGACGTGGTGCGCACCCTCACCGGCCACGGCATCGGCTGCGGTGTCCTGATGGCCCCGGTGATCCCGTTCCTGAGCGACGACCCGGCCCAACTCCGGGCCACCGTACGGGCGATCGCAGCCTCCGGGGCCACCTCCGTGACACCTCTGGTGCTGCATCTGCGGCCCGGCGCCCGGGAGTGGTTCATGGCCTGGCTGGAGCGCAACCACCCGCATCTCGTACGGCGTTACGAGCGGCTGTACGCGGAGGGCGCCTACGCCCCGAAGTGGTACCAGCGCCGGATCACCGGTCAGGTTCACGAACTGGCCCAGGAGTACGGCATGGGCCCCACACGCGCGGGACTGCCGCGCAGGATTCCGGCACCCGAGCCCGAGGCACCCGAGCTGCGGGCGGAGCCGACGGTGACCCAGTTGACGCTGCTCTGACCGCGGCGGACAAGTAGGCGGAGCGGAGAAGAGCGTCCGGGTGCTTCTCCCGGCCCGTTCGGGTCAAGTGTGGGCGGAACGCGTTCTTCCGGGCTTCGGCCCCGGAACGATGCGACGAGGGCCGTGGAGCGCACGGCTCACGTCCTGCGTCCCGGGAGCCCGGCAATGAAGAAGCCCGCAGTTGCTCTGTGCGGTGCCGCCGTCGTGGTGGCCGGAATGGTCACAGGGGTCCCGGCCGACGCGAGCGCGGGCACCGTATCCGGGCCGCGCACCGCGATCGACGCTCCGCCCGCGAAGCCGTCCTGGAGGAAGTGCGGGACGAGCGACTACCCGACGCTCCAGTGCGCGTCCCTGAAGGTGCCGCTCGACCACGCGAACCCGCGCGGCAGGCAGATCACGCTCGCCCTCTCGCGTGTCCCGCACACGGCGAAGAGGTACCAGGGCCCGCTGCTGGTCAACCCCGGCGGGCCCGGCGGCAGCGGTCTCACGCTGGCCGGATTCGTCGCGTCCGCACTGCCCCCGAAGGTGGCGGCGCAGTACGACGTCATCGGCTTCGACCCGCGCGGCGTCGGCGCCAGCAGACCCGCCCTGAACTGCCGGCCGGGGCACTTCGCGCCGGTGCGGCCCGACTCCCTGCCGTCCACTCCGGCCGTCGAGAAGGCCAACCTCGACCGTGCCGCTGCCTTCGCCAAGGCGTGCGCCGCCAAACACGCGGACCTGCTGCCGCACATCGGCACGGTCAGCATGGTCAAGGACATGGACGCGATCCGGCAGGCGCTCGGGGCCAAGAAGATCAACTACTTCGGGTACTCGTACGGCACCTATCTGGGCGTCGTCTACGCGAAGCTCTACCCGGACCGCGTGCGCCGTGCGGTGCTGGACTCGGTCGTCGACCCCACGGGCGTCTGGTACGGCGACAACATCCAGCAGGACCACGCGTTCAACGATCGCCACCTCGCGTTCACGGCGTGGGTCGCGCGGCACGACGCGAAGTACAAGCTGGGCACCGATCCGGCGAAGGTGGAGGCCAAGTGGTACGCCATGCGCGGGGCCCTCGCCAAGAAGCCCGCGGACGGCAGGGTGGGTGCCTCGGAGCTGGAGGACACCTTCCTCCCGGGCGGCTACTACAACGGCTACTGGCCCTACCTCGCCGAGGCGTTCGCGGCCTATGTGAACGCCAAGAACGACGACCCGCTGGTCGCGGCCTACGAGAACTTCGGCGCCGTCGACGCTGCGGGCGACAACGGCTACAGCGTCTACTCCGCCGTGCAGTGCGCCGACGTGGCCTGGCCGCGCGACTGGGGTCAGTGGCGCAGGGACAACTGGGACACGTACGCGAAGGCACCGTTCATGACCTGGAACAACGCCTGGTACAACGCACCGTGCGCGTTCTGGCCGACGAGCGCGTCGCAGCCGGTCGACGTCTCCAACGCCGCCGCGCCGCCGGTGCTGCTCTTCCAGGCGACGGACGACGCGGCCACCCCGTACGAGGGCGGCGTCGCGGTCCACCGTCTGCTGCGCGGCTCCAGCCTGGTGGTGGAGCAGGGCGGCGGCAACCACGGGGTCACGCTCAGCGGGAACACCTGCCTCGACAAGCATCTGGCGGCGTATCTGACCGACGGCACGGTGCCGCGGGGCGGGGGCGGGGCCGACGCGGTGTGCAAGCGGCTGCCCGACCCGAAACCGCTGACCGCGAAGGCGGCACCCTCGTCCTCGCGGGGTGCGGCACTGCACAGGCTGCTCGGCTTCCGCGGCTGAGACCCTCGAGGCCAACCCGCAACAATCGACGGGCGCGCGGCCCTGGTGCCCACCTAGGGTGCCGTCATGGAAGATCGACTCTCCCGACTCCGCATCCGTGAGATGACCCTGGCCGACTGTCGTTCCGTGGCCGAGATCCGGATCGGCGGCTGGCGGACCGCGTACGCGGGGATGATCCCGCAGGCGTACCTCGACCGGCTCGACGTGGACGCGGACGCCGAACGGCGGCGCGGTCACCTGGAGAAGGGCAACGGAGAGGTCGTGAACCTGGTCGCGGAGCGGCACGGCGAGCTCGTCGGCTGGGCCTGCCACGGGCCGTACCGGGAGGGTGAAGTCCGTACCGACGACGCCGAGTTGTACGCCGTCTATGTGCGGCCCGGCCACTTCTCGACCGGCGTGGGCCACGCGCTGCTCCGTGAGTCGGCCCAGCGGTGCGCCACCGCCGGGCACGAGCGGATGCTGCTCTGGGTGCTGAAGGACAACGCCCGCGCCCGCCGCTTCTACGAGGGCCACGGCTTCGCCCCGGACGGCGCCGAGGAGCCCTTCGAGGTGGACGGGGTGGCGGTGCCCGAGGTGCGTTACGTGCGTGCGCTCGGGGACATGGCTCCCGCCTGACGCCTCACAGCTTGGGCAGTCGCTTCAGCGCTCCGGCCGCCGCCTCCGCGAGAGCGGGCTGGGCGAGCGCCTCGTTGAGCAGAGGACGGGCCCGCTCGTCCCCCAGCGCACCCAGCCCCTCCACACAGGCGAGGGCGACCAGGCGGTACGGATCATGCGGCCGCAGCCGCCGCGCCAGCGTGGTGATCAGGGCGGGCACGGCCTCGGGAGCGCGCAGCGCCACCAGGAGGCGTACGGGGTGCAGGGCGTAGGCGACGCGGAGTTCGTTGGTGGCGAGCGCGGCGGCCGCGCGGGCGGTGCGCGGATCGCCCAGCCGGGCCAGGGCGTACGCGGCGGAGGCGCAGCGCGGCGGGTCGCGGTGGTTGAGCAACAGGACGAGGGTCTCGAAGGCACGCCGGTCCCCGGCGAGGCCGAGCCGGAAGGCGGCCAACTCCCGTGCCCACAGCGGCCGCCCGGGCGCGGTGAGCACACCGGCCAGTTCGTCGAGGTCGCTGGTCGCCATGAGCCGCTCGTAGCCGGCCGGGGCTCCCGACTCGTGACGTAAGCGTTCCGTGAGTGATCGCAACTCCTCGTCCATGGCACCGAGGGTACGGTTGCCACGGCCCCGCCGGGGACGTACATCACAAACACGGGGACTGGCGCGCTCGTTACTCGCGGGTTAAGCTCAGACGAGCGAGCTACCCGCTCGTGTACCTGCTCGTGATGGCCTGGTGACGCAGCCACTACGAGAGCAGTCGGTTCGGTACTTCGGGTACCTCAGTGCGACTCGGCTTGGGGACAGGGCCGGTCGGTCATCACCGTTCGCCGGGCGTGTGCACGCCCCTGGCGACGGCACCGGGCGTGTGCGCTCGTAGCCCGGCAACACCCGCACACCGCACTCCTTTCCGCACCCGGTGCGCTCTTCGGCGCAGCCGGGCGCACTCCCAGTCGTCACCCTCACTTCTGGAGTCCGCGATGGCCGCTCCCCTGTCCGACAAATCCCTGTCCCCGCTCAGGACCATTGCCGTAGTCGGTCTCGGCACCATGGGCACCGGTATCGCCGAGGTCCTGGCCCGGGCCGGCCGCGAGGTCATCGGGATCGACATCAGCGAGGCGCAGGCCGCTAAGGCCGTCGCCGCCCTGGAGACCTCGACCGCCCGCGCCGTGGCGCGCGGCCGGATCACCGAGCAGGAGCGCGGCGACGTCCTCGCCCGCTTCCGCACGTTCACCGGCCTCCAGGCCGCGGCCGACGCCGACCTGGTCATCGAGGTGACCCCGGAGTCGTACGAGATCAAGCAGCAGGTCTTCCGCGAGCTGGACGCCGTCGTCCGCCCAGAGACCGTGCTCGCGACCGGCACCAACGCGCTCTCGGTCACGCGTCTGGCCGCCGACTCGGCGCGCCCCGAGCGCGTGCTCGGGCTGCACTTCTTCAACCCGGCGCCCGCGATGAAGCTCGTCGAGATCGTCTCCTCCGTGCTCACCGCACCCCAGGCCGTCGCCTCCGTCACGGACCTGGCCATCGAGCTGGGCAAGGAGCCGGTGGCGGTCGGTGACCGTCCCGGGTTCGTCGCCGACGGGCTGCTGTTCGGCTACCTCAACCAGGCCGCCGCGATGTACGAGGCCAAGTACGCCACCCGCGAGGACATCGACGCGGCGATGCGGCTCGGCTGCGGGCTGCCGATGGGCCCGCTGGCGCTGCTCGACCTGATCGGCGTCGACACGGCCCGTACGGTCCTGGAGGCCATGTACAGCGCGTCGCGCGACCGGCTGCACGCGCCCGCCCCCATCCTCAAGCAGCTCAGCGAGGCGGGCCTGACCGGCCGCAAGTCGGGGCGCGGCTTCTACACATACGAGGCGCCCGGCAGCGCAGCCGTCGTGCGGGACGCGCTGACGCCGCTGTCCGGCGGGCCCGCGGTCCCCGGCCGCAGCGTCCGTGCCGTCGGCGTCGCGGGCTCCGGGACCATGGCGTCCGGGATCGCCGAGGTGTTCGCGAAGGCGGGGTACGAGGTCGTGCTCGCCGCACGCAGCGAGGAGAAGGCGGGGACCGCCAAGGCTCGTATCGGCAAGTCGCTTTCGCGCTCTGTCGACAAGGGACGCATGACGGTCGAGGCGGCCGCCGAGACGCTGGACCGGATCACCCCGGCCGGATCGTGCGACGCGTTCGCGGACGTCGACCTCGCGCTGGAGGCCGTCGCGGAGGACCTGGAGGTCAAGCGGCAACTGTTCGCGACCCTCGACAAGGTCTGCAAGCCGGGCGCGATCCTCGCCACCACGACCTCCTCGCTGCCGGTCGTGGCCTGTGCACGCACCACCTCGCGGCCGCAGGACGTGATCGGCATGCACTTCTTCAACCCGGCGCCCGCGATGAAGCTCGTCGAGGTGGTCCGCACGGTGCTGACCGGGGACGACGTGCACGCCACGGTCCGCGAGCTGTGCACGGCCGTCCGCAAGCACCCGGTGGACTGCGGCGACCGCGCCGGGTTCATCGTGAACGCCCTGCTGTTCCCGTACCTGAACAACGCGGTCAAGATGGTCCAGGAGCACTACGCGTCGCTGGACGACATCGACGCGGCCATGAAGCTGGGCGGCGGTTACCCGATGGGCCCGTTCGAACTGCTCGACGTGGTCGGCCTCGATGTCTCGCTGGCCATCGAGCGGGTCCTGCACCGCGAGTTCCGTGACCCTGGCCTGGCCCCGGCGCCGCTCCTGGAGCACCTGGTGGCCGCGGGCTGCCTCGGCCGCAAGACGGGGCGCGGCTTCCGCGAGTACGCCAAGCGCTGAGCGGTCCGGCGAGGGGTTCAGCGGCGACGCGGACCGGGGCGGGCTGCCGGGGCATGCGACCGGCAGCCGGCTCCTCGTGAGATCCGGCGGCTCCGCCCCAGTCTCCCGCCCCAGCCGCTCCC
>NZ_VMNX01000353.1 GCF_009377235.1 Streptomyces acidicola
GCGGTAGCCCCCAAGGAATGGGACGGGTAGGGGCGGCGGGGGCGGGATCCAAGCCCTCGGCCCGCAGAGTACGGAAGCGGACGCGATCGTCACCAGTCGGCAACGGTGTGTTCTGAGGATGAGCGCGGAGGACTGAGTATCCGTACCTAGCCGATGAGTTGAGTACGCGCGCGGATGGGTCGCGACCTGCGCGAACGAGAGAGTGGAGACACGGAAAGGGGCGCGGATCCGGCACCGCCGACACGGGGCGGCGGAACGGCTCCCGCCCTTGACCGCTCCTTCCGCCGATGAGCCACCACGAGTCGGCGGGAGCGAGGCACGGGGGGAAACCCGGGGGCGACCGTACGGGGGAAACCACGGGGGTACGGGGGAGTACGAGGTACGGCGAAGCGCCGGTTCGAGGTGGCCCGCGGGGGACGCGGCCACATCGGACCGGCGCTTTCGTCGTTACCGGGTACCCGTGCGAGTGGCTAGCGCGTGCCGCTCACCCGCCCCTGGAGGAGCCGGGACAACGCCGAGTGGACGTCGTCCAGGGACCGCTCCGGCTGGAACGACTGCCAGTCCAGCGCCGCCACCAGGACCATGCCCACCAACGCGGCCGCGGTCAGCGGAACGTCGAGCTCGTTGCTCAGCTCACCGCGT
Source organism: Streptomyces acidicola (assembly GCF_009377235.1). Taxonomy (GTDB): domain Bacteria; phylum Actinomycetota; class Actinomycetes; order Streptomycetales; family Streptomycetaceae; genus Streptomyces; species Streptomyces acidicola. Next base: position 643 of record NZ_VMNX01000353.1, read on the forward strand.
TCCACACCCTCGCGCAGCACGCCCTCGACGACGGCGACCGCCTCCTGCCGGACGACCATCAGCGTGGACTGCCAGGCCCGGTTGGTGCGCCACAGCTCGGCCACGTACAGCTGCGTGAACGCCGGATAGCGTTCTATGAAGACGAGCCCGGCCCGGATCATCGCGTCGAGGGCGTCGACCGTCCCCCCGCCGTCCTTCGCCGTCTTCTCCGCCGCCTCCCGTAGGGAGGCGGTGAGGAGTCCCACTCCGTGTCGCAGCAACTCCTCGAAGAGGACGGATTTGCTGGCGAAGTTGTAGTAGACCGTGCCCTTCGCGACCCCGGCCCGCTCGGCGATCTCGTCCACCGTGGTGGCGGAGAACCCCTGTTCCGCGATCAGCGTGACGGCCGCCTCGTAGAGCTTCTGCCGGGTCGCCTCACGACGGCTGCTTCCGCCGCCCGTGACGGTGCTGCTTTCCATGCCTTGATTCTCACAGCAGCCGGTGCCACGCGCCGTCACAGACTCAGCTCCGGATGCAACTGGTCGAGGGTCCACACCTGTTTGCGGCGGGCCGACAGGGCGGTCAGCGCGAGCGCGCCCGCGGTGAAGGCCGCGAGGACGGCGCACGCCTGCCGGACCGGGGACAGATCGCCGCCGGTGACGAGCCTCCTGAGAGCCTCCACGACGTAACTCATCGGCAGGAAGGGGTGGATCGCGTTGAAGAAGTCCGGGCTGGTCTGCACGGGGTACGTGCCGCCCGCCGACGTCAACTGCAGCATCAGCACGGCCAGAACGAGGATCCGGCCCGCCGCCCCGAAGCGCGCGTTCAGCCACTGCACGATCGCCGCGAAGCACGCCGTCACCAGGAACAGGAAGCCCACCGTCCCGGCCGCCCGCGCGGGCTCGAGACCGACGGCCCAGTGGAGGACCGCCATGAGGGCGACCGTCTGCAGCACCCCCAGGGCGGCCACGGGCAGCCAGCCCGCCAGCGCGATCCGCCACGCCGAGGCGCCCGTGGCGAGCGCACGCCGGTTGAGCGGCTGGATCAGCATGTACGCCACCATCGCGCCCACCCACAGGGACAGCGGGATGAAGTACGGGGCGAAACCGGTGCCGTAGTTGGGCGCCTTGTGCAGGTCCCTGGAGGCCAGCTGCACCGGGTCGGCCATCACCTCGGTTCGCTGGTCGCGGTCCTGCGGGTCGTAGTCGGGGATCTGCTCCGCCCCGTCGCGCAGCCCGCCGGCGAGCTTTCCGGAGCCGTCGGACAGCTTGTACATGCCGCCCGTGAGATCGATGGCGCCCGAGGACAGCTCGCCGACACCCGAGTCGAGGTCGGCCGCGCCCGTCTGCGCCGTACCGAGACCGGTGTGCAGCGCCCGCGCGCCCCTGGCGACCTTCGCGGCGCCCTCGTGGAGGGCGTTCACCTTGAAGACGGCGTCGTCGAGGTCCTCGGAGAGGTGGGGTGCCGCCTTGGCGAGGGCCCTGGCCTGCCGCTGGAGCGTCGCCAGGTCCTTGTCGAGGGCCTTCATGTCGCCGTCGTAGTCCTGCACCACCGTGTTGACGTCCGCGGCGAGCCGCGCCGCCTCGGCGGCCGCGTCCCGTGCCTTCTTCAGGTCGCCGCAGGCCGGATCGGGCACGGGCTGCTGCTCGCAGCGCCTCGTGTAGACACCGTTCAGCGTCTCGGACGCCGTACGGGTGCCGCTCTCCGCGGCCGGGGCCCTCTTCACGAACGCGTCGAGGTGGTCACGGATGACGCCGGCCGAGTCGGCCACCAGGGTGGCGGTGGCGGCGATCGTCCGGCCGTCGTCCTTCAGGAGGGGACGTACCTGGTCCGCGACCCCGCTCACCTTCCCGGCGAGCGCCCGGGTGCCGTCCGCGACCTGCCGGGAACCCTGCTCCAAGGCGTCGGCACCGCGGCCGAGCCTGCTCAGGCCGCTCGACAGCGCGCCGCTGCCCTCCTTGGCGTCCTTCAGGCCGTCCGCGAGGTCCTCGGAGCCCTTCTCGGCCTTCCCGATGCCGTCCTTGAGGTCGTCGGCGCCCTTCGCGGCCTTCTCCGTCTCGGCGTGGATGCCGGAGAACGAGATGAAGATCCGGTCCAGGAAGGACCGCGACGCCTTCGTGGACGCGGCCGTGCGCACCTCCGAGAACACCGTCCGGGAGATCTGCCCGACGACGTAGTTGTTCGCGTCGTTCGTACGAACCTGGAGGGCGCCCGTCTCGGGGGAGTCCCCGGAGCTGGACGCGATCCGCTCGCTGAAGTCCGACGGCATGGTCAGCGACAGGTAGTACGTGCCGTCCTCGACGCCCTCACGGGCCTCCTCGGCGCTCACCTCGCGCCAGTCGAAGACATCGCTGTCCAGCAGCTTCTCGGCGATGTCGGCGCCCGCCATGAGCGTCTCTCCGCCGGCGGTCGCCCCCTTGTCGTCGTTCACCAGCGCCACGGGGACGCGGTCGAGGCGGCCGTACGGGTCCCAGAACGACCACAGGTACAGCGCGCCGTACAGCAGCGGCAGCAGCAGGAGCGAAACCAGTGCCGCGCGCGGGAGCCTCCCCCTGCCGAACCGCCTGAGCTCAAGCGTGGCCAGCTTCGGCGAGCGCATCGGCCGTCTCCTCGTCGTCGTTCCGTGCTGTGCCGTCGTTGCTGTCGTTCTGCCGCGTGGACACCACCACGGCGCCTTCGGGGGCCTCGCTGCACACCGCCACCACCGTGGTCCCGGACTCGGTGACCGACCTCAACAGGGCCCAGACCTCGGCCCGTTCGGCATCCGAGAGCTTCAGGTCGGTGTCGTCCACGCCGAGCAGGCGGGGGCGGCCGATCAGAGCCAGCGCGACCGACAGCCGCAGCGCCTGAAGCCGCTCCAGATCGCGTACGGCGGTCCGGACGCCTTTGGGCAGTGCCGTCAGGTCGAGTCCGGCGGCGGCCGACGCGTCGTCGATACGGGCCTTCGCGTCAGCGGTACGCCCGGCGCGCGGCCGCATGAGTTCCCGTAGGGAACCACGTACGGAACCCCCGAACCTCCGCTCCAGCAGCGTCCGTTCGCGCAGGTGCTCGCCGACGGTCAGCGCCGGGTCCAGGTCGGTGACACCTGGAACGTGCGCGAGCGCGCTGATCCGGCGTACCGCGGGCATGCCCCCGGGCAGCCGGTACGGGCCGACCGTGGCGTGCCCCTCGCCGGGCTTCATCCGGCCGGTGAGGGCCAGCAGCAGACAGGTGCGGCCGGACCCGGACGGGCCCTGGATCGCGACGAGCGAGCCGGGCTCCGCGTGGAAGCCGACCCCCCGGAACGCCCAGCCGCGCGGCCCCCTGAGTCCGAAGTCCGCTGCCCCGACGGCGATTCCCGCTGCTTCCCGAGGCGCATCAGGCTCGTCCATGTCCCCCTCGCTGCCCTGAACCGAAGGCCTGGTCACGGCCTCCGGTTTTTGAACTGACTGGTCAGTGCAAAAACTACTCCGAACCTGTGAGCGAAGCAAAATCCCAGGTCAGAACGGATTGTCAGTGCCATACCTCACGATGGGCACATACGGCCACAGTGCCGTCACACAGACGACAGGAGGTCCGTCATGGCCAGCCACCACGCAGCCGCCGTCCCTCGGCGCCGCGCCACCGGCCCTGCCCCCTCACTGACCGGCCCGGCGAGCGACGTGCACCCCGTGCTCCGCCGGGCAACGGCCCCGCCCGCCGCCCTCGACCTGCTCGCCCAGGCCCGAACCGGCCTCGACGAGGCGACCGTGCTGAAGACCCCCAACGAGCGGTACGCCACGGCCCATCTGGCCGCCCTGCGCACCGCTGCCGCCGTGCTCGCCGCCCGGGGCCGCCCGGAGCCCACCGTGCGGCGCCGCGCCAAGATCCGGAGCGCCTGGGAAGTGCTCCCCGAGATCGCGCCGGAACTCACCGAGTGGAGCGCGCTGTTCGCCTCCGGAGCCGCCCGCCGCGCCCGCGCCGAGGCCGGCATCCGGGGTGCGGCGAGCGCGCGCGACGCGGACGACCTGATACGGGACGTGGCGATGTTCCTCCGCCTCGTCGAGCGCCTGCTGGTCCTCCAGCCCGTCCTGCCCCAGCCTCGGCAGGACAGGCGGGACAGCCGGCACACGCAGCGCATGCAGGACGTGCGGGGCGTGCGGGACGGTCAGGACGGAGGCCCGGAAGTGCCGAACGCCGGCTGAGCCGTCGCGGGACCGGCCGCGGGCTCGGCGTCCCGTGGGGTGACCTGGCACGGAACCAGTGCCCAGGGGCCTCGTCCGCCGCACGGGACACCCGGCCGGGTACGGCTCCGGAGGCAATAGGGTGGGAGTACCCGCAACTCTCCGCCGTGACCCCCGAGCACCGGCGGAGGCAAGACCATCGCTCCGCCGTACAGCAGGCGGTGCCGCGCCGAGGAGTCAACTGCCGTGTCGGACCCGATGCGCCCACCCGTCTCCCACCACCACCCTCAAACGGCGTCGCTACGCTCCGACCCCTCCCGGCCCCGCGCTTCCCTCCGAACCGCCGTGGTCTGGGACGTCCTGAAGGACGCCCTCGACCGCCGGGCCAAGGCCACGGGGCGCGACGCGCACGTCGGCCTCGACGTCCTGGACACCGGAGGCGGCAGCGGCAACTTCGCGGTGCCCGTGGCCCGTCTCGGGCACCGCGTCACCGTCGTCGACCCCAGCCCCAACGCACTGTTCGCGCTGGAGCGCCGCGCCGCCGAGGCCGGCGTCGCCGACCGCGTACGAGGTGTCCAGGGCGACGCGCACGGCCTGTTCGACGTCGTCGAGCGCGGCGGCTACGACGCGGTGCTCTGCCACGGCGTCCTGGAGTACGTGGACGACCCCGCCGAGGGCATCGGCAACGCGGTCGCCGCGCTGCGCTCCGAGGGCGTCCTCAGCCTGCTCGCCTCGGGCCTGGGCGGAGCGGTGCTCGCGCGCGCCCTCGCCGGGCACTTCAAGGAGGCCAGGCATGCGCTCGACGACCCGAACGGACGCTGGGGCGAGGGCGACCCCGTCCCGCACCGCTTCACCGCCGGGCAGCTGACCGAGCTTGTCGAGGGCGCGGGCCTCAGGGTCGCCTCGGTGCACGGTGTGCGGGTCTTCGCCGACCTGGTCCCCGGAGTGCTCGTGGACACCGAGCCGGGAGCCCTGGACGCGCTCCTCAGGCTGGAGGCCGCGGCGGCCGAGCTGCCCGCGTTCCACTCCGTGGCCACCCAGCTTCATGTGCTCGGTGAGACGCAGAGGGCCACCGAGGCCTGAGTCACCTCCTGGGACGTGTTCCTGATCAGGGGCTCGGCGGCGGATGGAGTACGCCACAGGCCGCCCGAACCGGCGCTCGTAGCCGTATGATCGGGTGAGACCGTCCGGCATGACGGGCCGCTCACTGGGGCATGTACGCCTCAGTGAATCGGAGTGCCATGGCGGATTTCGGTTGGCGAATTGGCGTAGAGGGGCGGGTTTCACGGGGGCGATTCCCTGCCTATCCTGAAGAGGACCCCCCGGGTCGCCCCGGCGACCGCACGATGAGGAGGACTCCGTGCCGCTCTCGGAGCACGAGCAGCGAATGCTCGAGCAGATGGAGCGAGCGCTGTACGCCGAAGATCCCAAGTTCGCGACAGCGCTTGAGGGAAGCGGGCTGCGTACGTACACCCGGCGACGGGTTTACCAGGCGGTCGCGGGCTTCCTGGTGGGTATCGCGCTCCTCATGGCCGGAATGGTCGCACAGCAGATCTGGGTCAGCGTGGTGGGATTCCTCGTCATGCTGGGCTGCGCGGTGCTCGCCGTCACCGGTTGGCGCAAGGCCCCCAAGCCCGGTGAGCAGCCGTCCGGCGCTGCCGGTGGCCGTCGACACCCACGACAGCGCCGCTCCATGATGGACCGCATCGAACAGCGCTGGCAGCGCCGACGCGACGAACAGGGCCATTAGTCTCCGCCGCTCTGCCGCACAACCACAGACGTGTCCGAGGGGTGACCGCCCAAACGGCGGTCACCCCTCGTGCATGCCCGGAAGCCAGGCCCTCGGGCGGCCGGACGACTCGCTCCCGTCGGTGCTCCCCGGGCTACACCGCTCCGGGCTACACCGGTCCGGGCTACACCGGTCCGGGCTACACCGCTCCGGGCTACACCGCTCCGGGCTACACCGCTCTGGGCTACACCGCTCCGGGCTACACCGCTCCGGGCTACACCGCTCCGGGCTACACCGCTCCGGGCTACACCGCTCCGGGCTACACCGGTCCGGGCCACACCGGTCTGCGACGACAACCGGTGTTCCGGCGGCCGGCAGCCGATGTCCGGCCCTACCCATGTCCGGCCCTACCGATGTCCGGCCCTACCGATGTCCGGCCCTACCGATGCCCGGCCCTACCGATGCCCGGCCCTACCGATGCCCGGCCCGACCGATGCCCGGCCCGACCGATGTCCGGCCCGACCGATGTCCGGATCGGCGCCCGACGCGGTGACCGCCTCCTCGTTGTACGGCACCGGAGTACGACAACACCGTTAACACCGCTCAGCCGCTGACCACAGCCCCGCCCCGCCCGGCCCGCGCCGGTTCAGCCC
>NZ_VMNX01000354.1 GCF_009377235.1 Streptomyces acidicola
GGGGAGAAGCGGGGCTGACGAGGCGCCGGGTCGCGTCCTTGGTGTGGCGAGCTGAGGACGAGCCGAAAGCCTGGTCTGTGCGTTTGTGCGTCTGCATGGACAAGGGAGGCCTCGATGCGGCGGGACCTCCCTTATTCAACTACTTCTCCGCGGGCCGGTTCTGCAGGTCTGCTTCGGGACTGGCAGCCGGGCAACGGCTCCACCCACGCGAGGGTGCGCTCCAGCGCCTGTGGGCGAGATGAGCGTCAGGTGGTGCGGGCGGCATCAGCTGTGGTCGCCCTGGTACGGGGGTAGCGGGCCCGCATGGCGGGGCCGGCGGCGGGGCCGGCGGTGAACACGTATGCATGGCTGTCGTCGAGGCGGCGGCCGGTCCGGGCATCGACAACCACAGGTTCGACTTCTTCGCCGCTTCCTGTGTCGATCAGGATCATGCTGCGCTGCTCGGGGGTGAGGCGGGAGTTGCCCCAGGCCGCCAGGGTGATGATCACGGGGCGCAGGGAGCGGCCCAGGTCGGTCAGGACGTACTCGTTGCGGACGGGGTTGGTCTGGTAGGGGCGGCGCTCCAGCAGGCCGTCTGCGACCAGCGTCTTGAGGCGTGCGGTGAGCATGCTGGTGGAGATGCCGAGGTTCTCCTGGAACTGGTCGAAGCGGGTGTAGCCGTCGAAAGCGTCGTGGAGGATCAGCAGCGTCCACCATTCGCCGACGTGCTGCACGGTCGTGGACAGCGGGCATTCGAGGTCCTCCGCCCTGATGCGGCTTGCCAAGGTTGACCACCTCCGGGGAGTTGCTGCTAAAGTCGAAGTTACTAGCTTCTATTTTAGCAGTAACGGCGGGTGCGGTGCCCCCTCCTGCCCGCACCCGGGAACGGAACGCGCCATGGCCACCCCCATCAGCGAAACCAACGACTCCCTGAAGGGCCGACGCGCCCTGGTCACCGGCGGCACGAAAGGCGTCGGTGCGGCCGTCGCCCGACGCCTGGCCCAGGCCGGCGCCACCGTGCTGGTCACCGCGCGCAGTCGACCGGACGGCGTAGCAGCCTCGGACATCATCACCGCGGACCTGGCCACCCCCGAGGGGGCCGCCACCGTGGTCGACGAAGCCCTCCGCCGCCTCGACGGCGTCGACATCCTGGTCGACAACCTGGGCGGCTCGGAAGCCCCCTCAGGCGGATACGCGGCCCTCGACGAGGACGACTGGGCCAGAGAACTCAACATCAACCTCCTCGCCGCAGTCCGCCTGGACCGCGGCCTGCTCCCCGCCATGATCAAAGCCGGAAGGGGCGTCATCATCCACGTCTCCTCGATCCAGCGCCGCATGCCGCTGTGGAACGGCACCCTCGCCTACGCTGCCGCCAAGGCCGCGCTGACCACCTACAGCAAGGGCCTGGCCAACGAGGTTGCCCCACACGGCGTCCGCGTCAACACCGTCGCTCCCGGCTTCGTCCAGACCACCGCCGCCGACCACCTCGTCGCCCGAATCGCCGAGACCTCCGGCACCACCCACGAAGCGGCACTGAAACAGCTCATGGATTCCCTCGGCGGTATCCCGCTGGGCCGCCCCAACCGTCCCGAAGAAGTCGCCGAACTGGTCGCCTTCCTCGCCTCCGACCGCGCCTCCGCCATCGTCGGCGCCGAACACGTCATCGACGGCGGCACCATCCCCACCGTGTGAACCGTCCACCCTCAGGAACCGCCATGCACACCGACCAGCCCCAGAACATCGCTCCCGAGGCCCTGCCCGAGGTGATCACCCGCTTCCTGAACTCCCATCGCGCCCATGACACCGCCACGGCACTCAGCGCCTTCCACCCGGACGCCACCGTGACCGACGACGGCAAGACCCACCGGGGAGCCCCGACGATCGAAACCTGGCTGACCCACTCCGCCGGCGAATACACGTACACGATCGAACTCACCGGCGCGCAAAGAGTCGACACGGACCGCTACGTCGCCACCCACCACCTGGAGGGCAACTTCCCAGGTGGGGTCGTGGACCTGCACTACCGCTTCACCCTCAGCGATGGTCTCATCGAAGGCCTTCGTATCGAACCCTGACCCGCGCCCTGGCGCATTGCCCCACAGCACTCGGGCCCCAGTTCAGTAGGCGGCGGGCCGCCATACTCCTCTTCGGGGGCGCTCTTGTCGCGCAGGGGCCGCATTGCGCCGGGCAGGTCGGGGAGCTGGATGGAGTACCGGCCGCGCATGTTGATGTGGTGGCGGACGAACGGTAAGAGGCGGCGACGTCCTCGTCGCGGACGTCGAAGCCGTCCTCGCGGAACTGGGAGAAGGCGGCGTCCATGTAGCGGGTGTTGAACAACACCAGCGCGTTCAGCGCCAGGCCGAGCGCCGATCTGGTCCTCCATGCCGTCCTGGTAGCGCTGGTGAAGCTGCCCGGCGCGGCCGTGGAAGATCCCAAAGGCGCGGGCCCCCGCACGTTCAGCCAGGCCGACCTCGACGACATCGCCCACGAGCTCGACCATCGTCCCTGCAAGGCCCACGGCTTGGCCTCCTGAACAGCGGTGATGCGCTGACCGCTTCCATCGTTTGACGACACCGTTCAGCGGGCGCGGGAGGCTTCGCGCGGTGCAACCGGAAGGTCGCCGGGCCCTGCGGCGAGCGGTTCACCGCCTTCCTGCAGCTCGCGGCGGACGCGGCGCAGCAGGAGGATCCCGGCCGGGCGCTGCGGCAGTACCTGCTGGCGGCGGCCGCACGGCGGGTCGAGGACCCGGCACTCGAGGTGATCCTCGAGCATGCGAGCCTCGACCAGCCGGAGATCGCGGAGGGGGCGGACGAGCTCGGCCGCCGCGTGGACGGACTCGTGGAGCGGGCGGTGGCGCCCGGGGCCGTGCGCGCGGACTTCACCAGCTCCGACGCGTACAACCTCCTCTACATGCTCGGGACCGTCTCCGACCGCACCGAGCAGATCGCCCCCGGCAACTGGCGCCGCTACGCCGAGGTACTGCTCACCGGGTTCGGCCTCCAGGCCGGCCCTGCAAAGCGGACCGAGGCGATGACCGAGGAGCAGATGCTGCAGGCCATCTGGCCGTCGCAGTCCTGACGCGTCCCCCGCACCCGTTCCCCCGCGGTGGCGCGAGCCGCCGGAATCCGGCTTGCACCTTTTCACCAGGCATCCATCCAACCCACCCCTCAAGGACTACGTGCACCATGGCCCAGCCGACTTGAGTACCAGGTCGAGCTCGACGCCGACCCCGAGGTGATGCGCTACGTCGGCGGAGCCCACACCCCCGAACAGGCGGAGCAGGCGCTCCGCGACGGAATCGCGGACGCCGAGCGGGGCCCGGGCCTGGGGTACTGGGCCGGGTTCGTCGAAGGAGGCTTCGCCGGCTACTGGATCCTGCGGCCGCCGGACTCCGACGGTCAGGACCCGGGGAGGGCCAAGGGGAGCTGGGGTACCGGCTCCTCAAGCGCTACTGGCGCCAGGGTCTTGCCAAGGGGGCTCGCGCGAACTGCTCCGGTACGGGTTCGAAGACCTCGGTCTGACCCGGATCATGACCATGCCGCCGCACTGGCCGAGGCCACTCGGCGACGCAGCCATCCGGCAGCCGCAGGACCGGTAGCCCGCCCCCGAGCGGACCGGGTCACAGCCAGCATCGATCACCTCCGTCCAGCGACGGCTGGAGACCGCGCTCGCGCGCATCAAGCAGCTGCGCGCGGAGAACAGTGACTTCACCGGACGCCTTGAGACCGCATACGGCGAGATCCGCGGACTGCGCGGCACGTGCCGCGGCCCCGAGGAGCAGGCCTCTGACGGCTGTTGATCGGTGACAAAGAACGTGAAATCAGCAACTGGCCCAGTATCTCGGTGGGTTCAGCCAAGCACCGTCAACACCATCAGGACTCCTACCGCCTCCACAAGCAACAAGAGTGAGCCGTATCCGAGAATCTGACCGACAGACCACACTCGGTGACCCGCATCCGCGCGCAGGACCGCTCTGTGCGCAGCCAGCACGGCCGGTATGGAGATGCAGTAGACGGTTGACGCGTACAGCGACCAGTCGAGGATGTCCTGCCACGAACTGAACACAGATCCTTGTTCATAGGAGGCCACGACCAACGACAGGATCCCCACGAGCACCAGTACCAGCACGGCTGCGGTCAGCACCCACCACCAACGCCTTCCGCCGCCCCACCGCTCTCCCAGCCAATGGCCGAGGGTAACGGAGGGCAGTACAAAGGCGGCAGAAATCAACGAGCTGATGAAGAGCAGCGCGAGCATAACCATGGGCAGCACAAAGACTGACCTCGCCTCTGGTACCACTCCGAAGAGCGGCATCGCCAGAATCAGGCCGAAGCCCTCCACCCACAGCACAGCCATCGAAACCGACGACGGTGCGTTGCCCTGTTTCTCTCGAAGGTCCCCGCGCGACAACTGCGTCATCTCGCCCCCTGTCCGGCACCCATCATCGCGGACAGGGGAGACTCAGGAACACCCGCCTCATCTGGAGCCAGTGCCGCATCAGAGAACCTGTGCCCTGTAGTGACATGACGGGCTGTTCGGATGCTGGTCCGGGCAGCATGGTGTCGTCAGACTGGCCGGGTGGCAGAACGAGTACGCGTCCGCGAGATCCATGACGATGAAGGGCAGCGCCTGTTGTGGATCATCCGCAGAGGCACCGGGTCGGTGGTGACCTGGCGGCGGGCCCAGACCGTCTTGCTGTCCGCGCCGGGCATGCCTGTAGCCAAGATCGCCGAGGTGACCTTCACCAACTCCGACCGGATCCGGGACGTGATCCACAACTTCAACGCCGACGGCTTCGACTCGCTCTACCCGAAATGCACGGGAGGGCACCCGAAGACCTTCACGCTTCCGGAGCGCCGGGAGATCAAGAAGATCGCCAAGTCCAAGCCGGCCGAGCACGGCCTGCCGTTCGCGACCTGGAGCCTGGACGAGCCGGCAGACTTCCTGGTCGTCGAAGGAATGGTCGACGACATCAGCCACGAAGGCCTGCGGGTTCCGCTCCGCGAAGAGGGCGTGTCGCTTCTGCGCATTAGGACTGCATAAAGACCTCGAAGACCTCCCACGACCCTGACTACGCCACCAAGAAGGCCCGCGTCGAGCACCTGTACGTGATTGCCGACGGCGAGTCATCTGGCGGAACAACCACACCGCCGATATTCGCTTGCGCACCATCGTCACCCGGGTCAACGTCGCCTGCCCGACACCTGACGAAGGCAGAGAAGATGACCACGCAGACCCACCACGTCGATCACGAACTCATCCAGGCCGCGGCGCACGTGGCTCGCACTCGCTGCCGGGGTGACAACCACACCATGGCAGCCGCAGCCCGCACCCGGAACGGCGGGATCGTCACCGCCGTGAACGCCTACCACTTCACGGGAGGACCGTGCGCGGAGCTGGTCCTCATCGGTGCGGCAGCCGCCCAGGGTGCCTACGACCTGGACACGATCGTCGCTGTGGGCGACCGCGACCGGGGGGTTGTTCCTCCGTGCGGCCGGTGCCGGCAGGTCCTTCTCGACTACTTCCCCGCCCTCAAGGTCATCGTTGGCGAAGGCGACCGCGCCCGAACCGTCCCTATCACCGACTTGCTACCCGAAAGCTACGTCTGGGCCGAACACCAGCTTGACGCTGAATAACCACGACACTCAGCGCGGGCCGGCACCGTCAACCGAGAACGGGGCGAACGTTGTCCGATGAGGCACCAGTTCAAGACCTGCTCCCTGGCCAGGGAGCTGCGCTCGTACTCAGTGGACCGGCAGTCGCCAGGGGCGGAGTGAATCCTGCGGGAACATCCCGGGGGCGGGGTGCCGCTACCCACAGCTTCGAGGGCGGGATGCGGTGCTTCGGCGTCCGTTCTCGGCGGACTCCTGCCATGCGCAGCGCCTGAACAGGGTGGGGCCCCGAGGTCAACTCGGGCCCCACCTGCGCGTCGGACAAGGTGTGGCCGCCCTTTTCTGGCCCGCTGCTATTCCGGCTTGCCTGCTCCCATTCGTAGGACTGTTCCGGACAGACTTGGAGGGAGGATTCAGCCGACGAAGTCGGAGATGAGAACGGCGAATTCGTCGGGGGTGGTCAGACGGATGCCGAGGGTTTCGGCCTTGGTGCGTTTGGATCCGGCGCCTTCCCCAGCGACGACCAGGGTGGTGTTCGGACATGGCGGGCTCGGGGCTTGTCCTAGCCGCGAAAGTCCGACGGGCGCTCCGGCGACGCCTCCGTCAACGCTTTGGCCACTCCGTCGATGCCGTCGCGCAGCCCGTACACCGGTGTGCCCGGCTGCTGACGCCAGGAGTCGGCGAGGGTGCCCGTGTCGACCGTGTCGAAGCCGAGTTCGTCGATCAGGGCTCGTACCTTCGCCTTGGCTGCCTCGTCGTCGCCCGCCACCGGTACCGCCTGTCGGTCGGGGGCGCCGGCCGGGCGGGGGCGGTCCAGGATGTCCTGGGCATAGGTGCCGTTGAACGCCTTGACGACGGTGTGGCCGATCTCGCGTGCCGTCCAGGCGCTCTCCGTGAGGCCTTCGTCTTCGATCGCCGCGATCCTGCCGTCCCGCTGCTGCGGGTAGTAGTTGCCGGTGTCGATCACGGCGACGCTCTCCGCCGCGCCGTCGAGGACGCCTGCCGGCAGGTTCGGGATCGCCTTGACCGGGATCGTGATCACCACAACCTCCGCGTCGCGCGCCGCCTCCCGCACCGGGACCGGTGTCGCGCCGGTCTCCTCGGCCAGCGCGGTGAGCGTCTCAGGGCCGCGTGAGTTGGCGACGGAGACGTCGTGTCCGAGAGCAGTGAGCCGCCGGGTGAGGTTGCCGCCGATGTTGCCCGCGCCAATGATGCCGATCTTCATGACAGCCTTTCCAGGTCCAGATCGTTCCATGTTTCATGCGTGCGCATATGCCTGGAGTGCGTCAACCCCGGTGCCTCCCTGCCTATTCCTCGACTACCCCAACTGACCCACGGCCCTCACATCCGTACGACGATCTTGCCCGCATGCCGCCTGGACTCCATCAACTGGCGGGCGTCCCGGATGCGGCAGGCCCCCGAAGACCTAGCCCGCAACCGGGCAGAAGTCGCCGTCGGCCAGGCCCGCATTGAGGAAAACGGGGGAGTGGCGGCGGTCGGGCGGGGGG
>NZ_VMNX01000355.1 GCF_009377235.1 Streptomyces acidicola
ACCCTCAGGCTCGCGACCGAGTAGTCCAGCGGCAGCCGGTTCCTCTCCGTCAGCCGCACGACGAACCCGGCGGCGTACCGCCGCATGCCACCCGCAGTCGACCCCTGCCCCTCATACCCGGACATTCCCCCGCCCTTCGGCCGCTTCACGGAAAGCGGTCTCCGCTCCCCCACCGATCAAGCGCAACTCCGGACCGAAACGTCACACGTCCCCCACGAGTCACCGCTCACCTATCAGCACCACGCGACCGGCGGCCACCGGCACGGCCACGGCGGAGATCTCCCAGCAGCCCGGCACCCGCCGGGGACCCACCGGCGACCCACCGGCACCGCGTCGTTGTGGTTCACGCGGACACGGGCGGCCTTTCCCGGCCGGCTGCGTCGAGGAGCAGTTGCGCGGCCACCGTCGCCCCATCGGTGCGGATCGTGCCGGCCACGGCCTTCGCCCGTGCTCGGGTCTCGGGGGTCAGGGCCGTGGTGAGCGCGGCCGACAGGGAGTCGGAGGTCGGCGTCGGGCCGTCGTGTGCCGCGCCAATGCCCAGCTCTGCCACCCGGGCGGCCCAGTACGGCTGGTCCGCGACCTGGGGCACCACCAGCTGGGGCGCACCGGCCAGGGCGGCCGCCGTCGTGGTGCCGGCGCCGCCGTGGTGCACGACGGCGGCCACTCGGCCGAACAGTGCCTGATGGTTGACCTCGCCGACGACGAAGCAGTCGTCCCGGTCGTCGATCAGGGCCAGGTCGGCCCAGCCACGGGCGAGGAGGACGCGGCGGCCGTGCGCGCGGATCGCCTCGATGGCCACCCGGGCGGGGTCGGTCGAGTTGCGCAGGGCCATGCTGCCGAAGCCCACGTACACCGGCGGCTCCCCGGCGTCCAGGAACGCCTCCAGCTCTTCCGGGAGCGGGCGTTCGTCCGGCAGGATCCACGGTCCGGTCTGCACGAGGTCGAGATCCGCCATGTCCTGCCACGGGACCAGGTTCGGGTCCGCCGCCAGCCACGGCCTGTCGGTGAGAACGTAGTCACGGACGTTGTCCACCGGTGGCAGTCCGATCGCCGCCCGGTGGCTGTTCTCCGCCTCGCCGTACAGCGCGTTCACACGCTGGGCGTCCTGCTCCCACAGCGTCTTGATGTCGGTCTCCTCCGGTGAGGACTGCTTGCCCGGCCGCCGCCCCGGAGGGAAGTGACTCGACGGCAGTCCCAGCGTGTGGAAGCACGCGAGCACGTAGGGGATGCCCAGCTTCTCGGCCACCGAGCGAGCGCCGACCGGCATCAGGCCGGTCGCCAGCAGCGCGTCACAGCCCTCGGCCACCGTGGAGAGCGTGTCGAACCGCGCGGCGACCAGCTCGGGCGCGAGCCGGAACGCGGCCTCCGCCGACGGCGGCTTCTCGCCGGCCACCACCGAGTGCACCGTCGGGCCGAGCGGCACCAGCGGCAGGCCGACACGGGCCAGCAGCTCCACGAACTCCTCATCCGGCGGCGCACACACGCGCACCTCCGCACCGAGTTCCCGCAATCGCACCGCGAGTGCCACCACCGGTTCGACGTCTCCGCGCGATCCCCACGTCGACAACACCACACGCATAGCGCAAATCCCCTAATTCCGCAGGTTCCGGCCTCGGCCGACCATCCTGCGGCACGACCGGGGCCTTGCCGCAAGCCCCCCGGTGCGCTATAGGTTGAGGGTGGCAGGGAGTGGGATCTCCTTGCCTTTGCTTTTGCCTTTCGGCATCTTTCGGGACCTCGCGAGCCTTTACGGCACGTGCGTGCAGCCAGGGCCAGGCTTGCGCGCTATGGCGATCACGTCGTCGAGCCGGTCGCGCACGGTGAGCAGGTCGGTGATCCGCCGGTCGATGCGGTCACGCTCGGCCGCCAGCCGGTCGAGAAGCGCCCGGGTCACTTCACCCGAGTCCACGCACGGCAGCACCTCGCGGACCGTTCTGCTCGGCAGGCCCGCGGCATAGAGCTGCTGGATCAGCCTGACCCGGTCGACGGCGGTGCCGGGATAGTGCCGCTGCCCGCCCGAGCTGCGCTCGGAATGGAGCAGGTCCTGCTCCTCGTAGTAGCGCAGTGCCCGCACGCTCACCCCTGCCTTCTCGGCGACCTCACCGATCCGCACCGGTCCTCCTCTGTTCTGGTGGCATGTCCGACTTGCAGCTGACGTCAGCGTCAGGTTCTAGCGTAGTGGGCGTCGGCGCTCGCCGAACTTTCCCAAGCCACTGACCTCACGAGGGCCGTTGTTCTCACGAGAGTCACTGATCCCACGAGCGGCCGGTTCATGCCGCATCGGAAAGGCAGAACGACATATGCGCGCAGCCCGCTACCACGAATACGGCAGTGTGGAGACCCTGGTGGTCGAGCAGGTGCCGGACCCGCATCCCGGACCCGGCGAGATCCGCATCCGCGTCACGGCGGCCAGTGTCAATCCCATCGACTGGAAGGTGCGTTCTGGTGCGGCGCGCGAGCTGCTCCCCTTGGAACTGCCCGTAATTCCCGGGCGTGATGCCGTCGGCGTGATCGATGAGATCGGTGACGGGGTGGAGGGGGTGAGCATCGGCGACCGTGTTTTCGGGCTGGGCGGCGTCACCGGCGCGACGGCGGAGCTGGCCGTGCTCTCGGCCTGGGCCCACGCGCCCGCCACGTGGAAGGACGAGGAGTCCGCCGGTGCCGGCCTGGCAACCGTGACCGCGATGGGCGGGCTGAAGGTGCTCGGTCCGTTCCAGGGGCGCACCCTTCTCGTCGAGGGGGCCGCCGGAGGCGTGGGCAGTGCCGCAGTCGAGATCGCGGTGGCTCAGGGCGCCACCGTGATCGGGACGGCAAGCGAGCGCAACCACGGGTTCCTCACCTCCCTCGGAGCCATTCCCACCACCTACGGCGCCGGCCTCGCAGAGCGCCTCGCGACCCTCGCTCCGGACGGTGTCGACATCGCGCTCGACACCGCGGCCTCCGGGTCACTGGCCGACCTCGTCGCGATCGTGGGCGACGCCGCTCGCGTGTCGACGATCGCCGACCACGCCAACGCACAGCGCCTGGGCGTGCGTCTGGTCAACGCGGAGAACGACTCCACGTTCCTGACCGCGGCGGCGGAGCTGGGCCGCCAGGGCCGCTACACACCGCGTGTCGAGCGGACCTACCCCCTCGAACGGATCGCAGAAGCCCACGCATACGCCGAGCGCGGACACACCCAGGGAAAGATCGTGATCCACCTCTGAGTCATCGGCCGGCTCTGGATGTCTCCCGTGCGCCGAGGGCCTGCCGGGTCCGGTACGAGCCCGAACCACACGGGCCTCTCGGCGCCCTCGGTCACCCCAGGGTCGCGTACCCCTCAACAGGCAGGGTGAGCGCGGAGTCAGCCGGCACGGCCGCACACCGAGCCGGCTACGCCCCATTCACACCCGATAAACCCCCTTCACTCCTTCTGTCGGTCCAATTGACACCGCTTCCGCCGGTCGACTAGAACCCGGCTCGGTTCCCTGCATGACGCGACGTGACGGGCCGGGCCCTGGTCGCCGCTGCCGTCGCCGGCGTGGAACACATGACCGTCCCACAGCCCAAGGAGTGCCCGTGCAGCAAGCGAGACCAGTGGAGTTGGCCTACCTGCCGACCACCACAGACGCGGTGACGGCGATCAGCGCACGGATGCGCGCCACCCCGGCGGGGCGGCTGCAGAACGGAATATTCATCGCCTGCGGGGTCCTTGTGCTGCTAACGCTCGCGCTGAACTTCACCAGCCCGAAAGGGCCCAGCCTCGGGTCCACGGTGGTGGGCCTCTTTGCGCTTGCCCTGGTTGCCGGTATGCGTCTGCTGGTACCCACGCTCCAGGGGCGGCAGGTGCACCGTATGGTCGCCCCACAGGGAGAGTTCCAGGCCGTGGTGGACGACACCGGGGTGCGGGTGGCCTCGCGGTACAGCGAGATAACGCACCGGTGGCCGATGCTCACCCGGTACACGGAGACGGGCGAGCTGTTCGTCCTGATGACACCCGACAAGTACGGCATCGGTATCGTCGTCCTCCCCAAACGCGGCGCCACGGAACCGGTGGACGTCGACCGGCTGCGGGACCTCCTCGACCAGCACGCCACCCGGGTCGGGTCCAGGAGAATCCAGCCCGTGCGGCATGCGTGACGCCACTCTGGAGGCGCTGGAAGCGCTGGGAGTACTGGGAGTACTGGGAGTACTGGGAGTACTGGAAGGACTGGGAGCGCACGGTGTTGCGCGTCAGTCCATCGCGACATTGCCCGCATTCGCTCAACACCCACCTATCGCCTGCAGCAGACCGCCGCAGGGCGGGTCAGCGTCGAGCCCTGGGGTCGCCCAGTTCGCCCCGTAATCGTTGGGCCCGTAACACCAGTTCCAGTTCGAAGCGGCGGTCCGGGTCGTCGATCTCGTCGCCCCACAACTCCCTTATCTGTCGGAGGCGGTAGCGGACCGTCTGGGGGTGGACGCCCAGGCGTGCGGCCACCTCGGGGGCGCCGCCGCGGGTCTCCAGCCAGGCCAGCAGGGTCTCCGCCAGGCGGCGGCCGTGGGCGGGGCCGCAGTGGGCGAGCGGGGCCAGGCACCGCAGGGCGAGGTCGTCGATGAGTTCCTCCGGCTGCAACAGCACCAGCGCCTCCGTGTGCTCCGTGCAGTGCAGCACCTCCCCGCCGGGCAGCAGCCGCCGTTCCATCAGCCGTACCGCGGCCTCGGCCCAGCGCAGCGACTTCGCGGCGTCGGGCAGCGGCACGGGCGGGCCGATCGCGCCGGACCAGCCGGTCAGGGCGCGGTGGAGCAGTTCGGGGCGGCCCGCCGCGCCGGGGTCGGGCACGACCATGCGGGGCTGCTCGTACTCCATGTCGAGCAGCACGCCCTGGCTCACGGCGGGGGCGACGGCTTCACGCGCCGGGCGCAACAGGACCCCCACGGCGACCTTCTCGGGCAGCGGCCAGCCGATCCGGGCCGCCCGTTCCGTGAGCGCCTCGCCGGGGTCGCCCCGGTGGTGCTCCGACAACAGCAGCTCCATCAGGCGGCGTTGCAGGCGGAGCCGTTCGCCCGCCTGGCGGGCCGCGGCCTCCGCGTAGCCGCGCACCGACTGGTCCACGAGGCCGTCGAGGTACTCGTAGCCGGCGTCGACGAGTTCGTACATCGCCGGGGGCGGGATCTCGACGCGCTGGCCGATCTCCGCGAAACGGCGCCAGGCGAGCCGTACGCCCAGGCGGTAGATGGCCTGGAGCGAGTCGAGGCTGCGGCCGTTCAACCCCTCGCCTCGGCCGAACTCCTGGAAGACGCCCGGGGTGACGCGTGGGCGGCCCTCCGCCGTCTCCAGGTGCTGCACGAAGACCTCGATGGCGCGGCGGATGCCGATCAGCGCCATCGGCTCGCCGGAGTCGTCCACGACGAGCGGCAGGTGCGGGTACTCGCGGCGGATCTCCCGCAGGATCTCCTCGGCGAGCACCGGCGCCTCCGCCATGGCGAGCGCGGCGAACTGGCGTACCTGGAAGCGGGGTACGTCGTGCCAGGCCGAGCGGGTGGTGACGGTTCCCGGGCGTCGGGTCACGTCTCAGCGCTCCGCGCCGGCGTTCTCGTACGTGATCAGCGGGGTGTTCGGCTGGTCCGGGGTCGCCTCCAGCAGGGCGACGACACCGAGCGCGGCGCCCACGGCGAGCGCGGCCGCGACGGCGACGGTGGTGATGGCGGCGAGCAGTCTGGACATCGACGGGTCAGCCTCTCTGTCGAAAGGTCGTCCCCACCCGGGCACCCGGCACATGGCCGGGGGACCCTGGCCCGGCCTCCAGTCCGGCCCAGTCTCGACAAGCATTGACACCCCGTCAAGAGTGCGCCTACGGTTCCCGGCCCATGGTGCGTGCCGTACGAAGCAGTACGGCACCTCCTACCGCACGCGCACTTTCCCCCACGGCGCGCGACCCCGGCGTACCCGTACGCCCGTCGCGCCGACCCAAGTCACTGGAGTGCCGGATGCGCCGTACTGCCCGCCCGTCGCCCGACCACCACCCCTCATCGAGGCCCTTCGGGCCGCACCCGCCAGTCGCGTTCTCCCTGGTCATCCTGGGTGTCGGCACCTTCCTGCTGGTGCTGGCACCTCTGCTCGCGTGGTACGTGCAGCCGCGGGCCGCGGTGAACCCGATCGACATCGACACCACCGCCGTCTACACCGGTACCGGCAGCGTCTTCGACCTGGAGGAAGTGAGGACCGTACCGGGTCAGAAGATCACCATCACCCAGCGGGTGCGCGGTGACGTCACCGACAGCGAGCGCAGCGGGAAGGCCGCGGTCTGGGACGTGGCGACCTCGGTCGACACCGACAAGTCGCTGCCCGCCGCCGATCCGCACGACGCGCTGGACTTCACCCCTCACCGCTGGGTCAGCGACCGCCGGACCAACCGGCCCGTGCACTGCTGCGGCGAGAAGCCGTACATCCAGGGCGAGGCCTATCTGAAGTTCCCCTTCGATGTGCAGAAGCGCGACTACCGCTGGTGGGACAACACCCTCGGCGCGACCGTGACCCTCCAGTACCGGGGCGAGAAGAAGGTCCGCGGGTATGAGGGCTACCGGTTCACCGGCTCCGTGCCCGCGACGAAGAACGGCACCCGGCTGGTGCCGGGCGCGATCGTCGACGAGACGAACCGTCCACAGGTGGTCGCCGAGGAGTGGTACTCCAACCACGGCATCGAACTGGTCGTGGACCAGGCCACCGGGCGCGTGCTCTACGCGCAGACCGGACCGCGCCAGACGCTGCGGGCACCCGGCGGGAAGAAGGACGCGGCCGTGCTCCTCGACAGCCGGAAGATCGCGTTCACCGCGGACACCCAGGAGTTCGCGGTCGAGCAGGCGAAGAAGGACAGTGGTCAACTGCGTCTGGTGGGACGGACGTTGCCCGTGGGTGCCGCGGTGCTCGGCTTCGCCCTCGCCGCGGTAGGTGCCGTTTTGGTGGCGCGTGGGCGCCCTCAGCGCCCTCATCCCCAAACGTCCGGGTCGCCCCAGGCTCCGCTCACGATGTGACGCGGCGTCAGGTCCAACCGGCCAGGAATTTGTCACCTCGGTGAGTAGCAGCTTCGAACAGCTCGGCGAAAACTATCCACCCCACCCGAGCAC
>NZ_VMNX01000356.1 GCF_009377235.1 Streptomyces acidicola
CCGCTCTCCCCGTTCCCCCCGCTCTCCCTGATCGCCCTGCTCTCCCCGCTCTCCGCGCGACGGCTGCCGCGGCTCGGGCGCCGCGGACGGTGGCGCCGGTGCGGTGACCCGGTCCTGGCGGTGCGGTACGGGCCGGTGGTCGTTCACCATGTGACTTCCCCACTGCGTTCGTTGTCCGTGTACTTTCCGTTGCCGTCGGCCCAGGTGCGGACGCGGACGCTCTCCACCACGCCCGTCCGCAACGGGATGAGCCGCAGGGATCCCGCGAACCGGCCGGAGGCCGTCCACACCACACGGTCCGCGGTGCCGTCGTGGTCGAAGCCGTCCGGCCGGGCGGCTTCGACGACGGACCGGACGGCCTGCGGGGCGAAGGTGATGGACCGGGTCTCCGCCGGGTCCCTGCTGAGCAGCGAGAGTTGGGCCGGGGGGCAGAGCAGCAGGGGCCGGGCCTGCTGCTCCCGGGTGTTCAGCGCCTCGCGGACCCGCTGCGACCCGATGCCCAGCAGCGCCGTCGGGTCGCCGCGCAGCCGGTCCCGCCGGGCGAACGGCGGTGCGGGAACCACGCCGTTGTGCCGCAGGTGCACACGGGCGGCGACGATGGCCTGGCGCACGGCGGCCTCCATGGTGCTCGGAGTTCCGGCCGCCCCGATGGACACCGCCCGCGCCGCGCCGACGGCGCCGTCGGCCCTCCGGCCGGCCGTGCCGGTGTAGCGGCGCAGTGCGTCGACGGTGGCGTCGGCCAAGTCGGCCACGAGGGTGGGGACCAGATCCGGTCCGCCGTCGCCCGCGCCACGGTCCAGCCACGGCGGATCGGCACGGTGGTCGGTGACCGGCGGCACGCCGTCGAGGTGTCCCTCGGGGTGTCCGCCGGGGTGTCCGTCCGCGCGGAAAGGCGTCCGGCCGGGTGCGGCAGGCGGTGCTCCGTCCGATTCCGGCCGCGCGGGCGGCCTGGTGGAACTCGCGGCTTCGGCGTACCCGGCTGCCTGCTCGTCCTCGGGCCGGTCCGCGTTCCCCCACGCCGCGCCGTCCCAGGAGTACTCGTCCCCGGAGTGCTCATCCCAGGAGGAGTCGTCCCAGCGGGGATCCGCCCAGCCGTCCGACCCGCCCCGCCCGCCCTGGCGTCCGTCGTGTCCCTCCGGCACGGCGGACGCGGGCTGTCCTGCCTCGGCCTCGGCCGCCGCCCCGCGCAGTACGGCCGCCAGGGTCCTGGCGCCGTCGGCGCAGCGGGTCCGTTCGTCCGCCGCCCACCACTGCCGGCGCAGCGCGTCGGCCAGTACGGTGTCGAGGTCCGCGAGGAAGGTGCGCAGTTCCGTCACTCCGGTCGCCTCCCACCAGTCCCCCACCGCCCGGCGCCACCACACGGCGACGCACAGGACGGAACCGAGGACACCGAGCAGCACACCCGCGAGCCCAGCGGCGGGCGGCACCGTGACGAGCCGGTCCAGCCCCAGTCCCGCCGCTGCCCCGAGCAGTAGTGCGGCGGCCCGGGCGATGCCGGCCTGGTGGGTGCGGCCGCCGGCCGTGCGCCCCGGGTGCGTGGTCGCCGCGAGCGCGCCGCCGAGGAAGAACACGGCCGCGGTCAGCAGCACGAGCAGGGTTCCCGGCCAGGGCCACAGCGCGGACAGGAACGCCAGGAGGGCGGTGAGCGCCAGGTGGCCGGCACGGGCCCGGGCGAAGTACAGGGTCTGCCCGGCGGTCACCCGCCGCAGCGACTCCTCGGGGCAGGCGCGTTCCAAGTCGTGCAGCCGGGCGGCGGCGGGCACCGGGGCGACCCGTTCCGCCAGTGCGGACAGCTTGGCCGCGGCGGCCCGCAACGGCAGACCGGAGGTGAGCAGCCGCGCCGCGCAGCGCTGGAGCCCCTCGTCAGGGCCGCCGCCGACGCGGGAGCGGCCGTCCTCCGCCGGAAGCTCGACGCCTGCGTCGGCGAGGCGCGCGAACGCCTCGTTCGACGGGATGCCGGGCGAGCCGCTGTCCCGCAGCACACCGGCGGCGCCCTCCCGGTACCGGCGCAGCGCGTCCACCGCCCGCTCGATGGTCCGGGGGACCTGCCCGGCCACCCGACGCCCCGTCAGCAGCGCTGTGGCGGTGTCGAGGTCGGCGCGGGCCTCGTCGAGGTCGCCGAGCGCCTGGACGCACGCCCGGTGGGCGGTCTCGGCGGGCCCTCCGGCGCGAAGCAGTGTCGCCGTGAACCGTTCGGGACCGGGCCCGAGCAGTTCGGCGAGGCCCGGGGGCAGGTCCTGTGCGAGGGGTGGAACGCCGGCCGGCCCGTCGTCTCCGGCGAAGTGGGTCAGCGCGGTGCTCCATGCGCGGTCCCGTACGGCGGCCGACAGATCGTGCTCCAGGACCCGCAGGGAGAGCGCGGCGACCGAGACCGGGGCGTTCCGCAGCTCGGACAGCACGCCGTCGAAGACCTCCGGGACGCGCAGCAGGTCGGTCAGGGCCCGGAGCGCGGCTTCCGTCTCACCGTCCGGGTCGGCGGTACGGGGATCGTGACCTGCGCGCGGGTCCGCGGCCCAGAGCACCCCGGTGCCGGAGGACCGCAGGACGGACGCCAGCCGCAGTCGGCGGCCGGCGCCACCCGTCACCGGCCCGGTGTCCGGGGGTGGCGCGGCCTGGTCCCGTGGGCCGGGCAGGCCGCCCACCACGAGGCAGAGCAGCCGGACGGCGCCCAGTGTCGGGGAGGCGGTCACCAGCTCGTACGCCTCGGCGTGGGCGGTCAGACCGTCCGGATCGTCGACCACCAGGAACCGCAGGTCCTCGGCGCCGGTGTGGCCGCTGTCGGGCAGGCGTTCCGCCACCCTGCGGCGCAGCTCGGCCGCGTTCGCCGGGACCTCCCTGCCGCCGCGGAAGTCGAGCACGGCCACCGGAGCTCCTGTCGTGCTCACGCGTGGTCCTCCCGGCTCTCCGGTCGGTCGTTGCCGCCTGAGTTCGGCGTGGTGTCCTCTTCGGGCCAGTCGGCCTCGCCGTCCGTGCCCCCGATGCCCCACGGGGCCGGTGACCCGACGCCCGGCCATCCCGCGTCGGGTTCCGTCGCGTGGCGGTGGGCCGGGTAGTCGGGAATGCGGGCCGTGGCCGGTGTCGGCGCGGGGCGGCCGGCGGGAGCGGCGGCGGGTGCCGGGCGGGCGGGCGCCCGGCCCGCCGGAGGGGCGGCCGGAGCGACGTCGTTGGTGTCCGGCTGCCATGGGTCCCGATCGCCGTGGAAGCCGGCCGGTTCCGCCTCGCCGCGGTGAACGGTGTGCCGTGTGCCGCGGTGGGTGTCCGTGCCGGGTGCCGGGCGGCGGTCGGGGTCCGTGTCCGCCCGGTCCGGCCACGGGTGGGGCTCCGTGCCGTTCGGCGTGGACGGTTCCGGCCAGTCGGGGTCCTCGGCGGCTCGCATACGGGACCGGGCCGGGCCGGATGACCGTCGGGCGCCGGGAGCGCCGCCCGCCGCTGCCGCAGGCGGGTCGGCCGGGTCGTGCCCCGGGCCGTGGTGCGGGGCACGCTCGGAGGACACCGGCGGCGGGGCGGAGCGGGTCATCGGGACCTCGCTCGGCGACGCGTCGGCCTCGGGCCTTCCGTAGGAGTCGGGGGCGCCGAAACCACCGCCTCGGTGAGGGGCCGGCCCCGGTGCGCCGCTGCCCGGGTGTCCGTTGCCCGTACCCGCTCCGGCCGTCCGGCCCCATGCCTCGCCCGCGGGTCCGGGCGGCGGCTGTCGCCGGGCGGTGGGCTCCCGCTCGCCGTGCTCCCAGGGGGCGTTCGGGTGGTCCCAGTCCTCCCGGGTGCCGTACGTCCCCCCGTCGTACGGCCCGTATCCGCCGGCCCCGGTGCCGTCGCGGCGGCCCTCGTGGATCCATTCCTCCAGCTCGCGCAGGGTGGGGTGGGCCACGCGTTCCCCGTCGGGGAAGGGCAGGTCGAGTGCTCCGGGCAGGGTCTCGGCCCAGAACTCGCGCAGCGGGCGCGCCCATTCGGCCACCCGGGCGCCGTAGCGCCGCTCCCGGTCCTCGATCAGGGCGAGCTGACGGGGTGCCACCTCGTGGACGAGCTTGAGGTAGAGCTCGGAGGGCTCGCTTCCGGAGGTGCCGAGGCCGTGGGGAAGCACGTTCATGATCACACCGCAGTAGCTCTGCACGATGTTCTCCTCGGCCAGCAGGGCCCAGCGTTCGTACGCCCGCAGCAGACCCGCCCAGCTGGAGATGCCGTCCTGGTACTCGTCGAGGCGCAGCTGGATGCCGGGCGAGTCCGGGCTCCTGTCGTCGTGGAGCCGGATGCGCAGACGCACCGGGGACTCGGGGGTGCCCTGGTAGTCCACCTGCCCGTTCCACAGGGCGCACAGCAGCCGGTGCAGGATGTGCTTGCGGTCCTCGGCGGTGCTGGCCAGCCAGTTGTCGCGGTACCCGAGCCGCTGCCGCCAGCGCAGCACGTCGTCGTCGCGGCGGCCGTCCTGGGCCCTGGCCCACTGGCGCAGCACCTTGCGGGCCTCGGGCACCTCGGTGAGGCTCATCTCGCTGCGGAACAGCACCACGGTGATCGAGTCGGTGTCCACGGCCCGGAACTCGATGGTGCGGCGGCTGTCGCCGGGCAGCCGCAGCTCCTTCTCCAGGTAGTTCTCGACGGCCACTCTGCTCTGTGTGCCGGGGTAGGTGATGAGGACCTTCAGACGGCCGTTGCCCTCGGGGGTGAACGCGGCCGGCAGCAGACCGGCGAGTTTGTAGCCGAACTGGTCGAGTGCCCGCTTGCTGACCTGCTCGGCGGCCTCGCCGTCACCCGCCGCGGCCGACAGGAGGGTGCCCATGCGCGGCAGCAGGGCGCGGGCCCGCTGCCGGCTGGGGCGTTCGGCGAAGAGGCGCTGGACGCGGTGCTTGAGGGCGGCCTTGACCTCGGACACCGCGGCTGACGGCGAGTGCCGGCCGACGGCGAAGGCGGACTTGCGCAGATCGGCGTCGACGAGCTTGAGCAGGAGCGCGGCCTCGTCCCCGTTGGGTCCGAGCTGGTCGCTCTCGACGAGACGTTCCATCAGCGCCTGGTAGAAGCGGCCCAGGTTGCCCTGCGGCGGCAGCAGGTAGGAGACGCCCGTGCGGTCGTCGTACAGGTCCTTCACCTTGGCGGCGTAGGCGCGGGGCTGGTCGTCCACGTGCTTGCGGAAGGCCTCGCCGATGGCGCGGGCGTCGTTCTGCAGGACGCCGGCGGCCTGCCGCCAGCGGGGCTCCTGCTCGTTCCAGGCGCGGTGCCAGATGACGCGGGCCCGCCACTTGTACCAGCGGTTCTGTTCGGCGATGACGGCGGCCACCTCGTCGTCGCCCCAACGTGGACGGGACAGTCCCGCCGCCCGTCCCCGGATGCGCGGCACGGCAGGCGGCTGCACGTCCACTCCCCGGGGACGGGCGGGGTCCTGCCGGCGCTGGTCGAGCATGCCGAGGAAGCCCAGCCGGGCCACGGGGTCCGCTTCGCCGGGCACCCCGGCGACCACCCGGTCGAGGGTGAACAGATCGATCTTGTGGAGCAGTTGTTCGGCGGCGGCGCGCGGCGCGAAGCCCTCCACCAGCGTGGGCATGCGGTTGGTGACGCGTCGTTCGAGGTCCGCCAGCAGACGCCGCATCTCCTCCATGCGGCCCCGCAGGGCGTTCTCGATCTCGCTGCTGCCGCGGGGCAGCGGGTCGGGGTCGGCCACCTCCAGCGGGTCGCGCCGCCACAGTTCGCCCAGGCCGGCGGCCGTGAACATCTCCCGTACCAGTGGCGCCGTGTCGTGCGGGCCCGGGGTGGAGGTGTCGGTCAGGCGCTGGACGGCCTGGGCCAGCATCCGGGCGGCGACGAGTTCCGCCAGTTCGTCCAGCGGTGCCGTCATGGAGGCGACGAGGCTGGTCGAGATGCCCTGCCGGCCGATGCCGGTGGCGGAGCGGGTACGGCGGCTGACGTCGCCGTTGACGAAGGTGGCGGCGAAGGTCTGGTAGTCGTCGTCACGGCCGCCGCCCTTGCCGTCACCGAGGTTCAGATCGGTGCCGACGAGGGAGAGGACGAGGGAGACGATGGACCGGCGAAGGTCGTCGGGGCGGATGCCCGCCGTCGGGCTGAACAGGAACGCGGTGGGCACGGTGCCGGGCCGCAGCGACACCGGATGGACCTGCGGGTAGCGGATGCGCAGGGCTTCCTGCTGCTCGGTGTCGCCCAGTTCGGTTCCGGCGTCGGGCGCGTTCTGCTCGTCGACCAGGCGGGAGAGGTCCACCACGGCGCGGGCGGCGTTCAGTTCGGCCTCCCGTCCGCCGCCCTTGGCCTCGGGGAACGCCGAGGGCATGACCACGAGGGGATAGATCCGCGCGCCCGTGAACCTCTTGTCCTTGAACGCCTGCCCGATGAGGTGCAGATAGTCGAGGAAGATGCCCGCGCCGGTGCCACCGGCGACGGAGAACGCCACGAAGACGTCGCAGCCGCTGATGGTGCCGCCGCCCACCTCCTGCAGTTCCCCGCCGGAGCCGGCGATGGCGTCGATGGCGCGGAGCAGCGGTGCCACGACCGGGGCGGGTCCGTTGCGCAGGGTGGCGAACAGTGCGGCACGGCCCACCGTGGGCAGCTGACCCGCGCCGCTGCGCAGCGGAGTGACCTTCGGCTCTCCCGCGTGCGGTGGCAGCCAGTCGGCGACCTCCTCGCGGAGGATGGCCCGCAGCATCTGCGTCACTTCGGGGGAGCTCTCGTAGTCGGCGGGCAGCAGGTCGTGGGTGGCGCGCGAGGTGCGGGCGTACGCCTGGCGCAGTGAGGTGTCGGCGCTCAGGTGCGGCAGCCGGGCGAGTTCGCCCTCGCTGTAGTCGGCGTACACGAACTGCAGGCAGCTGGGCAGTTCGTACGGCAGGCGCCCGCCGCTCCCGGTGAGCGCCGTGCCGTCGGGTCCGCAGAGTTCGGCGCGCAGCCGCCGTTCCAGTTCGGCCCCGATCAGACCGCCGGTGCCGCCGAGGCCGACGAACAGCATCGGCTGGAAGATCTTCATCGTTCGTTCCCCCTTGCCGGGTGCTCGCGCACGCCGGGCGTTCGGTGGTGCCCAGGCCCGGATGCCGGACCTGACGTGGGCTGTGGGGTGGGTGACGTGGACTGTGGGGTGGG
>NZ_VMNX01000357.1 GCF_009377235.1 Streptomyces acidicola
CAGGGGTTGGAGGGGCGGGGGGCGGAGGCCTGGCCTCCGCCGCCGTTGTTGTCCGCCCGGCTGCTGTGGGTCTTGATGCCCTGGGCCACGAGGGTGGCCGGGGAGCTGATGACGGCCGCGGCCTTGCCCTCTGCGCCCTGCATGATGCGGTTGTTGCGGGAGTTCGCGATCTCGTCGCCGAAGCCCGGGACGAAACGGTAGATCATCGCGGACGCGAAGATGGCCAGCAGGATGATGGACAGGCCGGAGACGACCGCGGAGAAGGCGTCGGGCCCGTCCTCGCCGGCCAGCGCGCCGGCGAGCCCGAGGACGATCACGATGACCGGCTTGACCAGGATCACCGCGATCATGATGCCCGCCCAGCGGCGGACGTGGCCCCACAGGTTCTTGTCGACGAGTCCGGCGTAGACGACGGTGCCCAGGAGCGCGCCGACGTACAGCAGCGCGGCCCTTATCACCAGCTCCAGCCACAGGACGCCCGCGGCGAGGATCGAGACCAGCGACACGACGATGAGCATGATGGGCCCGCCGCCGATGTCCTCGCCCTTGTCCAGGGCGCTGGAGAAGTTGCCGAAGAAGGTGTCGGTCTGGTCGCCGGTGGCCTTGGCCAGGACTTCTGAGACGCCGTCGGTCGCCGAGACGACGGTGTACAGGATCAGCGGGGTGAAGGCCGAGGCGAGGACCGTCAGCCAGAGGAAGCCGATCGCTTCGGAGATGGCCGTGGTGAGCGGAACTCCTCGTACGGCTCGCTTGGCCACCGCGAGCAGCCAGAGGAGGAGGGTGAGGATCGTGGAGGCCGCGAAGACCACGGCGTACTGCTGGAGGAACGTCGGGTTCGTGAAGTCGACGTTCGCGGTCTGCTCGACGGCGTCGGAGAGCTTGTCGATGGTCCAGGAGGCGGCGTCGGCGCAGCCCTTGGCCAGCGAGGCGAGGGGGTCGAGGGGGTTGGATACGTCGGGGGTGTTGGGGCCGTTGCGGCTGCCTGCGCCGGTGTCGCCTTCGCAGACGTCCCTGGCCTGGCCGGAGAGCAGGGAGCAGTTGCCGTCGTCCG
Source organism: Streptomyces acidicola (assembly GCF_009377235.1). Classification (GTDB taxonomy): domain Bacteria; phylum Actinomycetota; class Actinomycetes; order Streptomycetales; family Streptomycetaceae; genus Streptomyces; species Streptomyces acidicola. The sequence goes on from NZ_VMNX01000357.1 coordinate 1,052, forward strand.
ACGAGGGCGAGGGTGTGGGCTCCGCGAACGCCCGCGTGGCGAGCAGGACCACGGCGGTCTGTGCGGCTGTGAGGGTCGCGACGACCTTGAGTACGCGGCGTGGGCTACCGGGCATACGTGAACCCTCCGTACTCCTCGACTGCCTTCGAGATCTCGTCCGACGTCGACACCCTGTTGTCGCCGTTGACCGGTGCGGGGCCTTCCTTCTGGGAGAAGCTGCCGACCTTCCAGTCGCCGTCGGTCCAGCGCAACCCGAGGGTCAGGGTGAACCAGTCGCTGGTGACCGGATTGGCCGAGTTCTCGCCCGTCATCCCGAACACTCCCGTGCACCAGACCTCGACGGTGGCGGCGGTGTCCGAGTGCTCGGTGGCTCTGGTGCCGACCGGCATCGTGCGTGAGACGTACGTGGTGCCCTTCGGGGCGTCGCCGTTCTCGTCCAGGCCGACCTTGTCCAGGAACGACTTGTTGTACACCTGGTCGAGGTTGCTCGCCAGCTCGGAGGCCTTGTCGGCGTCGAACACCTGACTGACGATCTCGGTACGCCGCGCGGGCTTGAGGATGTCGGCCGAGACCAGCACCATCGCGTAGTTCGCGGCCGCCGACTCGGCGCCCTGCTCACTGTGCGCGAACCCGGACGGAATCCCTCCGGTCTTGATCCCCACCGGCTGCTCCCCTGACGGGGCCGTCGCCGCGCTCTTCGCCTTGTCGCCGGACGACGCCGCGTCCGTGGAGTCGTCGCCCCCGCCGCGGTTGGCGAAGGCGATGGCGGCGATGAGCAGGACGACCACGCCCACGACGGTCACAAGGCTGCGGGACGACGACGGACGCCCGCGCCGGGCGCCCCCGTACACCCCACTGCCGCCTGCCTGTTCGGGCAGCCGGGTGCGGGTCTGGCCCGTACCGCCGTACGCCCCGCCGTCGCCGCCCCGTGAGCCGGAGTCGCCGTAACCGTCGTCACCGAGACTCATGCCGCGTAGCCCCCTCGACCTCGTACGGACGGAAACGCATGACAGTACGACGGTAGCCGTGCTGGTTCCCGCGCGGGCGCGGTGTGGAGACTCGACATCAGGGACATCAGGGGAACGCAACCTCAGCCGGTGGGCGCGACGGACGGGTGGGGTCAGTGGGGCACGACACGACAGGATGTGCCACGCGTCCGGCGGGCGGCCGCGCGGCGCGCGCTACACGGCCATGCCGTACACGATGGTGAAGAGCGTGCCCAGTGAACCGATGATGAAGACACCGGTGAGGCCCGCGACGATGAGGCCCTTGCCCTGTTCCGCGCTGAAGGTGTCGCGGAGAGCCGTCGCACCGATGCGCTGCTTCGCCGCGCCCCAGATCGCGATGCCGAGGCAGAGGAGGATGGCGATCGCCATCACGACCTCGATCATCACGCGCGCCTCGTTGCCCAGACTGCCGAAGGGGCCCCAGTCGGGGGCAATTCCGCCGATGATGGTGGTGATGTCGCCCTTTTCGGCCGCAACGAACATGTAAGTCACCGCCCCTAGCGGGTAGTTCTGCACCCTCTGACACGGGTGCGCAGAGGTCGGGCCCATTCTCGCCGACAAATCCGCTGTCGTATGTCGACTTGGCGTCATTGGTTGGCGGGTTTCGTACGAATCCCTTGCCCCCGGCCCGCGCTGACCACTCATGGGCGGCGTGAAACGGTGGGTGACGGGTCATAGCGTCACTCTGTGTATCACGGCAGTTTACGCCGAGCAATGAGGTCGCAGCGGAACCTGTGTGTGGTTCCGTCGTTGGTCACCCTTCGCGCCGCGCGGTCGGGGGCTGTCGGGGTCCATTGGGGTCCGGTGAGGTCCGTCGGGGTTCGAGTGTGCCGGATGCGGGTGTGGGGTGCGCGTGCGGGGTGGCGTGGGGCGCGGGCTTTGGCCGGAACTGAGCGGGTCGCGATCGCAACTTTGACGCGAATGATCGGCTTGTGGGACGTGTGTGTCGGCCGTTTTTATTAGTGCTCGCTTATATAAGTGAGCGATGATACGTTGCCTTCATGCACGCGTTCGAAGTGCTCGGAGACCCCGTACGGCGGCGGATTCTGGAGCTGCTGGCCGAGGGTGAGAGGACGTCAGGCTCGGTTTCCGAGGTCATCAGGGCGGAGTTCGGGATATCGCAGCCCGGCGTCTCGCAGCATCTGAAGGTGCTGCGGGAGAACGGTTTCGCGACCGTGCGCCCGGAAGGGACGCGGCGTCTGTACGCCGTGAACTCGGAGCCGTTGCGTGACATAGACGTCTGGCTCGACCGCTTCCGCCGTTTCTGGACCCCGCATCTGGACGCCCTGGCCACGGAGTTGGCGCGGGGCAAGCGTGAGCGCCGGTTGCGCGACTCCGGTTCGGGCGAGCCCCCCCAGGATGTGAGAGGAACCCCATGATCGACGTGACCCACCAGATCAACGCCGTACAGCGCAAGGTCGGCTCCCGTGTCTTCAAGGCGGGCGAGGCACGTGTGGTGACCCTGAGTCAGACGTACAACTCGACCGTCGAGGACGTGTGGGACGCCTGCACCAACCCCGAGCGCATCCCCCGCTGGTTCCTGCCCGTCTCCGGCGAGCTGCGCCTCGGCGGGCGCTACCAGCTTCAGGGCAACGCGGGGGGCACGGTCGAGCGCTGTGATCCGCCCAAGGGCTTCAGCGCGACCTGGGAGTACGACGAGAACGTCAGCTGGATCGAGCTCCGGCTGACCGAGGCCCCCGAGGGCGGCACCCGCTTCGAGCTCGACCACATCATGCACGTGGAGGATGACGCCCGCTGGGCGGAGTTCGGCCCCGGCGCGGTCGGCGTCGGCTGGGAGCTGGGCCTCGTGGGTCTGACCCTCCACCTCTCGACCGGGGCGCCCGCGGACCCGCAAGAGGGCATGGCCTGGGTCGGCAGCGAGGAGGGCCGCCGCTTCGTGGCGCTGAGCAGCGACGGGTGGTACGAGGCGTTCGTGGCGGCCGGGGAGGACCCGGCCGTGGCCCGCGCGAAGGCGGACCGGACGACGGCGGCCTACACCGGTGCGGAGGAGGGCTGAGCGGGCGGCTCGGCACCCCGGACGGACGTTGCCGCCCGGGTCTCGCGGCCCGGCGGCAACGTCCGGTCAGGTCATTTCTCCGGAGCGGGGTCGAGGTCGAGTTCGACCCCCTCCACGAAGTGGTCGAACTCGCCCGCCTGTACGCCCAGTACGAAGGCGTCCCACTTCCGGCGGTTGGTCGTCACGACGTTGTCCGGGTCGCTGGTCTCACGGATGTAGACGGGCGCCTCGGGGTCCTCGCTCTCGGTGAAGGCGATCTCGATCCAGGGGCCGGGGCCGGTCGCGTTCTCGGGGGCGGCCCGGATCCAGTCGAGGTCGGTGGGGATGTCAGTCACGGGCCGTGTCCTTCTTGAGGGTGGTGAGGAGGGCGAGGAAGGCGTTGAAGGCGGCCGGGGTGGCCTTGAGTATGGCGCCGCCGGGGTCGCCGCTTTCGGTGAGATGGATCGTGCCGGGGGTCGCTGCTACGTGGACGCAGGAGGCGCCCTCGGAGCAGTACGACGACTTCTGCCAACGTGGGTTCATTGGGTTCATGGGTGTTCCCTTCACAGCTCTCGCATCACGTTGTGGATGAGGTCCCGGGTCTTCTCCGGGGCGAGCGCGACAGTGCCGATCCGGTCGAACAGTGTGCGGTACTTGTGCAACTGTGCCTCGGCATCGAGGAACGCGAGGCCGTGAGCCTGGTCGAGATAGACGGTGTCCAGCTGCGGTACCGGGCCGTACGCGTAGTGGATCGACTGCCCGGAGCCCGGGTAGGCGCCGGCGTCGAAGGTGATGGCGCGCAGGGTGATGTGGTCTCGCTCGCTCATGTCGAGCAGGTGCTGCAGCTGCTGCCGGGCAACCGTGGCGCCGCCGACCTTCATCCGTAGGGCAGCCTCGTGGACGATCGCCTCATAGGGGGTCGGGTTGTCCGCGCGGTAGAGGATCGCCTGCCGCTTGATGCGGAACGAGAGGCGGTGCTCGATGTCGGGCGGTGAGAGTTCGGTGACCGCCTGGCGGAAGATCTCAAGGGCGTACTCGCGCGTCTGGAGCAGGCCGGGGATGCGTGCTGTGGTGGAGTCGCGCAGCGACCGGGCGTGATGCTCCAGCTCGGCCAGGTCGAGAAGCGGACCGGGGAGCAGCTCGCGGTATTCCTCCCACCAGCCTCGCTTGCGGTCCGGGGACATGGCCGTGAGCGCCACGACGAGTTCCTTGTCCGGGCAGTCGTAATGACAGGCGATCGTGCGCAGCCGCTCGGAGCTCACCCCGTGGCGGCCGGCTTCGATGTTGCTGACCTGGTTCTGCTTGATGCCGAGGAGCTGCGCGGCCTGCGTAGAGCTCAGGCCCGCTCGCTCGCGCATCTTGCGGAGTTCCGTACCCAGCCGGAGTTGACGACCGGTTGGGGTGCCTCTCATGGCCAATGTGGTTCTCCTCCGGCCAGCTGTGTCACCCACACGCATGAATACTGAAGCACTTCGAGCTCTCTGGTCTAACACCTTACAACTTGACGCTACGGTCTTAGTGACCGCCCAACTCCCCTCTGTGACCGGAGACTTCCATGGCCACCGTATCCCCGTCCTGGAACTACACCCTCCACCTCCCCCGAGACCTCCGGGCCCCCGGCGTCGCCCGAGCCACGCTCCGTACCGCGCTTGCCGCCCACGACCTCACCCAGCTCACCCCCACCGCCGAACTGCTGGCCTCCGAGCTGCTCACCAACGCCCACGCGCACACGGAGGGGCCGTACGCCCTGCGGATCCAGTCCATGGGGCCCGACCGGCTCGTGGTTGCAGTGTGGGACGACGATCCGACCGTGCCCGACGCCTTCAAGGAGGGTGCTCCGCCCGTCGTACTCGAACAAGAGGCCGAACATGGTCGCGGACTGCATCTCGTACGGGCGTGTGCGGACTCGCTCGGAGTGTCCGTGTTGCGGGAACGGGGTGCCTCCACGGGCGGGAAGCTGCTGTGGGCCGTGGTGTAGCAGTCCGCCCGCACCCCGTTCACAGGCAATTCTCAGAGTGGCCCGAGGTGCATTCTCACGCTCGTGGGGCAACCTGGGTCTGATGCGTATATCCCTGCTGGGTGCCGTCGTGCTGCTGACCGTCACCTCCTCGTCCCTCGCCGTCGCCGACGACGGGCCGGGGCCCTTCGGGGTGACCGCCGACGCCCCGGCGAGTGCCGCCACCGCGCGCGTGGGGGCGATCTTCCGGGGCGGGCCGAGCGGCGGGCACTTCTGTACGGGCTCCGTGGTGCGGAGCAAGGGGCATGACCTCGTCGTCACCGCCGCGCACTGTCTCGACGGGGGCGGAGATCTCGTTTTCGTGCCCGGGTACCGGGACGGGAAGGCGCCGTACGGGGTCTGGAAGGTCGGGAAGACGTACGTGCCGGGCCGGTGGGACGGCGGGGAGCGGGGCGAGGACAGTGACGTCGCCTTCGCTCGGGTGGACCGGAAGGACGGGCGGGGGGTGCAGGACGTGGTCGGGGGGAACGTGTTCGCATCCCATCGGGCCACCGGAGCCACCGCGGTCACCGTGACCGGGTACGCCAAGTCCGGCTCGACGCCCATCACTTGCACGAACAAGCCGACAGCCCACAACTCCACCCAGCAGCGCATCGCATGCCCCGGCTTCTCCGGCGGGACCAGTGGGAGCCCCTGGGTGAACGGGGACGGACAGGTCGTCGGGGTGCTCGGTGGGCACGAGGAGGGCGGGGCCACGGATGACATTTCGTACAGCGTGGTGTTCGGGGAGGAGGCAGTCCGGCTGTATCGCGCCGCCGATGGCGAGTGATCATTCCGTGATCGCCGGGCCGCCTCTACACTTCTGTCGGTGGAATGCGAGTGCCGGGCAGCGAGGGGCGGTTGACGGTGCGTAAGGCATGGATCGTGGGGATCGCCCTGTGCGGCGCCGGTCTCAGCTTCGTCCTGCTGCTCGTCGTCGGCGTCTACATGACCGCAGGGAGTCTGGCGGGCGG
>NZ_VMNX01000358.1 GCF_009377235.1 Streptomyces acidicola
GGGCCGGGGCTGGGCTCCGACTGTGGGTACGGGTACTGGTGCGGGTGCGACGGCTGCGGCTGCGGCTGCGGCTGCGGCTGCGGGTACGCGTGCGCGTGAGACGGCTGCGGGCGCGAGTACGCGTGCGCGTGCGGGTGCAGCAACTCCGTGTGCAGCGCCTGTAGTGCCGGGCCGGGGTCCGTGCCCAGGCCGTTCAGGAGGACGCGGCGAGCCGACTCGTACGCCGCCAGCGCGTCCGCGCCGCGTCCGGTGTCGCGGAGGGCGCGGATGTGGAGGGCGTGCAGGGTTTCGTCGTACGGGTGGGCCTCGGCGAGCTCCTTCAGCTCGGGTACGACGTCGGGAGCCCGGCCCAGTCGCAGGTCCGCCTCGATGCGGGCACGCGTCGCCTCCAGGCGGAGGGCCTCCGGGCGGGTGGCCGCGGTGCGGTCGGAGAGGTCGGCGAGGGCGGGGCCGCGCCAGACCGCCAGGGCGGTGTGGAGGGCGCGGGACGCGGATGCCGGGTCCTCGCGGGCGAGGGCGTCCTTGCCCTCCCTCACGAGCCGCTCGAACTCGAACAGGTCGATGTCCGACGGGGTGGCCGCGAGGCGGTAGCCGCCGTTCTCCGAGACGATCGTGTCCCGGCCGAGGGCACGGCGGAGGCGGCCGATGAGGGCCTGGAGAGCGGCGGGGGCGTCGGCGGGCGGAGCGGCGGCCCACACCTCGTCGATCAAGGTGTCCGGGCCGACCGTGCGGCCGGGGCGGAGGGCGAGGGCCGTGAGCAGCGCGCGCAGGCGGGGGCCGCCGACGGGTATGCGGGTCCCTTGGTCGTCCTCCGCCTGAGTGACCCCCAGGATTCCGTACCGCACCGGGTCATTCTCGCCGGGGTGGGTGCGCGGGGCACCTCGTTTCTCCGGTGAGGTGCTGCTTTTCCTGTTCACCCGTCGTCAGAGCCTTGGGATGGCCCTGGCCCACGCCATCCCCAAGGCCAGAGCCACGCACGAAGGCGACGGCCAGGACGAAGGCGACACCCAGCACCAAGACGACTGCCAGGACGAAGGCGGCAGCCAGGTTCGCGACCCGGAACAGGGTCCTGGCCGGCGCCCTCGTCGGCAGGCCCTACGCCGGAGTCATGAGCAGAGGCCGAGCCCGCTCCCGCAACTCCACCACCTGCGGCTCGTCCCCGTACGGCTCCAGCCTGTGCAGGAGATCCTTCACGTACTCGGTGGTCCGCGCCGACGAGATGCGCCCGGCGACCTCGACCGCCCGTACGCCCTGCTCGCAGGCCGCGTCCAGGTTCCCCGACTCCAGTTCGGCGACCGCGGAGACGACCAGGCGCAGGCCGTGCGAGCGCACGAACTCCTCCGTCGGCTTCGACAGCGCCTGCTCGGTGAAGCGGCGCACCTGGCGGGGCGCCTTGAGGTCGCGGTAGCACTCGGCTGCATCGGCCGCGAAACGGTCGTACCCGTAGAAGCCGAGCCAGGACGGGTCGTTGTCGCCGTCGCGGGCGCGCTCCAGCCAGCCCTCGGACGCCTTCAGGGCCGCGCCGGCCGCCTGGGCGTCACTCGCGCGCGCGTGGGCACGCGCTTCCACGAGCCGGAAGAAGCTCATGGTGCGGGCGGTCGCCAGCCCCCGGTTGCGCTCCAGGGCAGCCTGGGCGAGGTCCACGCCCTCGTCGCCGAAGCCTCGGTAGGTCGCCTGCAGCGACATCGACGCCAGGACGTAGCCCCCGAGAGGCACGTCGGCCGCCGCGCGCGCGAGCCGTAAAGCCTGGATGTAGTAGCGCTGGGCGGCCTCCTGCTGGCCCGTGTCGAAGGCCATCCAGCCCGCGAGGCGGGTGAGTTCCGCGGAGGCTCCGAACAACGCCCGGCCCACCTCGTCCGAGTACGAGCCGAGCAGCAGCGGCGCCGCCTCCACCCGCAGACACTCGGGCACCATGGACGAACGCCAGTCGCCGCCTCCGTATTTGGAGTCCCAGCGCCTGGCGTCCTCAGCTGCCTCACGCAGCTTCTGCACATCGCTGTGGCCGACCTTCAGTGGTGCTCCCGCGCCCTCCGAGGGACTCGCGTCGCGTGCCACCGAACTGTCGGCCGGGGTTATGAGCCACCGTGAGGCGGGCGTGGCGTACGCGCTCACCGCGAACGATCCGGCGAGCGACTGCCATATGCCGCCGGAGCCGGCCCGGCGCCCGGCGAGGTCCAGCCGGTACAGCTCCGTCGCCGACTTCACCGCCTGGCCGACGTCCCTGGGGAAGGCGAGGCCCACTTCGGGCGCGGGATCCGCGTCCGCCAGACCGATCTCGTGGAGCGGCACCGGGCGGCCGAGTTTCTGGCCGATGGCGGCCGCGATGAGGTGCGGCGCGGCGCCCTGCGGCACCATGCCCTTCGACACCCAGCGCGCCACCGACGTCTTGTCGTAGCGAAGAGTCAGTCCCCGCTGGGCGCCAAGATCGTTGACGCGCCGCGCGAGTCCTGCGTTGCTGATTCCCGCGAGGGCGAGAACGGCGCCGAGCTTTTCGTTCGGCCCGCGTTGCTCCCTGGACATGCGCCACCCCTCGACACAGACGGCTGCCGCGGCGGCATACGCACGCGGCATTCGTAAACCCAGCGTAGTTCGCCACATCCCAAGCGTTAAGGGGCGAAAATCCGGATGGCGGGATTGTGGTCCGTACGAGAGTACGGACTGTTGCGGCGCGCTCCCGCTGTGTGGCCGTGCGCCCGTCCGTGCGCTCTTCTCCGGCCACGAGTGGAGCGCTTCGATGGGCCCTGCGTGGGTCGGCCCGCTGTACTGGATCCAGTGGGCTGGGGGACACCGCCGCCTTCATCCCCGCGGGCGGCGGACGGTCCGGGAGGCGAACTCCGCCTCCCGGACTGCGCGTTGACTGTGCGTTGCGCAAAGCCTGTACGGAGCGTGTCGTAGAGCTTTGCCTCCCGAGACCGATTTGGCCGAAAATCGACGGTGCTCCGTACGGACAAATACTGCTCCGACCACGTCTCTTGAGGGCGCGTTGGGGGTTACTGGGGAGCGTTTTGGGGCGCATTCACGTCGCAGACGCACACGCGGATCGATGGACTGCCTGAGCGGACGGCCGCGCTCTCCCTACTCCGGGCGGTTCTCGGGGCGGACCTTCCGACGGGTCTTCGGGCGGATCTTCGCGCGGGCGTCCGGACCGGTGCGGGTCGTAACCCCACCCGGTCCCGGATCGGGCGTTGAACGGGGCTGTGAACGCGCGTTGAACCGAGCGCTGAACGGGGCGTTGATCCCCCACGGAGCGCGCGTGGACCGAGCGGGGAGCGCGCGTGGATCCGCGCGCATCCGTTCGCGGAAGCGCATTCCCGGCTCGTACGGGGAGTGCTCCGGGGCGCATTGTGAGGTGTGCAAGCCTTCGCACAGGCCCCTCAGCGCGCTTCCTTCGTGGCAGCATGGTGACCGGTTCGTGCGGTGCACTGGTTGTCCACAGCCTGTGGAGGCAGCGATGCGGTGGTTGGTGGGATGGAGCAGTACCGCCGCTGCGGCACGCGAGATCGGCGCCGCGGGCGGCACCGGGTACGACGGCGAGACCGTGCACCCCGTGGGCTCCCAACTCCTGTGGGGCGACCCCGATCCGCTGTGGGCGGTCGGCGACTGGCGCCCCGACGAGGTGCGCGTCGTGAAGGCCGACGCGCAGAACCGGATCGCGGTCCTGGGCACCTGCGGGGCGAGCGACGAGGAGCTGAAGGTCGGCCTCTTCGCGGCGCGCGGCGGGGCGCTTCGCCATCTGACCGCCTGGTCCGGCAGCTACACGGCCATCGTCCAGGTCGGCCGCCGTGTGACGGTGTGCGGCGATCTCGCGGGCGCCCGCCCGGTGTTCCACACCCCCTGGGCGGGCGGCACGGCGTACGCGACCGCCGCGCTCCCGCTGGCCGACCTCATCGAGGCCAACCTGGACTTCGGGCACCTGGCCGCGCTGCTCGCCGCCCCCGACGTACCGGCCGCCCTGCACGACTCGACCCCGTACGACGGCGTTCGGCGCATTCCGCCGGGGCACGCGCTGATCCTGCGCACGGGGGCGCACGAGATCGCCGGCTACGAGCCTGTCGCGTCCCTTGCCGTCGCGGCACCGTCCGCCGACCCGGCGAGCGCGGTGGACGACGTCCGGGACGCCCTCGTGGACGCCGTACGCACACGCCTGGCCGCCCCCCGCCACGTACCCGGAGCGGACATCGACCCCGGCCCGGTCCCCGGCATGGGCCCGGCGGAGCGACGGGCGGCGCGCGGCATGCCCGTACCCGGCATCGGCGCCGACCTCTCCGGTGGCCCGGCGTCGGGCACGCTGGCCCTGCTCGCGGCGGGCCTCCCGGGCGCTCCCGGAACGGTGCTGGGCCATGGCACGGGCGCGGGCGAACGCCTCCTGGCGGTGACCTTCAACGACCTCGCCGTACCGGGCCGTGAGGCCGAACTGGAACGAGCGGGCACCCTTGCGGCCAACCCCCGCCTCCACCACGTAGTGGTGGCAGGCGGAGAGGAAGCGCTCCCGTACGCGGACCTGGAGGGCCCGCTGACGGACGAACCGGGCCCGTCCCTGATCACGGCTGCCAGGCACCGCGCACGCCTGGCCTCCGGCAGCGCGGACCACTTCACGGGTTACGGCGCTCGGCAGGTCCTGGACGCCCACCCCGCCCGCCTGGCAGACCTCCTGATGGACCGCAAGAGGCGTCACCTCGTCCGGCCGGTCGCGGCGCTGGCGAAGGCGGACGGCTCCGTCCTGGTCCCCGCGCGCGTGTACGCTGCCGCGCGCAAGCTCGCCCGCAGCCAGTACCGCTCGGGCGTGGAGACCCTCGCCGAGCGGCTCCTCCACAAGCGCTTGGAGGAACCCGGCGGCGCGGTCGGGGCGTCCCTCGCCGCGCTCACCTGGGCGAGACCGGGCCCGGCGGCTCGCTGGCTCACGGGCGAGGCACTGGCCGAAGTATCGATTCGCCTCCAGGCCGCCACGAGCCGCCCGATCGTGAGCCCGGGCCAGCGTCCGGGAGACTTCCGCGCGCGTGCGGCACTCGCGCGCCAGGCCGCCGACATCCGCGTCCTGGAACAGGCTGCGGAGATCCGCTTCCAGCGCCTGCACACGCCCTTCCTGGACAACCAGGTCGTACGGGCATGCCGCGCCCTCCCCGAGGCACTGCGCGTCCAGCCGGGAGCAAGGGCGGCGATCCTCCGCACGGTCCTGGAGGGCGCCGGCATCGCCGACCTCCCGCCCGGCTGGGGCGCCCCCTCCCACGCGACGTCCGCGGCCGCGGCCCGCACCGGCCTCCGGGTGGCGGCCGACTCCCTGGTGACCCTCTTCGACACCCCACTGCTCGCCCAGGCGGGCCTGGTCGAGGCGAGGGTGGTCCGCAAGGCGGTCCGCGCGGCCGCGGACGGCGAGCCACTGCCCCTGGACGGCCTCGCCGACCTGGTCTCCCTGGAACTGTGGCTCCGCCGCCTGCTGGCCCGCCGCGGCACATGCTGGACAGGCACCCCCGCCCGCCAACGGGCGGTACCGGCCGGAATCACCCCCCAGCGGGGGGCGCTGGGCGCGGGGGCGACGGTTCGACGGGGGTAGCCGGAGGTGGCCCGGGCAGCCGGAGGTGGCCCGGGCAGCCCGTCGGCCACCGTCCGTCTCCCGGCGGTGGAGAACCGCATAGCTGCACAACCGCGTCAGGGCCGGTCCCACGATCATGGTCGGGGCAGGCAGTCGGCGAAGATCCTGTAGCTCCGTGTCGATGCTCCCCTGCGGTTCGGCCTGTACCGGGCGATACCGCGAGGAACGGCCCGGGGAACGGTTTGAAGGCGCTGTCAGTGGCGCAGTGCACTATCGAGTCGGGAGGTGGAGCGACGTGCGGCAGCGGAGCGTGAACGGGATCGCGTACGACTGTGACGTGCTGGTGATCGGCGGCGGGATCATCGGTCTGTCGACGGCGTACGCGATCACGCGGGCCGCGCCGGACACGCGCGTCACGGTGCTGGAGAAGGAGCGGGGCCCGGCCCGGCACCAGACCGGGCGGAACAGCGGGGTCATCCACAGCGGGATCTACTACCGCCCGGGCTCCCTCAAGGCGCGGTACGCGGTGCGGGGCGCCGCCGAGATGGTCGAGTTCTGCGCCGAGTACGGCATCGCCCACGCGGTCACCGGCAAGCTGATCGTCGCGACCGACCGGGACGAGCTGCCCCGGCTGCACGCGCTCGTGCAGAGGGGACGGGAGAACGGGATTCCGGTCCGGGAGCTGGGGCCCGCCCAGATCGCCGAGTACGAGCCGGAGGTGCGGGGGCTCGCCGCCATCCATGTCGGGACCACGGGGATCTGCGACTTCGTGGGCGTCGCGCGGCAGCTCGCAGAGGCGTCGGGGGCGGAGATCCGGTACGGGGCGGAGGTCGTCCGGATCGACCGGCGAGCTGCGCTCGGGGTCGCCGTGCGGCTGGAGGACGGTGGTGTCGTCCGCGCGCGCGTGCTCGTCAACTGTGCCGGGCTGCACTGCGACGAGATCGCCCGGCTCGCCGGGGACGAGCCCGGGATGCGGATCGTGCCGTTCCGGGGTGAGTACTACTCGCTGGCGCGGCCGGAGCTGGTGCACGGGCTTGTGTATCCGGTGCCCGATCCGGCGTTCCCGTTCCTCGGGGTGCATCTGACCCGGGGGACCGACGGGGATGTGCACATCGGGCCGAACGCGGTGCCGGCGCTGGCGCGGGAAGGGTACGGGTGGGGTGTCGTGCGGCCTCGTGAGCTGGGGGCCACCCTGGCCTGGCCCGGTTCCTGGCGGATCGCTCGGCGGCACTGGCGGTACGGGGCGGGGGAGCTGCGGCGGTCCGTGTCCAAGGCAGCGTTCGCGGTGGCGGTGCGGCGGTTGTTGCCGGCGGTTTCGGAGGACGACCTGCTGCCTGCGGCCGCGGGGGTGCGGGCGCAGGCAGTGTTGCGGGACGGGACGCTGGTGGACGACTTTCTGATTCGGGAGGGGGCGCGGACGGTGCATGTGCTGAACGCGCCGTCGCCTGCGGCTACCGCTTCGCTGCTGATTGGGCGGGAGGTGGGGCG
>NZ_VMNX01000359.1 GCF_009377235.1 Streptomyces acidicola
GCCCGGGACACACACCCGGCCGAGCTCCCGGCCCGGCGGCCCGCGCCTGATCCACGGCCCCGACGGTGACTGGCCGTACACCCCGCCCATCCCGCTGTACGTCGCCGTCTGCCGACTCACCGGCAGCACACCGCACTGGTCTCCGGGCTCCCCGAACTGACTGTCCCCGCCGTACCCTTGGCCCGTGATCGAGCAGGACGGCGGGGGAGCGGGGAGCTTGGGCGGCAGCGGAGCCGGGGCGGACGGCGCGGAACACGGGACCCCCGAGGGCGTGGACGGCATCGAGGTCCTCGTCCTCGGCGGAGCCGGGGTCGACACGATCGTGTATGTCCCCGAGCTGCCGCTCCCGTTCGCCGACAGCTACATGGTGCCCACGATCGAGACCCGGGCAGGCCAGACCGGCGACTTCCTGGCAGCCGGCGTGCACGCGCTGGGCCTCGGGACACACCACCTCGACATGATCGGCGACGACCACGAGGGCGACCTGGTCCGCGCGTTGCACCGTGAGCGGGGAATCCCGCTCACCGCCGTACCCCTGCCCAGCGGCACCAGACGCGCGGTGAACCTGGTCGCCCCGGACGGGCGGCGGCTCTCCCTGTACGACAGCACCCGCACCCGGGACGCGGACCGACTGCCGGAGGACACCGTGCGGGCCCTCGCCACGGCCGCCCGTCACGTCCATGTGTCCCTCTCGCACCCGTGCGCCCACGTCCTGCCGCTGCTCCGGGAAACGGGCGTGACGATCTCGACCGACCTGCACGACTGGGACGGCGTCAACCCGTACCACGAGCCCTTCGCCCTCGCGGCGGACCTCGTCTTCGTGTCGGTCGCCGCGCTGACGGATCCGGAGAGGACCATGCGGGAGATTGCCGGCCGCGGTCGTGCCCGGGTGGTGGTCGCCACGGCCGGCGCCGACGGGGCGTACCAGCTGGTCGACGGCGAGCTGACGCACATCCCCGCCGTCACACCCGAAGCCCGCATCATCGACTCCAACGGCGCCGGTGACGCCTTCGCCGCGGGCTATCTCTTCGGCCACCTCTCCGGTGAGTCCCCGGAGAGGTGCGGCCTCTACGGCGCCATCGCCGGCGCCCACGCCTGCACCGTCCCGGCCACCCTGACCGACCCCATCAGGCGGGACGAACTCCTCGCCAGAGCCGGGGAGTCGCCGACCTGACAGGTGTCAGTGGCCGGTCGTCGCCAGCCGGGCCGCCGCCTGGGCCCGGGCGGCCTCCAGGACCGCGAGGAGGACCGCCTTGGCGGAGCCCCGTTCGCGGACGTCACAGAGGACGACCGGGGTGGAGGGATCCAGGTCGAGGGCCTGGCGGACCTGATCGGCGCTGGCCTCACGGCGGCCGTCGAAACAGTTGACACCCACGGCGAACGGGATGTCCCGGGCCTCGAAGAAGTCGATCGAGGCGAAGGACGCGTCCAGGCGGCGGGTGTCCGCCAGGACCACGGCCCCCAGGGCGCCGGTGGACAGGTCGTCCCACATGAACCAGAAGCGGTCCTGGCCGGGCGTGCCGAACAGGTAGAGCACCAGCTCGGGGGAGATGGTGATCCGTCCGAAGTCCATGGCGACCGTCGTGGAGACCTTCTTCTCCACGCCGGCCAGGTCGTCCACGCCGACACTCGCCGCGGTGATCCGCTCCTCGGTCTCCAGCGGCGCGACCTCGCTGACCGAGCCCACCATGGTGGTCTTGCCCACGCCGAATCCGCCCGCGATGAGGATCTTCAACGCGGTCGGCATGACCTTCTCAGAGCCGACGGATACCATCCATCACCCTTTCGATGAGTTCCACGCTCGGCTGCTCGCTCAGCGCGGGCGGGGCCTGGACAATGATCAGCTCGCCGTTGAGGAGGTCTCCACAGAGCACCTTCACCACGCTCACCGGCAGGTCCAGTTGGCCGGCGATCTCGGCCACCGCCACCGCGCGATCCCGGCACAGTGCCAGGATCGCCATGGACTCCGGTTCCAGGTGGTCGTGGTCCCACTCGTGGTCGTGCCGTGAGACGACGAGCGTGATGAGGGTGAAGTTGTGTTGGCTGTGGCGCGTCCGACCGCCGGTGATGGCGTACGGACGGACATGGCGCCCGGCCTGCTCATCGTCGAGCCAACGGGGCTCACGCATCCCGCACGTAACCGGCCGGGGCCTCCACGCGTGGCGCGGCGGACAGGTACTTGCCCACCTGCTTGACCAGCGTGCCCATCTCGAAGGCCATCATCCCGACATCGACCTCCTCGGAAGCGATGGCGGCGAGCCGCGCGCCCTGGCCGGCCGCGGTGACGAAGAGGAACGCCCGATCCATCTGGATGACCGTCTGCTGGACCTCTCCGCCGTGGAAGTGGCGTGCCACACCCCGGGCGAGGCTGTGCATGCCCGAGCCGACCGCGGAAAGGTGCTCCGCGTCGTCGCGGCGGATGTCCCTCGACTTGCCGATGAGGAGGCCGTCCCCGGACAGTACGACGGCGCAACGGATCTCCGGTATCCGCTCCACCAGCCCGTCCAGGAGCCAGTCCAGCTGGGGACCGGAGTGTACCTGCTCAGTCATTCCTGAATGTTCCTCACAGTTAGTTGGCGCCTGGGTGCGCCGGTCAGGTGGCGCGTCGGGGAGAGCGCCAAGTCGTGGGGGCGCTTGTGGCGCCCGTCAGTGGGCGCCGGGGTCGCGCGGTGGCCGTGGTGCCTCCCGGTCGTCGGTGTCGTCGGAGATCCGGGCCCGCTTCAGGCCCTGCTGTATGGCGATCATGGCGCGGGCCGACGCATCGGGTGAGAGCCCGGCCTCTCCGCTGTCGCTCCCGGGCTGGTGGACGGCCTCCTTGCGCAGCTGCTGGGCGAGGCTGGCTCCCCGGGTGCGCTGCGGCAGGATCGTGGGAGTGGTCAGGGGGCCGGAGTCCTGCGCCGGGTTCGCGGCGGGTGCCGGGGCCGAACCACGGGTGGGGACGGACCTGTGGGGCTCGCCGCCCGGCCGCGCGTCGGCACCGCGGGCCGAGGCCCTGGCACCGGCGTCGATACCCGTACCACGGGACATCGACGTGGCGCCGAGTCCCGTGCCCGCACCCGCGCTGAGCCCTGCTCCGCCGCTGAGTCCCGGACCACCGGTGAGCCCTGCTCCGCCGCTGAGCCCCGCACCGGCACCAAGTCCGGCACCGATTCCCGCTCCGGCCGTGGACTCCGCACCGGACCGTACGCTCCAGTCCCCGGGATGACCGTGGCCGGGATCGACGTGGTGCACGGGGTGTTCCTGCGGGGCGGCCCATGCCGTCGGACCGGACTCGCCGGACGCCCCGTTGCCCGACGAGGGGGGCAGCAGACCCGCACCGCCGTAGTCGGGGAATCCGCTGTAGTCCGGCATCCGCGTGTGCGTCAGCACGTCACCGGCGGAGGCGGGGACGACCGCCGATCCGGCGATCACGTCGCCCGCGCCGCCGGACCTCGCACCGGCGCCCACCCCGGCGAGCGCGGTCTCGGCCACCGCCGGAGGAATGTCGGTGTCCGCCGCGCCGGAACCGCCGATGCCGGGGCGTTCGCTTGGCGCCTGCACCTGGTTCACCGTCGCGGCCGCCGACTTCAGCTGGTCCAGGACCGGCGAGTCGATCTCTTCCAGCAGCTCCGAGGGCAGCAGCATGACGACGAGCGTGCCGCCGTACACCGACTCGCGCAGCTCGACCTTGATTTTGTGCCGCTCGGCGAGCCGGGCCACCACGAAGTGACCGAGGCGCGGGTCCTCGCCCAGCGCCGTCATGTCCAGCTTGGGCGGATGCGCGAGCAACTCGTTGGCCTTCTCGCGCATGTCGTCCGGCATGCCGAGGCCGTGGTCCTCGACGTGCACCGCGAGGCCCTTGGCCACCTTCGTCGCGCTGAGGAACACCTGCGTTTCCGGCGGCGAGAAGCTCGTGCCGTTCTCGATGAGCTCGGCGAGCAGGTGGGTCACGTCGGCGACGGCCCGGCCGGTCAGGGCCAGACGCCGGTCCGCGGGAAGGTTCTTCACCTTGACCCGGGTGTACGCCTCGGTCTCCGCGACGGCGCTGCGCATCACGTCGGTGATGGAGACGGGCGCGGTCATCCGGCGGCTCGGCGGGGCGCCGGAGAGGATCACCAGGTTCTCCGCGTGCCGCCGGACGCGGGTGGCGAGGTGGTCGACCTTGAAGATGTCCTTCAGCAGGTCGGAGTCCTCGTGCTTGCGCTCCAGGTCGTCCAGGAGCGAGATGAGGCGGTGGATGAGGATCTGCGTGCGGCGGATGAGCTGCGCGAAGACCTTCTCGGTGCCCTCGCGGCCGAGGCTCTGCCGTACGGCGGTGTCGGCGGCGACACGGCCGAGGTGGTCGATGGCCGCGCCGAGCCGCTCGATCTCGTCGGCGGAGTGGTGGGCCTGGGGGGCGACCGGCTGCGGCTCGATGCGCTCGCCGCGCTCGATGCGGGCCAGCAGCTGCGGCAGCCAGACACCGGACAGTTCCTCGGTCTTCTGCTGGAGCTCGGTCAGCCGGTCCATGGAGGAGCGGTGGCCGCGCAGCGCCAGCAGCGCGCCGGCGATGAGCGCGGCCAGTGTGGCCGCGGTGCCCAGGAGCACGCCGATCAGCAGGTCCCCGGCGCGGTCGGAGGCGGAGTCGCCCACGCCGCGCACGGAGTCGGCGCCCAGCGTCTGCAGGTCGCCGACCACGGTCCCGGCGGCGTCCGGCCACGACGGTGCCGGCTGGGGCAGGTCCGTGCCGCGGGCGCCCGTGATGGCGTCCTCGACGGCGCCTATCGACGTCCACTGGCGGCTGTCGGTGATCTCCCCGAAGGAGGCGGCGCCGCCGGCGGGCAGGTCACGGGCGGTCAGCGCGGCCCGCAACTCCCGCTGGACCGCCTGGTACTGCAGGAACTGGGCGCGGACCGTCTCGCTCATCTGCCGTGAGGGCAGCGCGCCGGAGATCAGCGCGTCCTCGCGCGAGAGCATCTCCGTCAGCCGGATGACGGCCGTCGTGGCGGTGCCCGCCTGGGCGAGGGACACGTCGTCGCTGTCCAGGGCCGCGGCGATCACATCGGTGCCACGGGTGATGGCGCCGGTGAAGTACTGGAAGGCGGCCGTGCTGTTGAGGCGGCGCTCGTCGAGCGCCTTCCGCCGCTCGACCAGGTTGTCCAGCGCCTCGTCGAGCTTCCCGCCCGCGCTCGTCAACGCCGAGGTGTCCAGCCCGGAGGAGGACTTCGTGAGGTACGAGGCGACGGCGGCGTCCGTCTTCTCACGCGCCTCGTCCAGCTCCGTGCGGGCGTCGTCGCTGCGGCTCGCCTGCCACATGGCGGTGAGACGGCGCTCCTCCTGGAGCCGGGTGATGAGCTCCTGTGCGGGACCGGCGACGACGGACGCATGGTCCGTCTCGGCCCGCAGCTGCATCTGCTCGTCGACGAGTCCGACCGCCGTGTAGCCCCACACACCAGTGGCGAGGACTGCGGGCACGACGAACGGCACGACGAACGAGAACCGGAGATTCTTGCGAGAGACGGACCTATGACGTGTCCGCCGGTCCCGGGTGCCTGGCATCTGATTCCTCGTACGACAGCGAAACACTGGTTGAACGGTCGGGGCGTTTGGTGCGCAGTGCCCGAGATCCCCCGCGCGTGCCGCCTTGACAAGGGCTGGGCATATGTCAGCGGCCGGGTGAACCGTACCAGGCCCTCGGCTCACCGTCAGCATCCGCCCGACCACAACTTCCAGCGCATTCACACCAGTTGACGGAAATCACAAAAGTGCTAGAAGTTTTGGGGTGTATAGTGCGCCGGCCGAACCGATTCCGGCCACCGTGTCGAAGTAGATCGATGTGAGTTCGGCGTCCTGCTGCACCGCCCTCAACAGCGACAACCGCTGTTCGTGCGGCTCCAGTTGAGCGACCCCCAGCGTGGCCTCATAGCCCGCCGTGAGGGTGTTGTCGCGGTCCTTGGCGAACTCGTCCAGCGCGACATCGAGCCGTTCCGGATTGCTTCCCAGTACAGGACCTGCATGTTTCACAAAAGATTCCACTTGTATGAACGCATCGCTGATTCCGCGTGCGGTGATGGAGTCTTTGTGATGACCGGAGTCGCCGATCAGTACCCAGCCGGGACCGGACGCCTGCCGGAAGTAGTTCCGCTGGTCGCCCGTGCCGCGCAGCCGCTCGACCGGTTCCCTGCCGTCCAGGCGCTCGTACAGTCCGGGCGCGGTGGTGCGGATCTGCTCCAGATAGGCGCCGTACGCGTCCGCGCGGACCTCGTCGAAGCGGGACTGCGGGAAGTACGCGAGGAGCAGGGTCGCGTCGTCGTGGGTGGCCACCGCCGCCACCCAGGCCCCGGCCCGTTCGTGCAGCTCCAAGGTGGCCGGTACGCCCGTGAAGTACGTGTAGTACGCACAGGTCAGCCGGGGGTCCTCGACCGTGTACGGCGCCTCGACGAGGCCGGCGACCGTGGAGCGCATGCCGTCGGCGCCGACGACCAGGTGGGCGCGCTCGCTGAAGGGCTGCCCGCCGTGCCTGCCCTCGACGCCGACGACGCGCCCGGTGTCGTCGTACAGCAGACCGGTCACCTGGCACTTCTCGCGGTACTCGGCGCCCGCCGCGATGGCGGCCTCGACCAGGACGGCGTCCAGGACGTGACGCCGGGGGGCGTACGCGGCGCGCTGGCCCTCGACACCCCGGGCGCACCCTTCGAGCCGTATGTCCGCCACCTCGTACGACACCCGGTCCAGGGGCGGGCAGCCGGTGGCGCGCAGGGTGTCGAGCAGGTTCCAGCGGGCGAGGGTCGCGATGCCCGGCTGGTGGATGAGATGGGTGGAGAGGGTGTCGGAGCCGAAGGCCCCCTTGTCGAGCAGGAGGACCCGGTGTCCCGCACGGGCCAGCAGCATGGCGGTGGGGGCCCCGGCGCAGCGCGCCCCGACCACGATGGCGTCGAACATGTGGGTGCCTCACTTGCGGTATTGAGTTGAGCGGTTGGGGAGGGGGCGGGGGATGGAGGG
>NZ_VMNX01000035.1 GCF_009377235.1 Streptomyces acidicola
CCGCGGCCCCCTGCGCCCCGCCCCGCGTCCCGTTGGCGGAACGGCCGCGTTTGAGTAGTTCTCCCGTGTGCCGCCCGTCTGTGTGACGTAAAAATTCGGGGCAACGCTGATCGTCGAAGGGAGTGGGCGTGCTCCATTGCAGGTCTGCAGTGGTCGGGCTGGTCGGACTGGCCGTTCTGGGGGCGGCCGGGTGCGGCGGCGGAGACCCGGGGCCGTCGGCGGCGATGGAGAAGGTGGTACTCAAGGAGTGCGGGCACTACCTCAGGCCCGAGACGGTCGCCGCCACCCTGGGCAGCAGATCGGACTACCGGAGCGATCGTGCGGGGCATCGGACCGCCCAGGCCGAACCGGTGGCCCCAGGGTGTGAGGCTCTGCCCATCAGCGGCCTCCGGCCGCGGGCCGCCCCCGCATTCCCGGACCACGGACACGATCCGTGCGCGCCGGACGCGGAGCGAACGCGGGGAACCAGGACGCCCAACACCGTTCGGGGCGTCCGGCTGAGCATGAGTCCCGGCAACGGGACTCACTCTCGCTCAGTCTCCAGGAACGGTCCGGGACAACATGGACCCCAAGCTCACTCTGAAGGCCGACCGCACCCATGGTTTCGAGCTCCTGGCCGATGTGCTGGCCGCTGCCGACACGTGAGCCAACGCCGCCCGCTCACAGCACGCCGTGCTCAACGGCACGCTGCAGCTGGGGGTCCGGCAGGCTCGCCGGTTCCGCGACATGGACTCCGTCCGGGAACTGCCGGGCGGCCGTGCCCGCCACCCGCAGCGCCAGCCGGGACTCGCCCACGCCGCCGACCACGGTCAACGTGACCAGGCGCGACACCGAGAGCATGCCTCGGACCTTCGTGACCTCCGTCCGCCCGCCGACCAGCGCGGTGAGCTCGGCCGGAACGGCGGTGGCCGGACCGACGGCCGCGTCCCTTTGCATGGTCACAACATAGTGATCCTCGCCCTTGTGGGGCCGACGCACGTGTGGTCGCGAACCATCGTTCACTTCGCGGGGATTCGGCCCGCTCGTATCCTGGGGCGACATTCATGTGGTGGGAGAGAGGGCGCGCGTTGAGCCAGTCGAACCGGGCCGACCAGTCGGACATGTCGTCGAGTCCGGATCCCCGGCAGATCACGGTGCCCGAGGGGTCACAGATCCCGGTCGTCGTCCTCGCAGGGTTCCTGGGCTCGGGCAAGACCACGTTGCTCAATCATCTGCTCCACCGGAGCGGGGGCAGCCGTATCGGGGCCATCGTGAACGACTTCGGTGCCATCGAGATCGACGCGATGGCCGTGGCCGGGGCGCTCGGAGACTCCACCGTCTCCCTCGGTAACGGCTGCCTGTGCTGTGCTGTCGACGTCAGCGAGCTCGATCTGTACCTTGAGCGGCTCGCCCGTCCCTCCGCCCGCATCGACGTCATCGTCATCGAGGCCAGCGGGCTCGCGGAACCGCAGGAACTCGTGCGCATGGTGCTCGCCAGTGAGAACCCGCGGGTCGTGTACGGCGGGCTCGTCGAGGTCGTCGACGCCGCCGAGTTCGAAGCGACCCGTGAGAAGCACCCCGAGATCGACCGGCACCTCTCGCTCGCCGACCTCGTCGTCGTCAACAAGCTCGACCGGGCCGCGGACGGCGAGCGTGAGCGGGTTCTGGGGCTCGTTCGTTCCCTCGGCGACGGCGCCGCCGTCGTGCCCGCCACGTACGGCCGCATCGACCCGGAGTTCCTCTTCGACCGCAGGCCGAACGAGGAGAGGATCGGGCAACTGTCCTTCGACGACCTCCACCGGCAGGCGGTGGGGGAGGGAGACGGAAGCGATGCGGGCCACCGGGACGGCGAGCACGGGCACGGTGAGCACTCCGGGCATCTCCACACCGCCTATGAATCGCTCTCCTTCACCTCCGAAGTGCCCCTCGGCCCGCGCCGGTTGATGAAGTTCCTCGACAGCCGGCCCGACGGGCTCTACCGCATCAAGGGGTACGTCGACTTCGGTGCCCACGACCGGGACAACCGGTATGCCGTGCATGCCGTGGGGCGGTTCCTGCGGTTCTACCCCGAGCCGTGGGCGCCCGGCGACCCTCGCCGCACCCAGCTCGTCCTCATCGGGTCCGGCATCGACACGCCGACCCTCGGCAAGGAGCTTCGGACCTGCGAGGACGGCGCCCCACACGCCGACGAGACGAGCATGTGGGGCGTCCTCCGGTACGTACAGGACCCCGATGAGGCTCAGGACCTCGATGAGCTTCGGGACACTGATGGGGTTCAGGACCCCGTCGAGCCGGGCTCCGAGGCCTAGAGACGAGCCGGGCTCCCGGCCTCAGAGCGGTCCGGCCGGCCGGTCAGACGGGTCCCGCGATCACCGACACCGTCTTCTGCAGCGACACACCCGAACCATCGCGGCGCGGGTCGGCCTCGGGCAGCTCGGCCGGGGTGCCGTTCTTCTGGGCGGCCCGTGCCGGGATCGGGCCCGCCCAGGCGAAGGACAGACAGTCCTCGCCCTTCAGGAACCGCTGACAGCGCACACCGCCGGTGGCGCGGCCCTTGCGCGGATACTGGTCGAACGGGGTCAGCTTGGCGGTCGTCTGGACCGAGTCGTCCAGGGTGCCCCGCGAGCCCGCCACGGTGAAGACGATCGCGTCCGCCGCCGGGTCCACGGCCGTGAACGAGATGACCTTCGCGCCCTCGGTGAGCTTGATGCCGGCCATACCGCCCGCCGGACGGCCCTGCGCGCGCACCTGTGAGGCCTGATAGCGCAGCAGCTGGGCGTCGTCCGTGATGAAGACCAGGTCCTCCTCGCCCGTGCGCAGCTCGACGGCGCCGACGATCCGGTCGCCCTCCTTGAGCGTGATGACCTCCAACTCCTCCTTGTTGACCGGGTAGTCGGGGACCACACGCTTGACGACGCCCTGCGCGGTGCCGAGCGCCAGGCCCGGCGAGGACTCGTCGAGCGTCGTCAGGCAGACCACCGTCTCGCCGTCCTCCAGGGAGAGGAACTCCGACAGCGGTGCGCCGCCCGAGAGGTTCGGCGCCGCCGCCGTCTCCGGGAGCTGGGGGAGGTCGATGACGTTCAGCCGCAGCAGGCGGCCCGAGGACGTCACGGCGCCCACCTCGCCCCGGGCCGTCGCCGGGACCGCGGAGACGATCACGTCGTGCTTGGTCCGCCGCTCGTCCTCGTCCGGTGCGAAGGGCTCGCTGTTCGCCGTACGCGCCAGCAGGCCCGTCGAGGAAAGCAGGACGCGGCACGGGGCGTCCTCCACCTGGAGCGGGACCGTGGGCGCGGGGGTGCCGGAGGACTCGAGGAGCACCGTGCGACGGGACGTGCCGAACTTCTTGGCCACCGCGGCCAGTTCGCCCGAGACCAGCTTGCGCAGCTCCGCGTCCGACTCCAGGATGCGGGTCAGCTCCGCGATCTCCGCGTTCAGCCTGTCCCGCTCCGACTCCAGCTCGATACGGTCGAACCTGGTCAGACGGCGCAGCGGCGTGTCCAGGATGTACTGCGTCTGGATGTCGCTCAGCGAGAAGCGCTCCATCAGGCGCTGCTTCGCCTCCGCCGAGTTGTCGCTGGAGCGGATCAGGCGGATCACCTCGTCGATGTCCACCAGTGCCGTGAGCAGGCCCTCGACCAGATGGAGCCGGTCGCGCCTCTTGCCGCGGCGGAACTCGGAGCGACGCCGTACCACGTTGAAGCGGTGGTCGAGGTAGACCTCCAGGAGCTCCTTCAGGCCCAGCGTGAGCGGCTGGCCGTCGACCAGCGCAACGTTGTTGATGCCGAAGCTCTCCTCCATCGGCGTCAGCTTGTAGAGCTGCTCCAGGACCGCCTCCGGCACGAAGCCGTTCTTGATCTCGATGACCAGGCGCAGGCCGTGCTGGCGGTCGGTGAGGTCCTTGACGTCGGCGATGCCCTGCAGCTTCTTGGAGCCGACCAGGTCCTTGATCTTGGCGATCACCTTCTCCGGACCGACGCTGAAGGGCAGCTCGGTGACGACCAGGCCCTTGCGCCGTGCCGTCACGCTCTCCACGGACACCGTGGCGCGGATCTTGAAGGTGCCGCGGCCCGTCTCGTACGCGTCCCTGATCCCGGAGAGGCCGACGATCCGGCCGCCCGTGGGGAGGTCGGGGCCCGGCACGTGCTTCATCAACGTGTCGAGGTCGGCGTTGGGGTGGCGGATCAGGTGGCGGGCCGCGGCGATGACCTCGCTCAGGTTGTGCGGCGGCATGTTCGTCGCCATGCCGACGGCGATGCCCGACGCGCCGTTCACCAGCAGGTTCGGGAACGCGGCGGGCAGCGCCACCGGCTCCTGCTCCTGGCCGTCGTAGTTGGGTGCGAAGTCCACCGTGTTCTCGTCGATGGACTCGGTCATCAGGCTGGTCGCGTCGGCCATCCGGCACTCGGTGTACCGCATGGCGGCCGGAGGGTCGTCGTTGCCCAGAGAGCCGAAGTTGCCGTGGCCGTCGACCAGCGGCACGCGCATGGAGAAGGGCTGGGCCAGGCGCACCAGGGCGTCGTAGATCGACGCGTCGCCGTGCGGGTGCAACTTACCCATGACCTCGCCGACGACGCGGGCGCACTTCACGTAGCCGCGGTCGGGGCGCAGGCCCATCTCGCTCATCTGGTAGACGATCCGGCGGTGCACCGGCTTGAGGCCGTCGCGGGCGTCCGGCAGGGCTCGGGAGTAGATGACCGAGTACGCGTACTCCAGGAAGGAGCCCTGCATCTCGTCGACGACGTCGATGTCGAGGATCCTCTCCTCGTACGCGTCGTCGGGCGGAGTCTTCGTGCTGCGGCGGGCCATCGCTGCTGCGGCTCCTTCACAGTCTTGCCGGGGCATGAACGGGATCTGACGGGCTCCATTGTGGCCCGACCCACCGACAACCCGGACCACGCCCCTTCCACAGGGGCCCCTCTCCGCCCCTCCCAACACGGCGGCGGAACGCCCGGAGCGCACGTTGGGGCGGGGGAGGAGGAAGTACGCCGGCACGGCGGAGAGGCGTCGCCGGGCGCTCACGTCAACATAGCGCCGTTCCCGCTCCCCCGGCCCGTACCCGGCCATGGTGCCGCACCCGCGCGCGGGACGGGGCGCGGGCTCTGGCCTGTTCCACCCGCGTGCGCAGGAGTGCGTTGGCCGGGCGCCCGGAGGTGTCCGAGCCCGTGCTCGTTCCCGGCACGCGGCGGTCCGGGTCCGCGCTCTTCCCCGGCTTCCGGCCCGTCCGGAGGAGGGCGCCCGCCCCAGGCGCGAGACGGCCTTCCCGCTGTTCCCGGAGTCGGCGGCGGGCGGCGCGGGACCGAGCCCGCCCGCGGTGCGGCGGTCCCGGAGCTGTCCTCGGAGCGGACATGCGACGGCGAAGGACCCGAGTTCCTCCCTGGCGTGCGACGGGCCCGGAGCCCGGTCGGCCCCGGCCTACGCGAGTCCCCGCTCTCCCGTCCGGGAGTCTCGCTCTGGGCGTACGGGAACCGGGAACTTCGCCAGCCGTCCGCACGCTTGCATACAGTGGCAGGACCGGCAGGAAGACGCGGTTTTCCACGACAGCTTCCGCGATGAAGGGACGTACATGCCCATGGGTCACACGGCCACAGCCGAGGCAGGCACCGGGGGCCTGACAGCGACCGAGCACCGCCTGGCCAATGGGCTGCGCGTGGTGCTCTCCGAGGACCACCTGACCCCGGTCGCGGCGGTGTGCCTCTGGTACGACGTCGGCTCCCGTCACGAGGTCAAGGGCCGTACCGGCCTCGCCCACCTCTTCGAGCACCTGATGTTCCAGGGCTCGGCCCAGGTGAAGGGCAACGGCCACTTCGAGCTGGTCCAGGGCGCGGGCGGCTCGCTGAACGGTACGACGAGCTTCGAGCGCACCAACTACTTCGAGACCATGCCCGCCCACCAGCTGGAGCTCGCCCTCTGGCTGGAGGCCGACCGCATGGGCTCGCTGCTCACGGCGCTGGACGACGAGTCCATGGAGAACCAGCGGGACGTCGTCAAGAACGAGCGCCGCCAGCGCTACGACAACGTCCCCTACGGCACCGCCTTCGAGAAGCTGACCGCCCTCTCCTACCCGGACGGCCACCCGTACCACCACACCCCGATCGGTTCGATGGCCGACCTGGACGCGGCCACGCTGGAGGACGCGCGCGCGTTCTTCCGCACCTACTACGCGCCCAACAACGCCGTGCTCTCCGTGGTCGGCGACATCGACGCGGAGCAGACGCTCGCCTGGATCGAGAAGTACTTCGGGTCCATCCCCGGGCACGACGGGAAGCCCGCCCCGCGGGACGGTTCGCTGCCGGAGACCATCGGCGAACAGCTGCGTGAGGTCGTGGAGGAAGAGGTCCCCGCGCGCGCGTTGATGGCCGCCTACCGGCTCCCGGAGGACGGCACGCGCGAGGCCGACGCGGCCGACCTGGCGCTGACGGTCCTCGGCGGCGGCGAGTCGTCCCGCCTCTACAACCGGCTCGTACGGCGCGACCGTACGGCCGTCGCCGCCGGGTTCGGCCTGCTGCGGCTGGCCGGGGCGCCCTCCCTGGGATGGCTCGACGTGAAGACCTCCGGCGACGTCGAGGTCCCGGTCATCGAGGCCGCCGTCGACGAGGAGCTCGCCCGGTTCGCCGCCGATGGCCCCACGGCCGAGGAAATGGAGCGCGCCCAGGCCCAGTTGGAGCGCGAGTGGCTGGACCGGCTCGGCACGGTCGCGGGCCGCGCCGACGAACTGTGCCGGTACGCCGTCCTGTTCGGCGACCCGCAGCTCGCCCTCACCGCCGTCCAGCGGGTGCTCGACGTGACCGCGGAGGAGGTCCAGGCCGTCGCCCAGGCCCGGCTGCGGCCCGACAACCGCGCGGTGCTCGTGTACGAGCCGATCACGGCCGGGAGCGGGGACGCCGACGAAGCCGACGAGACCGCCGAAGCCGCGGTGACCGACGAGAACGAGGAGTCGGCCAAGTGACCGAGCTCGCGACCATGGACTTCCACCCGCAGCCCCAGGCCGGCGACGCCAGGCCCTGGGCGTTCCCGGCGCCCGAGCGCGGCACGCTCGACAACGGGCTGACCGTGCTGCGCTGCCACCGCCCCGGCCAGCAGGTCGTCGCTGTCGAGGTGCTCCTCGACGCCCCCCTGGACGCCGAGCCCGCGGGCCTCGACGGCGTCGCCACGATCATGGCGCGTGCCTTCTCCGAGGGCACCGACAAGCACTCCGCGGAGGAGTTCGCCGCCGAGCTGGAGCGCTGCGGCGCCACCCTCGACGCGCACGCCGACCACCCCGGCGTACGTCTCAGCCTCGAAGTCCCCGTCTCGCGGCTTCCCAAGGCGCTCGGTCTGCTCGCCGACGCCCTGAGGGCCCCCGCGTTCGCGGACAGCGAGGTCGAGCGGCTGGTGCGGAACCGGCTCGACGAGATCCCGCACGAGACCGCCAACCCGGCCCGCCGTGCCGCGAAGGAGCTCTCCAAGGAGCTGTTCCCGGCGACCTCGCGCATGTCGCGTCCGCGCCAGGGCACCGAGGAGACGGTCGAGGGCATCGACTCGGCGGCCGTGCGTGCCTTCTACGAGAAGCACGTGCGGCCCGCCACGGCCACCGCGGTCGTCGTCGGCGACCTCACCGGCGTCGACCTGGACGCGCTGCTCGGCGACACCCTGGGCGCCTGGACCGGCTCCTCGGCCCAGCCGCGCCCCGTGCCCGCGGTGACCGCCGACGACACCGGCCGCGTCGTCATCGTGGACCGCCCCGGAGCCGTCCAGACGCAGCTGCTCATCGGCCGCGTCGGCGCCGACCGCCACGACCGTGTGTGGGCGGCCCAGGTGCTCGGCACGTACTGCCTCGGCGGCACCCTCACCTCCCGCCTGGACCGTGTCCTGCGCGAGGAGAAGGGCTACACCTACGGTGTGCGGGCGTTCGGCCAGGTGCTGCGCTCCGCGGCCCCTTCGTCCCCGGGAGGGGCTTCGGGCGCCGCGATGCTCGCCATCAGCGGCTCCGTCGACACGCCGAACACGGGCCCGGCCCTCGACGACCTGTGGACCGTGCTGCGTACCCTCGCCGCCGAGGGTCTCAACGACGCCGAGCGTGACGTCGCCGTGCAGAACCTCGTCGGGGTCGCCCCCCTCAAGTACGAGACGGCCGGCGCCGTCGCGAGCACCCTTGCCGACCAGGTCGAGCAGCACCTGCCGGACGACTACCAGGCGACGCTGTACCGGCAGCTCGCCGCGACCGGCACCGTGGAGGCCACCGCGGCCGTGGTGAACGCCTTCCCGGTGGACCGCCTCGTGACCGTCCTCGTCGGTGACGCCGCGCAGATCGAGGAGCCCGTCAAGGCGCTCGGCATCGGCGAAGTCTCCGTCGTACGCGCCGAGTAGAGCGCCCCCACGGGCCCAGCCGGGCCCACCCGCATCCGGGGTCCAGGTGACGAAAGAGTCACTGGGGCCCCGGATGTCCGTATTGCGGGGGAGGTTGCCTGTCTGCCCTGTGGTGTGCGCTACAAAACCCCTGCTTCGTTTGTGATTTCAAAGAGGGCCCGCTTAGCGTCTGTTCGGCTGTTCGTCAGCAGTGCGCCGCACCCGCGGCACCGGACAGTCATCGCCGAGTCCCCGAAACGGCGCGAGCCAGGGGAGCCGGGGACCCAATCGCAGTCCCTGGGGTGAATCGGGCGCCCTTCTCATGGTGAAGGGGGACCGTAGGAGACCTTCCTGCTCCGAACCCGTCAGCTAACCCGGTAGGCGAGAAGGAAGGAAAGGACCAGCCACTTCATGGCGTTCACCTGCGCCACCGGGAAGCACCGCCGCGCCGGCCGGATGAAGAACGCGACCACGAAGGTCGTCGGAGCCGCCGCGCTCACCACCACCGGCGTCATCGGCGCGCTGGCCGCCCCCGCCTTCGCCGCGGACGCCTCCGCCGGACAGACCGGGCTCACCCAGGCCATCGAGATCGGCGACGCGGTGGCCGAACAGATCGACGCCCAGGCCGTCGCCCAGCAGCAGGCCGCCGAGGAGGCCGCCGCGCAGAAGAAGGCCGAGGCCCTCGCGAAGCAGCGCGCGGAGGAGGCGGCCAAGGCGGCCAAGAAGGAGCGCGAGGCCAAGGCGCGTGCCGCCCGTGAGGCCGAGCGCAAGCGCCTCAACACCTTCGTCGCCCCGGTCAGCGGCTCGTACGTCTCGACCGGCTACAAGTCCGGCGGCGCCGCCTGGTCCTCCGGCAGCCACACCGGCATCGACTTCCACGCCTCCTCGGGCACGGTCGTCCGCGCGGTCGGCTCCGGCACCGTCGTCGAGGCGGGCTGGGGCGGCGCCTACGGCAACAACATCGTCATCAAGATGCACGACGGCACGTACACGCAGTACGGCCATCTGTCGTCCATCGGGGTCTCCGTCGGCCAGACGGTCACCCCGGGCCGGCAGATAGGCCTGTCCGGGGCGACCGGCAACGTCACGGGCCCGCACCTGCACTTCGAGGCCCGCACGACGGCCGAGTACGGCTCGGACATGGACCCCGTCGCGTATCTGCGCTCGCACGGAGTGAACGTCTGACCCCGCCAGGCCGCTGCTCACAGCGCGCGAGGCCCCGGCTCACCGAGCCGGGGCTTTCGTCGTTGTGACGTGCCTCCTGTCCAAAAAATATCCCTGGATTCCGGCCCGGCATCGGAATTTCCGGCCAACTGCAATAGAGTCGCTTGAGCGCACGTCAATCAATGGCGTTTCACGGGGATTAAGGCGGAGGTCCGGTCATGCGTATTCCGGCGCACTCGGTATGCACGGCGATCCGTGATGACATCGTCGCGGGTGTCTACGAGCGCGGCAGCCGGCTCACCGAGGAACTCCTCGCCCGCCGGTACGGCGTCAGCCGAGTCCCCGTCCGTGAGGCGCTGCGCACGCTGGAGGCCGAGGGCTTCGTCGTCACCCGACGGCACGCGGGCGCGTGTGTCGCGGAGCCCACCGAGCAGGAGGCCTCCGACCTGCTGGAGATGCGCATGCTGCTGGAGCCGCTGGGCGCCGCGCGCGCCGCCCAGCGCCGTACCGAGGCGCACCTGAAGGTGCTGCGGGGCCTGGTCAGGCTGGGGCAGGAGCGGGCCAGGCGGGGCAACAGCGATGACCTGCGCTCACTCGGCGGCTGGTTCCACGAGACGCTCGCCCAGGCCTCCGGCAGCCCCGCGCTGACCTCGACGCTCGCCCAGCTGCGCCACAAGATCGCCTGGATGTACGCGGTGGAGGCGCCCGCCGGCCCCGTCGAGTCCTGGGCCGAGCACGGCGGCATCGTCGACGCCGTGGCGCGCGGCGACAGCGAGCGGGCCCGCACGATCACGGCCCTGCACACCGAGCGCGCGACCGCCGCGCACCGTCTGCGATTTCCCGGGCAGGCCGACCGCGCCGAGCGTGTGAGGACTTCGCAACATCCCGTAAACATCACGGGCCTGCGGCATTAACAAGAGAGCCGTATACAAAGAGGGTCGAATTCGCCGGGGATTCGCGGGGGATTATTTCTGCTGCCCGCGAAGAGGAAATGCGAAGGGCCCGCCCGATAATTCGGACGAGCCCTTCGATGTGTGCGCGGGTGGCCTTTCGGGCCTATTGCCGCGTCACTCAGACGGTTTCGGGAAGCTCTTCGAGTCCCTCGGCGACCAGCTTCGCCAGGCGGTCGAGCGCGGCGTCCGCGCCCTCGGCCTCGGAGGCGAGCACTATCTCCTCGCCGCCCTTGGCGCCCAGGCCCAGCACACCCAGCATGGAGGCCGCGTTGACGGGGGTGCCGTCGGCCTTGGCGATCGTCACGGGGATACCGGAGGCCGTGGCGGCCCGGACGAAGATGGAGGCGGGACGGGCGTGGAGGCCCTCGGCCCAGCCGACGTTGACGCGGCGCTCAGCCATGTGTTGCTGCCCTTCAGGTGTCATCAGGTGTCTCAACCGGTCTGGACGGGGTTGTCCAGGCCGGTCTCCCGCTTTGTGAAGCGGGTCCGGATCGGGCCCACGGCCTGACCGCGATCCGGCTGTTGTGCGTCCCCCAGACTGCCCGGCGCCGTGTTCGTGCGCGAGACCGCCCCGCGCCGTTGTCGTACGCGGGTCCTACTCTGGGGCCCATGCAGACCTCGTCGGACCGGCGCGAGTACCCCGCCCACTGGGAGGCTGACGTGGTGCTGCGCGACGGCGGCACCGCGCGCGTGAGGCCCATCACCGTTGATGACGCCGAGCGCCTGGTCAGCTTCTACGAGCAGGTCTCCGACGAGTCGAAGTACTACCGCTTCTTCGCGCCGTACCCTCGCCTGTCCGCCAAGGACGTCCACCGCTTCACGCACCACGACTTTGTGGACCGGGTGGGACTCGCGGCCACGGTCGGCGGCGAGTTCATCGCCACCGTACGCTATGACCGCATCGACGCAGCGGGCATGCCCGCGTCAACGCCGGCGGACGAGGCCGAGGTCGCCTTCCTCGTGCAGGACGCCCACCAGGGGCGGGGCGTCGCGTCCGCCCTCCTCGAACACATCGCGGCCGTCGCCCGCGAGCGCGGCATCCGCCGCTTCGCCGCCGAGGTGCTCCCCGCCAACACCAAGATGATCAAGGTGTTCACGGACGCGGGGTACCAGCAGCAGCGCAGCTTCGAGGACGGCGTCGTCCGCCTGGAGCTCGACCTGGAGCCCACCGACCGCTCCCTCGCCGTGCAGCGCGCGCGGGAGCAGCGCGCCGAGGCCCGGTCCGTGCAGCGGCTGCTCGCGCCCGGCTCGGTCGCCGTCATCGGCGCGGGACGCGCGCCCGGAGGCGTGGGCCGTAACGTGCTCGCCAACCTCCTGGAGGCGGGATTCACCGGGCGCCTGTATGCCGTGAACAGGGCCGTTCAGGGCGAGGAGCTCGGCTCAGTCCCGGCGTACCGCTCCATCCGCGAGATCGCCGAGCCCGTCGACCTCGCGGTCGTCGCCGTCCCGGCCGAGCACGTCCCCGAGGTCGTCGCCGAGTGCGGCGAGCACGGCGTCCAGGGCCTCGTGGTCCTCTCCGCCGGGTACGCCGAGAGCGGCCCCCAAGGGCGCGAGCGCCAGCGCGGACTGGTGCGCCAGGCCCGCACCCACGGCATGCGCATCGTCGGGCCCAACGCCTTCGGGATCATCAACACCTCGCCCGGCATCAGGCTCAACGCCTCCCTCGCCCCCGAGATGCCGCGCCCCGGACGGATCGGCCTCTTCGCCCAGTCCGGAGCCATCGGCATCGCCCTGCTGTCCCGGCTCCACCGGCGCGGGGGAGGAGTCACCGGCGTCACGGGCGTGTCCACCTTCGTGTCGTCGGGCAACCGCGCGGACGTCTCCGGCAACGACGTGCTCCAGTACTGGTACGACGACCCGGACACCGACGTTGCCCTCATGTACTTGGAGTCCATCGGCAATCCGCGCAAGTTCACCCGCCTCGCGCGCCGCACGGCCGCGGCCAAGCCGCTGGTCGTGGTCCAGGGTGCGCGCCACGGCGGTGCGCCACCCCAGGGGCACCCCGTACGCGCCACGCGGCTGCCGCAGGCCACCGTCTCCGACCTGCTGCGACAGGCCGGCGTGATCCGCGTGGACACGATCACCGAGCTCGTCGACACGGGCCTGCTGCTGGCCCGCCAGCCCCTGCCCGCCGGTCCGCGCGTGGCGATCCTCGGCAACTCGGAGTCGCTGGGACTTCTGACGTACGACGCGTGCCTCGCCCAGGGGCTCGGCCCCCTGCCGCCGCTGGACCTCACGACCGGGGCATCGGCGGGGGACTTCCACGCGGCCCTGGCGCGAGCGCTGGCGGACGACGCGTGCGACGCCGTGGTCGTGACGGCCATACCGGCGGTGGGTGAGACGCCCGCCGCCGACGAGGCCCTCGCCGACGCGCTCCGCTCGGCGGCGGCCGCCGCCCCGGCCAAGCCGGTCCTCGTGGTCCACGTGGAGCTGGGCGGACTCGCGGACGCCCTCTCCCGGGCCGCCGGCACGGCACCCCACGCCGTACCGCTCCCCGACGAACGGCCGGCACGCGCGCGCGTGGAGGACGTCCCGCCCCCGGATGACGCTCTGCCCCCGGACGCACTGCCCCCGGAGGACGCCCGCCTCATCCCCGCCTACCCCGCCGCCGAGCGCGCCGTCCGGGCCCTCGCCGAAACCGTGCGGTACGCACAGTGGCGCCGCGACGCCACGGACCCCGGGAAGGTGCCGGAGTACGAGGACATCGACGAGAAGGGCGCCGCCGACCAGATCGAGGCGCTCCTCGCGCGCGGGGAGGGGCTCACGCTCGGCACCGATCAGACGTGTGCGCTCCTCGCCCGGTACGGCATCCCGGTGCGCGAGGCCCGGCCCGCGCCCACCCCGGACGAGGCCGTCGCGGCGGCGCGCGCCCTCGGCTACCCCGTGGCCCTCAAGGCCACCGCCCCGCACCTGCGGCACCGCGCCGACCTGGGCGGCGTACGGCTCGACCTGACGGACGAGGGGCAACTGCGCCGCGCGTACGCGGAGTTGACCGGCCTCTTCGGGAAGCCCGAGGAGCTGCGGCCCGTCGTGCAGGCCATGGCCCCACGCGGTGTCGACACGGTCGTACGGGCCGTGATCGACCCGGCGGCCGGAGCCGTGGTCTCCTTCGGGCTCGCGGGGGCCGCCTCGCAGCTGCTCGGCGACACGGCGCACCGACTGATTCCGGTCACAGACCGGGACGCGGCCTCACTGGTCCGGTCGATCCGGACGGCACCGCTCCTCTTCGGCTGGCGCGGCTCGGCACCGGTCGATGTCGCCGCCCTCGAAGAGCTGCTCCTGCGGGTGTCCCGACTGGTCGACGACCATCCGAAGGTTGTCGCGGTCTCCCTGGAGCCGGTCGTCGTCGCTCGGTACGGCCTGAGCGTCCTCGGCGCCACCGTACGGCTGGCGCGCCCGCCCGCCCGCGACGACCTCGGCCCCCGTACGCTTCCGGTGTACTGATCCGACCACGACAGTCACGGCAGAGCGGTCCCTCGCAGTCAGTGTGCCCCCGTAGGATGGACGTCATGGCCAAGACCAGTACGACGACTCAGGGGCTGCGGGCGGCGATCGAGCGCAGCGGCTACTACCCGGCCCTCGTGGCCGAGGCGGTGGAGGCCGCCGTCGGCGGCGACGCCGTCCGGTCGTACCTGGTCCATCAGGAGACGACGTTCGACGCCAACGAGGTGCGTCGGCACGTCACGGTGCTCGTCCTCACCGGCAACCGCTTCATCGTGAGCCACACCGACGAGCAGACCGCGGACAGCACGTCCCCGACGCCGTACGCCACGACGTCCACCGAGTCCGTGAAGCTCGGCCGGATCTCGTCGGTCGTCGTCAGCCGGGTGGTCGCCAACCCGGAGTCGTACTCGCCGGGCACACTGCCCCGCGAGGTGGTCCTGACCATCGGCTGGGGCGCCGTCTCCCGTATCGACCTGGAGCCCGCGGCCTGCGGCGACCCCAACTGCGAGGCGGACCACGGCTACACGGGCAACTCGACGGCGGACGACCTCAGCCTGCGTGTCAGCGAGGCCGGGGACGGCCCGGAGACGGTGCGCCAGGCCCTCGCCTTCGCCCAGTCCCTCTCCGAGGCGACCGCGGACACCGCCCGCTGATGTCCCACGCGTCCCCGCCCACCGCCCCCGACCCGGGGCGCTCGGTGCCCGCGCCTCTCTGGGACGAGCCCGAATCCCTCGATGTGAGCTCGGCCCCCGTGCCCGAGTACGGCACCGGCTCGCTGGCCGACCTCCTGCCGACCCTCGCGGCGGGCATGGAGGTCCCCGGCACGACCGCCGCCATGACGGAACTGACCGCGGCCGACCGGAACTGCGTCTTCCTGATCGACGGGCTGGGCTGGCAGCAGCTGAAGGAGCACCCGGACGAGGCCCCCTTCATGACCTCGCTGCTCGCGTCGTCGCGGGGCGGCACCGGCCGCCCGATCACCGCGGGCTACCCGGCGACCACCGCGACCTCCCTCACGTCCGTCGGCACGGGCCTGCCCCCGGGCGCGCACGGGCTGCCCGGTTACACGGTCCGCAACCCCGAGACCGACGAGCTGATGAACCAGCTCCGCTGGACCCCCTGGACCGCACCGCGGGCGTGGCAGCCGTACCCCACGGTCTTCCAGCTGGCCGCCGCGGCCGGCGTTCACACCGCCCAGGTCTCCTCGCCGGCCTTCGAGACCACCCCGCTCACCCAGATCGCACTCAGCGGCGGAACCTTCCACGGACGGCTCTCCGGCGAGGAGCGCATGGACCTGGCGGCCGAGCAACTGGCCGCCGGAGACCGCTCGCTGGTGTACACCTACTACTCCGAGGTGGACGGCAAGGGCCACCGCTTCGGTATCGACTCCGACGCCTGGCGCGGGCAGCTGATGTACGTCGACCGGCTGGTCCAGCGCCTGGCGGAGCAACTCCCGCCGCGTACCGCCCTGTACATCACCGCCGACCACGGCATGATCGACATCCCGTTCGACGAGCAGCACCGCATCGACTTCGACGAGGACTGGGAACTGCGCGCCGGGGTCGCCCTGTTGGGCGGCGAGGGGCGGGCCCGCCACGTGTACGCGGTGCCGGGTGCCGAGGCGGACGTCCTGACCTGCTGGCGCGAGGTACTGGGCGAGCAGTTCTGGGTGGCGTCCCGCGACGAGGCCATCGCGGCGGGCTGGTTCGGCCCGACGGTCGACGAACGCGTGTAC
Organism: Streptomyces acidicola; assembly: GCF_009377235.1. Taxonomy (GTDB): domain Bacteria; phylum Actinomycetota; class Actinomycetes; order Streptomycetales; family Streptomycetaceae; genus Streptomyces; species Streptomyces acidicola. The sequence continues at coordinate 15,601 of NZ_VMNX01000035.1, forward strand.
GCGCGCATCGGTGATGTCGTGGCCGCGGCCCGCGACGACGTACTGATCATCGCGTCCGAACGGGAACCGAAGGAGTCCGCGATGGTCGGCAACCACGGCTCGATGACGCCCGTGGAACAACTCATCCCGCTCCTGGAAGTACGCACCTGAAGCCTCCCGTCCGCAGCGCGGCGTCCGTGCCGGGCGCCCGGTCCTGCCCCGAACCCCTCTGAAAGGTCCTCGCCCTCCCATGCCCGAGCTGGTGTTCTTCTCCGGAACGATGGACTGTGGGAAGTCGACTCTGGCGCTTCAGATCGCGCACAACCGTTCGGCTCGCGGTCTGCAGAGCCTGATCTTCACGCGGGACGACCGCGCGGGGGAGGGCAAGCTGTCCTCGCGCCTGGGCCTGGTGACCGAGGCGGTGGAGGCCACGCCCGAGCTGGATCTCTACGTCTTCGTGGTGGAGCGCATGTCGCGGGGCGGCAAGGTCGACTACATCGTCGTGGACGAGGCCCAGTTCCTGTTGACCGAGCAGATCGACCAGCTGGCCCGGATCGTGGACGACCTGGACCTCGACGTGTTCGCGTTCGGCATCACCACGGACTTCCGGACCAGGCTCTTCCCCGGTTCGCAGCGGCTGATCGAGCTGGCGGACAGGGTGGAGACGCTCCAGGTCGAGGCGATGTGCTGGTGCGGGGCACGGGCCACCCACAACGCCCGCACGGTGGGTGGCGAGATGGTCGTCGAGGGTGAGCAGGTCGTGGTGGGGGACGTGGGCATGGGGACCGTCGGGTACGAGGTTCTGTGCCGTCGCCATCATCGCAAGCGGATGACGAGCGCGACGGCGCACGCGGCGGCACTGTCTCCCGACGTGCTGCCGGTCACGTCGGGGTGACCTACCAATGCCGCGGTGACGCCGGGGAGTTCGGGGTTGGTCCGGTGTCGCTGGTGGTCCGTCAGGATTGTTCCAGCGCCAAGTCGTGTGATTGGTACGTCAGTTCGGGGACGGGATCATCAGCATCGCCTCCACTGCCGGGAAGCAGGGCGTCCTCATGGGGGCGCCGTTCACCGCGTCCAAGCACGCTGTCGTCGGTTTCACCCGGGCACTGGCAAGGAACTGGCCCCGGCCGGGGCCACGGTGAACGCCGTCTGCCTCGCGGATGAGGTGGCGGCGATGGTCGTCCACCTGGCCGGGCCGCCCCGGCATTCTTGAGACGATTGCGTATGGAACTGAGCTTGGAAGCTATGTTCCGTCCAGGGTGATCGCGCTTCACTGGAGCCATGACCCACAGCACGAAGAACGACAACCTGACCCTCGTCATCGGCGGCACGGGCAAGACCGGTCGCCGGGTGGCGGACCGGCTCACCTCACAGGGGCGCCCGGTCCGCATCGGCTCCCGCAAGGGCGAGCGGCCCTTTGTCTGGGAGGACCCCGGCACCTGGGGACCGGCCCTGGACGGTGTCGGCTCGGCTTACGTCACCTACTACCCCGACCTCGCCTTCCCTGGCGCGAGCGAGACCATCGCGGAGTTCTCGCAGTTCGCCGTCGCCCACGGCACGCGCCGGCTCGTCCTGCTCTCCGGCCGGGGCGAGGAGGGCGCCGTCGCCTCCGAGGACTCACTGAAGAAGTCAGGCGCCGACTGGACCGTCGTGCGGTGCGACTGGTTCAACCAGAACTTCAGCGAGAGCTTCTTCCTGGAGCCGGTTCTGGCCGGGGAGCTCGCCCTCCCCACCGGCGAGTGCGTGGAGCCCTTCGTCGACGCCGACGACATCGCCGACGTGGCGGTCGCCGCGCTCACCGACGACCGGCACATCCACGCCACATACGAACTGTCCGGACCCCGCCTGCTCAGCTTCCGCGATGTGGCGGACGAGCTGTCCGCGGCCACCGGCCGCACCATCACCCACATCCCCGTCTCCAGCGACGACTACCGAGCGGCTCTCGTCGAGGCGGGCCAGCCGGCGGAGTTCGCCGACCTCTTCGCGATCATCCTGGACGGCCGCAACGCCAGCCTGGTGAACGGCGTCCAGGAAGTACTGGACCGCGAACCGCGCGACTTCTCCGCCTACGCGCGGGACACCGCCGCCACCGGCGTGTGGAACGCATAGAGCCTGTCCGGCGCACCGCCGGCGGACAGGTCCCGGACACCCGGCGCAAGCGGTCAGGGGCCATGCGGGACCTGGGCATCTGCCGGGTCCGGACTCGGGGCACCGCGCGTCGGGGCACCAGACGAAAACAGTGGGAAGAGATGGACGCGCCGCTGACGACCGAGGGTGGTCTGGCCCCGCTGCCCCCGTCATCTGCACGGCTTCGCCCTCACACGCATCGCGATGCGGCGGGGTTCCGGGAGAATCGTGTCGGTTGTTCCCCTGTTGACCACCGCCGGTTTGCCCGCCGCGGCCGACTGGTGGCGGCAACTGTGCAGCATCATCGACTGGCACCACAACACCGAGGACGACATTCTGTGGCCCTGCCTGGTCGAGTGGCTGCCGAGCTTCGCCGCCCACTCCCACCGGAGGGTCCAGGAGCAGGTGTGCCTGCCGGTCTTCACCCAGGTGCCCGCCGACGCCATGCAGGCCCCGGTCCGTCTCCTCGGCCGCACGGCTCCGCGGCATCACCCGGCCGCGCTGACGGCGCGCCCGGGCTGCCGCCCGCCACCGAACCGCACATCAGCCGTACTCTCGCCACCGGCCTCGCCGCCACCCTGCTGCGCGCGGCGAGTTCGAACGCCTGTGGCGCACCGCCAACGTCCTGCGCACCGTCAGCTGCGCCGCCGCGCTCGGCGTACTCGCCCGGACCGTCCTGTCGCGTGCCCGCACCTCCCCGGAGCCTGTCCGGCCGCCCAAGTGATCATGTGGCCGTGTGGTCTGCTGCGAGGGGACGGACACCTTGTACTTTGACGGGATGGACACCTTGACCGGTCTGCTGGAGAGCCCCAAGGCCCGTGGTGCGTTCCTGCTGAAGTCCGTCTTCCAGCCCCCCTGGGGGATGCGCATCGAGGACCGGGCGCCCCTGTCGGTCGTGACGATGCTGCACGGTGACGCCTGGGTGCTGCCCGACCGCGGCCGTCCGCTCCTCCTGCGCCCCGGTGACGTGGCCGTGCTGCGCGGCCCCGACGCCTACACCATCGCCGACCACCCGGACACCGAACCGCGCATCGTCGTCGGCCCGGAACAGCGCTGCCAGACCACCGACGGCCAGGACGTCACCGAACGCATGGCCCTGGGCGTGCGCACCTGGGGGCAACCCCACCGCGCCGGCTCCTCCGTGATGCTCAGCGGCACCTACCAGGCCCCCAGCGAGATCGGCGCCCGCATCCTGTCCGCCCTGCCCGTGCTGCTGGTCCGGCCCGCCTCCGCCGGGCCCGACCCGCTCGTCGGAGTGCTCGCCGAGGAGATCGACAAGGACGAGGTCGGCCAGGAGATCGTCCTGGACCGGCTGCTCGACCTGCTGCTCATCAACGTCCTGCGCACCTGGCTCGCGGACCCGGAGTCCGGAGCGCCGCCCTGGTTCAGGGCACAGAGCGACCCGGTCGTGGGTCCCGCCCTGCGGCGGCTGCACGAACAGCCCCACCTGCCCTGGACGGTGGCCTCGCTCGCCGACTCGGTGGGCGTCTCGCGCGCCGGTCTCGCCCGGCACTTCACCCAGCTGGTCGGGGAGCCCCCGATGTCGTATCTGACGGGCTGGCGGCTCACGCTCGCCGCGGACATGCTGCGCGATCCGGACGCGACCGTGGCCAGTGTCGCCCGGCGGGTCGGATACAGCGGGGCCTTCGCTCTGAGCGCGGCCTTCAAGCGGGTCCGCGGCGTCAGCCCGCAGGAGTTCCGCAAGGGCGCCGGAAGGCGGACGGTGCGCCCGACCGGGCTGTCACCCCAGACCGTGGTCCTCGAGCGCTGATCGCACCCCGTCACCGGCCCGGCGGGTCACCGGCCCGCGAGGGGTCACTCCCGGCGGGCCGGTACGGTGACCGCCGCGAGCAGCAGCCCGTCCCGCGCGACCCAGTGCCCGGTGTACTGCGTCCGTGCCGCGGCAGTCTCGTCGCAGTACCAGGCCACGGCGCCGGCGCGCGCGATGGCCGCCGGGGCGCGCGACGGTGCGTACCGTACCGGCCCACGATCATCGGGACGTCAGCCGAAGAGGCCCTGGCCCGGCGTGAGTGCGGGTGAGCGGTCGCAGCCGGGCGCCGGGCCCCGGCTCAGCGCCCTGTGCGGCCCTCTGTGCGGCCCTGCGTGTGGATCAAGGAGAACACCGCGCCCTCCGGGTCCGCGACCGTGGCCACGCGGCCGTGGGGTGTGTCCCGGGCGGGCTTGAGGAGATGGCCCCCGAGGTCGGTGACGCGGGTGACCGCCTCGTCGGTGTCGGCGACCTCGAAGGAGGTCAGCCAGTGGGGGCCCCGGTCGCGGGGGAGGGATCTGCCGACGCCGTGGATGCCGGCGACCGGCCGGCCCTCGACGCGGAGGGTCACGTAGTCGACGTCGGCGGCGGCGAGCGACTCCTCCTCGTGGCCGAAGACCGTCTCATAGAACTTGGCGACGCCGATGGCGTCGCGGGTGAAGAGTTCGTTCCATGCGGGCGTGCCGGGGACGCCCGCGACGGCGGTGCCGAGGTGGGCCGCGGCCTGCCAGATCCCGAAGACGGCGCCCGAGGAGTCCGAGGCGATGGCCATGCGGCCCGCGTCGGCGGCGTCCAGGGGGCCCACGCCGACCGTGCCGCCGCAGTGCCGCACCATCGCGGCGGTCTTGTCCACGTCGGCCGAGGCGAGGTAGGGCGTCCACGCGATGGGCAGATGACGGTCGGACGGCAGTTGACCGATCCCGGCCACCTCGTGTCCGTCGAGCAGAGCCCTTACGTACGGGCCCAGTTGCTGCGGTCCCGGCCGGAACTCCCAGCCGAACAGCGCCCCGTAGAAGTCCTGGGTGGCGGCCATCCCGTGCACCATCAGACTCACCCAGCATGGTGTGCCGGGCGGATACGTTTCACCGTGCAGGCCGGCCGAACCCCGTGCCTCGGTCATCGTCACTACTCTCCTCGGCCCCTCGCGGCGGCCGTGTCGCCGCCGCTCACCGAACGCGCATACCGCCTTCACGCGCGTGCGCGTCCCCTGCTGATGCTCGCACCACCCGTGGCGCGGCTCGTCCCTGCCGCGCCGCCGCGGTTCGGCGAACTACGGGGAAGGGTGCCCGAATTGCGGCTTCCCGTCCGATGGTGCGCCTGCCGCGTGGGTCCTGCGGATGTACAGCATGTGCCCGATCCCGTACGCCTCGTGATCGGGCCTGTCCGGCCGAGCACAGTAGCCGGACCTGGGCGACAGGGCCACCCCGTGCGCAAGGATGGGGTCCATGAAAGCCATCATCTCCGCAGCCGGACTCGCGACTGAGCTCACGGGCCCGACCCCGCCGGTCCTTCTCGACGTCCGCTGGCAGCTGGGCGGCCCGAACCTGCGACCCGAGTACGAGAAGGCGCACATCCCGGGCGCCGTCTTCGTCGACCTGGATGCCGAACTCGCAGGTCCCGCGGGCGCCCGCGGCCGGCATCCGCTGCCGGACACGGAGGTCTTCGGCGCCGCGATGCGGGCGGCCGGGGTCTCGGCGGACCGGGACGTCGTGGTGTACGACGGCGGGCTCGGCTGGGCCGCCGCGCGCGCGTGGTGGCTGCTGCGCTTCACCGGACACCCGTCGGTACGCGTCCTCGACGGGGGCCTCGCGGCCTGGGACGGCCCGTTGACCTCGGAGGTCCCCGAACCGGTTCAGGGAACCTTCGCACCGGCTCCGGGCGCCCTGCCGCTGCTGGACGCCGACGGTGCCGCCGCGCTCGCCCGCACCGGACTGCTTCTCGACGCGCGGGCGCCCGAGCGGTACCGCGGTGACGTCGAGCCCATCGATCCCGTCGCCGGACACATTCCGGGCGCCGTCTCGGCACCCACCACGGAGAATGTGGCCGAATCCGGTCGGTTCCTGCCCGCCGCCGAACTCGCCGACCGCTTCAGGGCACTGGGCACGTCCGGTGCCCCGGAGGTCGGTGTCTACTGCGGGTCGGGTGTCTCGGGCGCCCACGAGGTCCTCGCGCTGGCCGTCGCCGGCATCCCTGCCGCCCTGTACGCCGGCTCGTGGTCGGAGTGGAGCCAGGACGGCAACCGCCCGGTGGCGACGGGCCCGGATCCCCAGTGATCTGCGCGGCCGCCAGGTGACATCGGTCGGCTCCCGCTGATGCCCGGCATGCCATGGGGTCCGCATCTGAACACGACGTGGGGTCCGCATCTGAACACGACGTGGGGCCCGCATCTGAACGATGCGGGCCCCACGGACGTACCTGTGACCAGTCGACTGGTCCTGATCCTTCGAGTCCCGGTTCTTCTGGTCCGTGCTTCTGGTTCTGCCTGTTCCGCTAGTCCTGCTTCTTCCGACGTGTACCGAACACGATTTCGTCCCAGCTCGGCACCGCCGCGCGCCGGCCCGGACGGACGCCGTCCGCCTCGGCCTGGCGGTCGGTGGAGCCGACGAGGCGCTCGCGATGGCTGGCCACCGAGCGCGGCATGAGTACGTCCGCGTAAGCGGAACCGGCCGAGGCCGCGGGAGCCGGTGGCTCCTCCGCCTCGGGCTCCGGCGCGGGCTCCTCCTGCGTCTCCGCGGGCCGCTCGGGCACCACGAGGTCGCCCCGGTAGCTGGGCACGGCCTCCAGGATGCTGGTGAGCGAGTCGCGTTCGTCCGTGCTCTCCTCGGCGGGCTCGGACGCCTGGGAGGGCAGGACGGGGCGTTCCGTCGGGCGGTCCAGGGGGCGGTCCCGTGGCAGCCGGGCGATCCGCGGTACGAACGGGAAACTCGGCTCGGCCGCCCCGAGGTCGTCGGACTCACCGATCAGCGAGCGCGCCTCGTCGTCGACGGCCTGGACGAGCCGCCGGGGCGGGTCGTACGTCCAGGTCGCCGAGTGCGGCTCACCCGCGACCCGGTAGACCAGCAGCACCTCCCAGGTGCCGTCGTCGCGGCGCCAGGAGTCCCACTGGGCGGTTTCCTTCTCGGCGCCGCGCAGGAGCAGCCGCTCCTGGACGGCCTCGCCGAGCTGAGGACCGGCCGCGTTCTCACCGGGGCGCCGCACCGGAGTCTTGCGCGCCCGCTCGGCCATGAAGGCGCGCTCGGCGAGCACGGGACCCTCGAAGCGGCGTACGCGGTCGACGGGGATGCCGGCGAGCTGCGCGACCTCCTCGGCCGACGCACCGGCGCGTATACGGGCCTGGATGTCACGGGGGCGGAGATGGCTCTCCACCTCGATCTCGATCTGGCCGAGGCGTGGCCGGTCGCCGCGGACGGCGGCGCGGAGCCGCTCGTCGATCGGGAGTGTGTACTCCGTTGCGTCGGCAGCCTTCAGCACCAGCCGTGTGCCGTCATTTGAGACGGCCACGACACGCAGTTCGGGCATGGGGACCTCCCGGGTGGTGCCTGCCGACGTCACGTGCGTCGCTGCTTCCGCTAGTCGAGTGTGGCCTGCCCGGGTGCAGCCTGCCACAACCTTGCCGAGTTGCCCGGCGTGTCGGGCGTTGGCCCTGGGTCGCCGTTATGGCACGGTTACCTTTTCGCAACGCTAAGTGACGAATCTCATCACCCTGTGCAACGATCCCCCTCCCGGCGGTCCTCGAAGGCCCCGGACACCCTGGCGGGAGTCCGGATCCAGGGCTCGCAACAGTACTCCATTCGGGCCACTTGCGTGGATCGGCACGCCGCCCAACTTCTCGCAAGGGGTGCGAGTTGGTCGACCGAAGCGCCGTTTTCCGTGGCGATAGAGCATGATGCACCGCATGAAACCGGTGGAAACGGGATGAATCCCCTCGCTCATGCGTCCCGCTCTCGCGCAGCCGCACGGGCCAGGGGTGGCTACGGGCCCAACACCCTCCGCAGGTAGTCGTTCTGGAAGCGGCGATCGGGGTCCAGCCGGTCACGGAGCGCGGTGAACTCGCCGAAGCGGGGATAGACACCGGAGAAGTAATCGGCGTCGCGCGTGTGGACCTTGCCCCAGTGCGGGCGCCCCTCGTGTGCCGTGAAGATCCGCTCTGCCGCGGTGAAGTACGCCCGGTAGGGCGTGCCCTTGAACATGTGGACGGCGACGTACGCGCTGTCGCGGCCCGACGCCGTGGAGAGCGTGATGTCGTCGGCCGGGGCCGTGCGGACCTCCACGGGGAAGCTGACGCGCAGGGGGGAGCGGTCGACCATCGCCTTCAACTCCCGCAGCGTGTCCACCAGTGCCGCACGCGGCACGGCGTACTCCATCTCCACGAAGCGCACCCGTCGCGGAGACGTGAAGACCTTGTAGGGAATGTCGGTGTACGTGCGCGCGGACAGGGCACGGCTGGAGATCCGGGCGATCGTGGGCACCGTGGCGGGGACGGCGCGGCCGACCCAGTTGGCCACCTGGAAGACGCCGTTGGAGAGGAACTCGTCCTCGAACCAGCCGCTGAGCGGGGGGATGGGCTTCTCGGGGCCCGCGCTGCGGTTGTTGCGCTTGGTGTTGGTGTTGCCGGTGTGCGGGAACCAGTAGAACTCGAAGTGCTCGTTCTCGGCCCAGAGTTCGTCGAACTCCGCGAGGACCCTGTCGAAGGCCATCGGTTCCTCGCGGGCCGTGAGCAGGAAGAGGGGCTCCACGGCGAACGTGATCGCGGTGACGATCCCCAGGGCGCCGATGCCTATTCGGGCGGCCGCGAGGATCGCGCGTTCCTCGGCGGTCCCGTTCTCGGAGCAGGTGAGGACCGAGCCGTCGGCGGTCACCAGCTCAAGTCCCTTGATTTGCACGGCGATCGAGGCCGACTCGCGGCCGGTGCCGTGGGTGCCGGTACTGGTCGCGCCCGACACCGTCTGTTCCATGATGTCGCCCATGTTCGTGAGCGACAGTCCCTCGCGCGCGAGGGCCATATTGAGACGCTTGAGCGGGGTGCCGGCCTCGACGGTGACCGTCATGGCGTCGCGGTCGATCCCGCGTATGCCGGTCAGCAGTTGAGGGCGGATCAGCACACCGTCGGTCGCGGCGGCCGATGTGAAGGAGTGCCCGGTGCCGACGGCCTTCACCCTCAGGCCGTCCTCGGCGGCCTGCCGTACGGCCGCGGACAGTTCGTCCACGGAGGCGGGTGTGACCTCGCGTACCGGCCGGGCGGTGACGTTCCCGGCCCAGTTACGCCATGTTCCGCTGCTCGTGCTCGTCGTGCCGCTCGCTGTGCTGCTCATGGGCTCCTCCCCGCTGCGCAGCCGGCCTGCGCAGCCGGCGGTACCCGAGGAAACCGACCGTGACCGCGACGGCACCGGACACCGCCGGAACCCCGTACCCGGCGTCCGCTCCGGCGGCGTCGATCACCCAGCCGGACACGGAGGAGCCGAGCGCGACCCCGACCGCGAGTCCGGTGCTCACCCAGGTCATGCCCTCGGTCAGTTGCGCGCGTGGTACGTGCTCTTCGATGAGGGACATCGTCGTGATCATCGTGGGTGCGACGGACAGGCCCGCGACGAAGAGCGCCACAGCCAGAAACGGCAGGTTCCCGACCAGTAGGAGGGGGATCATACTCACGGCCATGCCGCACACGCCCAGCAGCCACCGGCGTTCAGGGGCTCCCGCGAAGCGCAACAGGCCGAAGACGATCCCCGCGAGGCAGGATCCCGCCGCGTACACGGAGAGGACGACACTCGCGGCGGCCTTGTGGCCCCGCTCGTCGGCGAAGGCCACGGTGACCACGTCGACGGCTCCGAAGATCGCCCCGGTCGCCACGAAGGTGCCCACCAGAACCTGAAGGCCGGGGGAGCGCAGCGCCGACCGTCCACCGCCGCCGTGGTGTTCGCGCGGGTGCGGTGCGGGCTCGGTTGCGCGCTGGGCCGTCAGCCAGAACACGCCGACCGCGAGGAAGCAGGCGGCGAGCAGCGGCCCGGCCTCCGGGAACCAGGCCGTGGACAGCCCGATGGAGAAGATCGGCCCGAAGATGAAGCAGACCTCGTCCACCACGGACTCGAAGGAGTACGCGGTGTGCAGGTGCGGGGTGCCCCGGTAGAGCGTCGCCCAGCGTGCGCGGGTCATCGCCCCGATGCTGGGGGTGCAGCCGACGCCCGCCGAGCAGACGTAGAGCACCCAGTCCGGCCACCCGTGGTGCGCGGCGAACAACAGCCCGGCCGCCGCGGCCATCGTGAGGAGGGTCGCCGGGCGCAGCACCCGGCGCTGCCCGTACTGGTCCACCAGGCGGGAGACCTGAGGCCCGGCCACGGCTGCGGACAGGGCGATGGTCGCCGACAGCGCGCCCGCGAGCCCGTACCGGCCGGTGAGCTGGGAGACCATCGTCACCACGCCGATGCCCATCATCGACAGCGGCATCCGGCCGAGGAGACCCGCGGCGGTGAAGCCCTTGGTGCCGGGGGCGGCGAACAGGGCGCGGTAGGGGCTGGGCACGTGGGTCTCCGGGTCTGCCGTGGGACCGGTCGGCTGGATGGGCCGATCCCGTAAGGCGCGAATACAGCTGACACAGCTTACGGGTACGGCACGCCCCCTGCACCCGCTCACGCCCCCCGGAACAAGGGCCGGGAACCCGGCTGTCACGGGTGGGTGGCAGGATCGTAGTCATGCCCGACGCACGCGACGCGACCCCCTACGACGCCCTGCTGCTCCTCTCGTTCGGAGGACCCGAGGGCCCGGACGACGTGGTCCCCTTCCTGGAGAACGTGACGCGGGGACGCGGCATCCCCAAGGAGCGGCTCAAGGAGGTGGGGCAGCACTACTTCCGGTTCGGCGGGGTCAGCCCCATCAATGGCCAGAACAGAGCGCTGCTCGACGCTCTCCGCAAGGACTTCGCCGAGCACGGCCTGGACCTGCCGGTCTACTGGGGCAACCGCAACTGGGCGCCGTACCTGACGGACACCCTGCGCGAGATGACCACCGACGGCCGCCGCCACGTCCTCGTCCTCGCCACGAGCGCGTACGCGTCGTACTCGGGCTGCCGCCAGTACCGCGAGAACCTCGCGGACGCGCTCGCCGCCCTGGAGGCGGAGGGCTTGGAGCCGCCGAAGGTCGACAAGCTGCGGCACTACTTCAACCACCCCGGCTTCCTCGAACCCATGATCGACGGCCTCGTGGAATCCCTCGCCGACCTCCCCGAGGAGGTACGGGACGGCGCCCACATCGCGTTCACCACGCACTCCATCCCGACCGCGGCCGCGGACACCTCAGGCCCGGTCGAGGACCACGGGGACGGCGGCGCGTACGTCGCGGAGCACCTGGACACCGCCCGGCTGATCGCCGACGCCGTGCGCGAGCGGACCGGTGCCGACCACCCCTGGCAGCTGGTCTACCAGTCGCGTTCCGGGGCGCCGCACATCCCGTGGCTGGAGCCCGACATCTGCGACCACCTGGAGGAGCTGCACGGCGCCGGAGTGCCAGCCGTCGTGATGGCGCCCATCGGGTTCGTCTCGGACCACATGGAGGTCCTGTACGACCTCGACACGGAGGCCACGGCCAAGGCCGAGGAGCTGGGTCTGCCCGTGCGACGCTCGGCCACCGTGGGCGCGGACCCGCGCTTCGCCGCCGCGGTCCGGGACCTGGTCCTCGAGCGCGCCGCGACCGAACGCGGCGCGGACGTGACCCCCTGTGCCCTCGGGGCGCTCGGCCCGAGCCACAACCTGTGCCCCGTGGGCTGCTGCCCGGCCCGCACCCCCCGTCCCGCCGCCGCCGGCGCCGACAGCCCGTACGCGTGAGGAGCATCGTGACCGACAAGTCAGCAGAGCAGCGGGGCCCTCTGCGGGCCGAGCTTCTGGAGATCGCGCTCGACGCGGCCACCCGCGCGGGCGCCTTCCTCCGCGACGGCCGCCCCGCGGACCTCGGCGTGGCCGCCACCAAGACCAGCGCCGTCGACGTCGTCACCGAGATGGACATCGCCTCCGAGAAGCTGATCACCGGCCTGCTGGCCGAGCGCCGGCCGGACGACGGCGTGCTCGGCGAGGAGGGCGCCAGCGTCGAGGGCAGCAGCGGCGTCCAGTGGGTGATCGACCCGCTCGACGGCACCGTCAACTACCTGTACGGCCTGCCCAGCTGGGCGGTGTCCATCGCGGCCCGGCTGCACGGCGAGACGGTCGTCGGCGTGGTCCACGCCCCGCTGCGCGGCGAGACCTTCCGGGCGGTCCTGGGGGAGGGGGCGTATGTGAACGGCCGCGTCGCGCGCGTGCGGCCCGCCGCCGCCCTGGACGTCGCCCTCGTGGGCACCGGATTCGGCTATCTGGCCGACCGCCGGGCCAGGCAGGCCGAGGTGCTCCGCGAACTGCTCCCCCACGTGCGCGACATCCGGCGCGGCGGCTCGGCCGCGATCGACCTGTGCGACGTGGCGGTGGGCCGCCTCGACGGCTTCTACGAGCGCGGACTGAACCCCTGGGACTACGCGGCGGGCGACCTCATCGCCCGGGAAGCGGGCGCCCTGACCGGCGGCCGCCCCGGAGAGCCTCTCTCGACCGACCTGACCGTCGTGGCTCCACCCGGCCTCTTCGAGCCCCTCCAGGCCCGCCTGGAGGCGCTGGGAGCGTGGCACGACTGACGGCGCACACGGCACGGCGTACGACGCCGGCTGACACCCCGTGAACGCCGAGCGGGGCCCCGGCACTGGATCGATGCCGGAGCCCCGCTCGGACGAGCCGGTCAGACGCGTTACGCACTGACCTCCACACCGTGTTCGGCGGCGAGACGGTGCAGGTCGTCGAGTTCGCCCTGCTCGACCTCCACGAGGAAGTCGTCGCCCGTCTCGCGAGCCCGCGTCAGGTCGGACTCGGTTGCCCTTATGCGCTGCAAAAGTCCTGCGGTGAATGCGTCCATGCTGCGCCCCCTCGTCCTGGGTCGTGGGTCGGTGGCACGGGGGTGTGCCGTTCGGAAGGGGCGATCACGTCTCTTGTGGATGCCCAGCGCTGCCCGTGCTGGGCGGCGACGGTGCCGGACACCCACGCCCGCCCTGCGGAAAGCGGATCGCGACGTACCGCATGGTGGTGCGGTACAAGCAGAGTGTGATCGCGGGGTGTAAAGCCGTCCTCCCCCCACACCGTTCCGGGGAAACCTCAACCGGACGAGATTTTCTCGTTTGCCCGGACTCCCGCGTTCCTCGCGCGCGGCCCGCACTCTGACTTACCGCCGACTTATGGCCGAAAAGGGCAGGATGGAGGTCACACACCCACGAAGACCCTGCTCGCGTGCGCCGCGGATGCGCCACGCGGGTGGACAGAGGAAGGACAAGCGACGTGCGCGTACTCGTCGTCGAGGACGAGCAGCTGCTCGCCGATGCGGTGGCCACCGGACTGCGCCGGGAGGCCATGGCCGTCGACGTCGTGTACGACGGTGCGGCCGCCCTGGAGCGCATCGGCGTCAACGACTACGACGTGGTCGTCCTCGACCGCGACCTTCCCCTCGTGCACGGTGACGACGTCTGCCGCAAGATCGTCGAGCTCGGCATGCCCACGCGCGTGCTGATGCTCACCGCGTCCGGCGACGTCAGCGACCGTGTCGAGGGCCTGGAGATAGGCGCCGACGACTATCTCCCCAAGCCGTTCGCCTTCAGCGAGCTCACCGCACGCGTGCGTGCCCTGGGGCGCCGGACGAGCGTGCCACTGCCACCCGTCCTGGAGCGCGCCGGCATCAAGCTCGACCCCAACCGCCGCGAGGTCTTCCGCGACGGCAGGGAGATCCAGCTCGCCCCCAAGGAGTTCGCCGTCCTGGAGGTGCTGATGCGCAGCGAGGGCGCCGTCGTCTCCGCCGAGCAGCTCCTGGAGAAGGCCTGGGACGAGAACACGGACCCCTTCACCAACGTCGTGCGCGTCACCGTGATGACCCTGCGCCGCAAGCTCGGCGAGCCCGCGGTCATCGTCACCGTGCCCGGCTCCGGTTACCGGATCTGATCCCGATGGCCGCGACACCCGCGCCGCCCAAGGCGCCCCCGAAGCCCACCTGGGACCCGAGGAAGCCGGAGCCGCCGTTCCCCTGGCTGCGCCCGACCATCCGGATAAGGCTCACGCTGCTGTACGGCGGCATGTTCCTGATCGCCGGGATCCTGCTGCTGTCGATCATCTATCTGCTGGCTGCCCAGGCCATCCACGAGGGCAGTGGCCAGTCGTTCCAGATCTCCGGCAGCGGCGTCACCATCCGCAGCGACACCTGCCCGGAGCTGAACAACGCGACCACCGACGACGCGCGCAACGCCGCGCTGAAGGCGTGCAACGACGCCCTGAAGCAGCACGCCCTCGACGGCCTGCTCAGCCGCTCGCTGCTGGCCCTGCTGGGCCTCGCCGTGATCGCGTTCGCCTTCGGCTACGCGATGGCGGGCCGGGTGCTCACGCCGCTCGGCCGGATCACCCGCACCGCGCGCGCGGTGGCGGGCTCGGACCTGTCCCGGCGGATCGAGCTGGACGGCCCGGACGATGAACTGAAGGAGCTGGCGGACACCCTCGACGACATGCTGGAACGGCTGGAGCGGGCCTTCACGGCCCAGCAACGGTTCGTCGGGAACGCCTCGCACGAGCTGAGAACCCCGCTCGCGATCAACCGCACGCTCCTGGAAGTGCATCTGTCCGATCCGAACGCTCCCATGGAGCTGCAACAGCTCGGCAAGACGCTGCTGGCCACCAACGAACGCAGCGAGCAGCTCGTCGAGGGCCTGCTGCTGCTCGCCCGAAGTGACAACCAGATCGTCGAGCGCAAGCCCGTGGACCTGGCGGAGGTCGCCTCGCAGGCCGTCGACCAGGTGCACGCCGAGGCGGAGGCCAAGGGCGTGGAGATCCGCGGCGAGCGCGCCCCGGCGGTCGTCCAGGGCAATGGCGTCCTGCTGGAGCGGATCGCTCTGAACCTCGTCCAGAACGCCGTCCGGTACAACGTGCCGGAGAACGGGTGGGTCGAGGTGGCGACCGAGTTCCAGCATGGCCAGGCGGTCCTGGTCGTCGCGAACACCGGGCCGGTGGTCCCCGCGTACGAGATCGACAACCTCTTCGAGCCTTTCCGGCGGCTGCGCACCGAGCGCACGGGGAGCGACAAGGGAGTGGGCCTCGGCCTGTCGATCGCCCGATCCGTGGCCCGCGCGCACGGCGGCCACATCGCCGCCCGTCCGCGCGAGGGAGGTGGACTCGTGATGCGGGTCACTCTGCCGACCTGAAAGTCGGGCGGCCTGAGGGTCCAGAGGGGCGCGAGATCCGGCCGACCTGAGATGCGGGAGGCCGTGCTGATCTGACA
Organism: Streptomyces acidicola; assembly: GCF_009377235.1. Lineage (GTDB taxonomy): Bacteria > Actinomycetota > Actinomycetes > Streptomycetales > Streptomycetaceae > Streptomyces > Streptomyces acidicola. Next base: position 30,788 of record NZ_VMNX01000035.1, read on the forward strand.
TCATGCCGCCGACACAAAGACGGCGTTCGCTTTGGGCGGAATTTTCCTCGCGCGCAAGCGTGGAGATCGTGTGTGATCGATCACAGGGGCGAATTTCCAGCCATCTACTCTCCGTGATCATGTGACTGTCGGAAAGCCGGGAAAATCCGGGTTTTCGACCATCTTGATCACGGGAAGTACACGGTGAGACGCCTTTGAAGTGCGGCCCATGGACCGTGTACGGTCCCGTTCGCCATCCAAGCCGATCACTCTTGAGGGGTCCGGTTGGGTGTCGATTGAGTAACAGACCTTGATGTGAGGCAAAATCTCCGCCTCGGGTCGGGCACAAGTCCGGCCTCTCACGCGTTACGTGCGCTGGAGACACCGTAGACACCCAGAGGGGGAGAGCGACAATGGCAACGGATTACGACACCCCACGCAAGACCGATGACGACGTCGATTCGGACAGCCTGGAAGAACTCAAGGCCCGGAGGAACGACAAGTCGACCTCGGCGGTCGACGTCGACGAGTTCGAGGCCGCCGAAGGCCTGGAACTGCCCGGCGCCGACCTCTCGAACGAGGAGTTGGCCGTCCGGGTCCTGCCCAAGCAGCAGGACGAGTTCACCTGCATGAGCTGCTTCCTGGTCCACCACCGCAGTCAGCTGGCCCGCGAGAAGAACGGCCAGCCGATCTGCCGCGACTGCGACTGAGGCGGGGTCGGCCGTGACTGGCTCGACCCCTCCCTGGAAGCGCCGCTTCCGCAAGGAGGCGGACGAAGAGCCGTACGACGGCTCTCACGGCGTGCGTGATGAAGGGCGGGGCTCCTCCGAACCCGGAGCCTCGCTCGAACGCACGTCTGGCACGGCGTCGGGGGGCGCCCAGGACGCGAACACCGCGGACGCGCAGCCGGGCCTTCCGGTCCCGGTGGACTCTCCGGCGCCGGCCGGCCGGCCTCGCACGGAGGTCGTCAGGGACGCACTCTGGCAAGGCATCGAGGGCGCCCGTAAAGGCGGCAGCCGGGCCAGGGCCGCCCTGGCGCAGCTCGCCGACCGCATCGTCGACATAGCCCCGCGGATTCCCGTGCGGGACCTCGCGACCCTGCGCAGGCAGTTCCCGGACCTGGGGCCCGAGGAGATCGCGGACAGACTCGTCGCCGGCGCGGCCAACGCCACGTCGACGGTGGGCGCCGGAATCGGAGCCGCCGCGATGCTGCCGGTGCCGCCCGCGATGCCCACGGAACTGGCCGCCGAGATCACGGGGGTCGCCGCGATCGAGCTCAAACTGATCGCCGAGCTGTACGAGGTGTACGGGGTACGGCCGCCGGGGAACCTGAAGCAGCGCAGTACCGCCTATCTGAGCTCCTGGACCGGGGAGCGCGGGATCGACGTGGTCAAGCCGTCGACGATCAACGCCGCGCTGGGCAGCCAGATGAAGCGGGAGCTGCGCCAGCAGATCATGAAGCGCACGATGCGCAATCTGCCGAACCTGATGCCGTTCATGGTGGGGGCGGCCGTCGGAGCGGTCATGAACCGCCGCGACACCAAGAACCTCGCCGAGCGCATCCGCAAGGACCTCCGCAGAATCCAGGTCCCCTGGGACGCGCTGCCCGAGCTGCCGCCGCTGGAGAAGCCGGCGGATCCGCTGCGGGTGGGAGAGATCCCGAAGGAGCTGGGCCGCTGACACCGGCTGCCGTACTCGGCAGCCGGGCCACTACGGCGGGCGAGACCGCCTCTGGGCCCCGCACAGCCCCGCACGGGACACCGCCGTACAGAGACAGCCCGAGACCCGGATGTACCGCTCTCGGCGGCCTACACCGTGGTGCGAGCCGTTTCCAGGGCCGCTGACAGGCGCTCGGGCTCCCGTGTCGAGAGGTACACGTAGGGCGTGGGGTCCGCCGGGTCCGTGACCGGGATGCGCAGGGCCGTGGGGATGTAGGCACGCAGGAGCATGAAGGCACGCGGATCCGCCTTGTGCGTGCGCCAGGCGCGGGCCTCCTCCGGGTCCAGGACCTCGGCGTCGCCGAGTGCGCTCACCGGGATCTTCGCTTCGCCCGCGATCAGCGCGCCGCCGACCACACGGACACGGACCGAGCCGTAGGAGCTGGCCACGACCGCCGAGACCGCCGTGCCCCCGACCAGCCCGCCCAGCAGCGGGAGCGTGCCGAAGGGAAGCAGGATCAGAGCCATGGCCACGCCGACCAGAGCGCAGATCAGCCACCAGGAGCGGGGCGCGGTGAGACGTTCTTCGTACGGCGACGCGGAGGGCTGCATGGCGACAAGCTTGGCACGGTGCCTGACTTGTGCAGGATTCGGGGCGGTCCGCGCGAAGCGCTGTCGGACCGCACCGCGGTGGGCGGCGGATGATGGCCGGGGCGGTCTGCGCGGAGCGCTGTCCGGTACGGCGGTGGTGGGAGGCGGGCGGGCAGGTAAGGTCTGCGGCTGTGAGTGGTAGTTCCTCAGCCCTGAAGCCTCCGGCCGACGCCCTGGCGCCCGTGCGGCACCCCGCGGCGCCCGCCCCCGGCGAGCTGCTCGGGGCGCACTACGGCCAGTGCTTCGGATGCGGGGGCGAGCAGCCGCACGGGCTGCTCCTGGAGGCCAGGGCCGGTGAGGGCGTTTCGCTGACCGCCGAGTTCACCGTGCAGCCCGCCCATCAGGGCGCCCCGGGCCTCGCCCACGGCGGTGTGCTGGCGACCGCGCTCGACGAGACCCTCGGCTCGCTCAACTGGCTGCTGCGCACCATCGCCGTGACCGGGCGGCTCGAGACGGACTTCGTGCGGCCCGTGCCCGTCGGCACCGTGCTGCATCTGGAGGCCCGCGTGAACGCCGTGGCCGGACGGAAGATCTACTCGACCGCCACCGGGCGTATCGGCGGCCCCGACGGCCCCGTCGCAGTCCGCGCCGACGCCCTCTTCGTCGAGGTGAAGGTCGACCACTTCATCGACAACGGCCGCCAGGAGGAGATCCGGGCGGCCATGGACGACCCGGACCAGGTCCGGCGTGCCCGCGCCTTCGAGGTGAACCCGTGAGCCGTACGCCCGTGAACGTGCTGATCCGGCGCGTCGACGCGGAGGTTCCCCTTCCGGAATACGCGCACCCCGGGGACGCCGGCGCGGATCTGCGCACCACCGAGGCCCGTGAACTGGCGCCGGGGGAGCGAGCGGTTCTGCCCACCGGGGTGTCGATCGCCCTCCCTGAGGGGTACGCGGCCTTCGTGCACCCACGTTCCGGTCTCGCAGCCCGCTGTGGTGTCGCCCTCGTGAATGCCCCGGGGACGGTTGATGCCGGGTACCGTGGGGAGATCAAGGTGATCGTGGTGAATCTCGACCCGCACCAGCCAGTGCGGTTCGAGCGCTTCGACCGGATTGCCCAACTGGTCGTCCAGCAGATCGAGAAGGTTCGCTTCCAGGAGGTGGCGGAGCTTCCCGACTCGGCGCGGGCCGACGGGGGTTTCGGGTCCACTGGCGGTCATGCCGCCGTGGGCGGCAGAACGGGTGGGAATCGATACGCTTCGGTCGTATCCGACCGGGAAGGACAGTGACGTGTTCGGACGTCGCAAGAAGAAGGGTGCCGCCGAGGACGCGGCCGGCGAGGCCGAGCAGGTCGTCGACAGCGTCGACACCGAGGCGGACGAAGAAGGCGAGCGCGAGCGCGTACGGCTGGAGCCCGCGCCGCGCCCAGAAGGACCCTGGGACAGCTCCGAGGTGCGCGAGCCCGGCGAGGGCCGGGTCGACCTGGGCGGCCTTTTCGTGCCCGGGGTCGACGGCATGGAGCTGCGGGTCGAGGTCGCGGGCGACGCGATTGTCGCGGCGACCGTCGTGCTACGCGACAGCGCCGTCCAGCTGCAGGCCTTCGCCGCGCCCAAGCGCGAGGGCATCTGGGGCGAGGTGCGCGAGGAGATCGCCACCGGCATCACGCAGCAGGGCGGAGTCATCGACGAGGTCGAGGGCCCGCTGGGCTGGGAGCTGCGGGCGCAGGTGCCGGTGCAGCTGCCGGACGGGACGGGCGGCTTCCAGGTCGTACGGTTCATCGGTGTGGACGGGCCGCGCTGGTTCCTGCGGGGAGTGATCTCCGGCCGGGGCGCGGTGGAGCCGGAGACCGCGGGGCTGCTGGAGCAGATCTTCCGGGACACGGTCGTCATCCGCGGTGAGGGCCCGATGGCCCCCCGCGACCCGATCGTCCTGAAGCTGCCGAACGACGCGCAGATGGTCCCCGAGGGCGTCCAGCAGGAGGAGCAGGGGTCCCGCTTCGCCGGCGGCATGGGTCAGCTGCAGCGCGGACCGGAGATCACCGAGGTCCGCTAGCCCTGAGCATGCACGGGACCGCATGGGCCGTACCCCGACGGGTGCGGCCCATTGTCATGTCCGAACTCTTCGCGCCTCGTGAGCTGTCGGCGCTCGGGGCGGGTGACGCAAGGGGGCCTCGGCGTGCGTCGAACCATTGATCGGCCGGGTGCCCGGTGACCATACTGGGCGTTCGGCCGACGGGGAGGGCGAGGGGCCATGGGGGACACGATGGTGCGCGTCGAGAACGTGCACCGCTCGTACGGCAGCGGCGCGGCCGCCGTGCACGCGCTGCGCGGCGTCTCCTTCGACGTGCCGCGCGGTGAACTCGTCGCCCTCAAGGGCCGTTCCGGGTCGGGGAAGACCACCCTGCTGAACCTCGTCGGCGGGCTCGACGAGCCGGACGAGGGGCGGATCACCATCGACGGGCTCGATCTGTCCGGGCTGGGCGAGGACGGGCTGCTTCAGCTGCGCCGGGACCGCGTCGGGTTCGTGTTCCAGTCCTTCGGGCTGATCCCCATCCTCACGGCCGCCGAGAACGTGGGCGTGCCCCTGCGGCTGCGCCGGACCGAGCCCGCCGAGCGCGAGGAACGGGTCGAGCTGCTGCTCTCCCTCGTGGGCCTCGCCGACCACGCCGAGCAGCGGCCCGGCGAGCTGTCGGGCGGCCAGCAGCAGCGCGTGGCCATCGCCCGCGCGCTCGCCAACAACCCCTCGCTCCTCATCGCCGACGAGCCCACCGGCCAACTCGACGCCGAGACCGGCCACGCCGTCATGGAGCTGCTGCGCGCCGTCGTCCGCAGCGAGCAGGTCACCGCGTTGGTCGCCACGCACGACGCGACGCTCCTCGATCTCGCCGACCGCGTTCTGGAACTGCGGGACGGGGAGATCGTGGAGGCCTGACCCCGGTCATCGCTGCGTCAGAGTTCCGTCAAAGAGCGATCACGGCCCACCCCGTCGCCCTCTTTGTCGTGATTGTTGGCCGTAAGGTCGACGCTGCGTGCACAGCTGTGACGGGAAGACAATGAGGCCATGGGACGCGGCAAGCTTCGGATCTACCTCGGTGCGGCACCGGGCGTCGGCAAGACGTACGCCATGCTCTCGGAGGCGCACCGCCGCGTGGAGCGGGGCACCGACTGCGTGGTCGGCTTCGTGGAGCACCACGACCGGCCGCGCACCGAGGTGATGCTGCACGGCCTGGAGCAGGTTCCGCGCCGGGAGCTGGCCTACCGCGATGCCGTGTTCACCGAGATGGACGTGGACGCCGTGCTCCGGCGTGCCCCGGCCGTCGCCCTGGTGGACGAGCTCGCTCACACCAACGTGCCGGGCTCCCGCAACGACAAGCGCTGGCAGGACGTCGAGGAGCTGCTCGCGGCGGGCATCAACGTGATATCGACCGTCAACATCCAGCATCTGGAGTCTCTCGGTGACGTCGTCGAGTCGATAACGGGTGTACGGCAGCGGGAGACCCTCCCCGACGAGGTGGTGCGGCGGGCGGACCAGATCGAGCTGGTCGACATGTCGCCGCAGGCGCTGCGTCGCCGTATGGCGCACGGCAACATCTACAAGTCCGACAAGGTCGACGCGGCCCTCTCCAACTACTTCCGCCCGGGCAACCTCACCGCCCTGCGCGAACTGGCGCTGCTGTGGGTGGCCGACCGCGTCGACGAGTACCTGAACGAGTACCGCAGCGAACACCGGGTGTCGGCGATCTGGGGTTCGCGGGAGCGGATCGTGGTCGGCCTGACGGGCGGGCCGGAGGGGCGGACGCTGATCCGCCGGGCGGCACGGCTGGCGGAGAAGGGCGCCGGGGGCGAGGTGATGGCCGTCTACATCGCCCGCAGCGACGGGCTGACCTCCGCCTCGCCCAAGGAACTCGCCGTGCAGCGCACGTTGGTGGAGGACCTGGGCGGCACCTTCCACCACGTGGTCGGCGACGACATCCCGGCGGCTCTGCTGGACTTTGCGCGCGGGGTGAACGCCACCCAGATCGTGCTGGGGGTGTCGCGCCGCAAGAGCTGGCAGTACGTCTTCGGGCCGGGGGTCGGCGCGACGGTCGCCCGGGAATCCGGGCCGGACCTGGACGTCCACCTGATCACGCACGCCGAGGCGGGCAAGGGACGCGGACTGCCCGTCGCCCGGGGCGCGCGCCTGGGCCGGGCCCGGGTCATCACGGGCTGGCTGACCGGAGTCCTCGGCCCGGTCGTCCTCGCGCTGCTGCTCAACACCGTCGACCTCGGCCTCGCCAACGACATGCTGCTGTTCCTGGCGGTGACCGTGGCCGCCGCGCTCGTCGGCGGCCTGTATCCGGCGCTCGCCGCGGCGGCGTTCGGCTCGCTGCTGCTGAACTACTACTACACGCCGCCGCTGCACCGGCTGACCATCGCCGACCCCAGGAACATCGTCGCCCTCGCGATCTTCGTCGGTGTCGCCGTGTCGGTCGCCTCCGTGGTCGACCTGGCGGCCCGACGCACCCATCAGGCCTCCCGGTTGCGCGCCGAGTCCGAGATCCTCTCGTTCCTCGCGGGCAGCGTGCTGCGCGGCGAGACCAGGCTGGAGGAACTCCTGGAACGGGTCCGGGAGACCTTCGGCATGGAGTCGGTGGCCCTCCTGGAGCGGGAGAGCGACGTGGCGCCGTGGACCTGCGCGGGCCGTGTGGGCGGTGGACTGGTGGTCGGGCGCCCGGACGACGCGGACGTGGACATGCCGGTCGGCGACCACATGGCGCTCGCGCTGTCCGGGCGCGTCCTGCCCGCCTCCGACCGCCGGGTGCTCGCCGCCTTCGCCGCGCAGGCCGCCGTCGTACTGGACCGTCAGCGGCTCCAGCACGAGGCCGAGCAGGCCCGCGCGCTGGCCGAGGGCAACCGCATCCGCACCGCGCTGCTCGCCGCCGTCAGCCACGACCTGCGCACCCCGCTCGCCGCCATCAAGGCCGCCGTGTCCTCCCTGCGCTCCGACGACGTGGCCTGGTCGGAGGAGGACCAGGCCGAGTTGCTCGAAGGCATCGAGGAGGGCGCCGACCGGCTCGACCACCTCGTGGGCAACCTCCTGGACATGTCACGCCTGCAGACCGGCACCGTCACCCCGCTGATCCGCGAGATCGACCTCGACGAGGTGGTGCCGATGGCACTCGGCGGGGTGCCCGAGGACAGTGTGGAGCTGGACGTGCCCGAGACCCTGCCCATGGTCGCCGTGGACGCGGGACTGCTGGAGCGGGCGGTCGCCAACATCGTCGAGAACGCCGTCAAGTACAGCCCGCCCGGAGCACGCGTCCTGGTGGCCGCGAGCGCGCTCGCGGACCGCGTGGAGCTCCGCGTCGTCGACCGCGGCCCCGGTGTCCCCGACGACGCCAAGGACCGCATCTTCGAGCCCTTCCAGCGCCACGGCGACGCCCCGCGCGGAGCCGGCGTGGGACTGGGCCTCGCCGTCGCCCGCGGGTTCGCCGAGGCGATGGACGGCACGCTGAACGCCGAGGACACCCCCGGCGGCGGACTCACCATGGTGCTCACCCTCCGGGCTGTGGACGCGCTCCAGGCCCCCGCACGACTCGCAGAACCGGAAAGGCAGGTCTCATGAGCCCTGAGGGGACCCCCCAGACCGTCACGAGGGTGCTCGTGGTCGACGACGAGCCGCAGATAGTGCGCGCCCTCGTGATCAACCTGAAGGCACGCAGTTACGAGGTCGACGCGGCCCATGACGGCGCCACCGCGCTCCGGCTCGCCGCCGCCCGCCACCCCGACGTCGTCGTCCTGGACCTCGGCCTGCCCGACATGGACGGCGTCGAGGTGATCAAGGGGCTGCGCGGCTGGACCCGGGTGCCGATCCTGGTCCTGTCCGCCCGCCACTCCTCCGACGAGAAGGTCGAGGCGCTCGACGCGGGCGCCGACGACTACGTGACCAAGCCCTTCGGCATGGACGAGCTCCTCGCCCGCCTCCGCGCCGCCGTCCGCCGGGCCGAGCCCATCGGAGGCGGCGGGGACGACGTGGTCGTGGACACCGACGAGTTCACCGTCGACCTGGTGGCCAAGAAGGTCAACAAGGGTGGCAGGGACGTGCGCCTCACACCCACGGAATGGCATCTGCTGGAGGTCCTCGTCCGCAACACCGGCCGCCTGGTCAGCCAGAAGCAACTCCTCCAGGAGGTCTGGGGGCCGTCGTACGGCACGGAGACGAACTACCTCCGGGTCTACATGGCCCAGCTCAGGCGGAAACTGGAGGCGGACCCGTCGCATCCGAAGCACTTCGTCACGGAGCCGGGCATGGGTTACCGGTTCGAGAAGTAGGGCGTGACCGTACGCGGGCTCATCCCGTGTCGGTGGCCCCCGGTAGGCTTTCCGGTATGAGTGCTGCCCCTCGTTCCGACAAGCCGGCGGGCCGCTTCCGGCGCATGCTCGACCGGCTCTCCTCGTCCCAGGAGGACCTGGAGTCCGAGGAGCTGCGCGAGGACGCGGACACGGCGGGTTGCACGCGCATCTGCGACTGTCACGACCGCCAGATAGTGACGGTTACTGGTACCTTGCGCACGGTCACGCTGCGCCCGAGGGCCGGAGTCCCGGCCCTGGAGGCCGAGCTGTTCGACGGTTCGGCCGCCCTGGACGTGGTGTGGCTCGGCAGGCGCTCCATCGTCGGGATAGAGCCGGGGCGCAAGCTGATCGCATCCGGCCGGATCTCGATGAGCCGGGGCCGTAGAGTGCTGTTCAACCCTAAGTACGAACTGAGACCGCTCGGACGGGAGTAGCCGGTGACGTCGCTCGACAAGCCGACCGAAGACGCCCAGGACGATTCGAGGGCGGTGACGGAGGCCGCGCTGTTCGAGGCGTTCGGTGGCGTCCGGGGCATGGTCGAGACGGTCCTGCCCGGCCTGCTCTTCGTCACGATCTACACGATCAACAAGGACCTGCACTCGTCCGCCATCGCGGCCCTCGTCGTCTCGCTGCTGCTCGTGGTGGTCCGTCTGGTGATGAGGGACACCATGAAGCACGCCTTCAGCGGTGTCTTCGGTGTCGCCTTCGGCGTGGTCTTCGCGATGATGACCGGCAACGCGAAGGACTTCTACCTGCCGGGCATGCTCTACACGCTGGGCCTCGCCCTCGCGTACATCATCACGACGCTCGCGGGCGTGCCGCTGCTCGGTCTGATCCTCGGCCCGGTCTTCAAGGAGAACCTCTCCTGGCGCACCCGTAACCCCGGCCGCAAGAAGGCGTACACGAAGGCGAGTTACGCCTGGGGACTGATCCTGCTCGGCAAGTGCGCGATTCTGTTCCCCCTCTACTGGTGGGCGGACACGACCCAGCTCGGCTGGGTGCTGATCGCGTTGAAGATTCCGCCGTTCCTGCTGGCGGTGTGGCTGACGTGGGTCTTCCTGGCGAAGGCCCCGGCCCCCATCGACGTCTTCGCCGAGATGGAGGCGGAGGAGCGCGCGGAGGAGGAGCGCCGGGCCGCGGAACGGGAGCAGGACGAAGCGGCCGCGGGCCGTCACCGCCGAGAGATGTAACGCCGTTCGCCTGTATGTGGATGGGGGCGCCCGGAGATCTCCGGGCGCCCCCATCCACATACAGGCGAACGTACGACACGTACGGGCCGACGTAAGAGCGGCAGTCAGCCCGTCGCGTCGTCCTGGCGCCGTACCGACAGCAGGTCCTCCAGCTGTTCCTCACGCGCCTGGGCGGCCACGAACAGCAGCTCGTCGCCGGCCTCCAGGGAGTCCTCCTGGGTCGGGGTGAGAACGCGGGTGCCGCGGATGATGGTGACCAGGGAGGTGTCCTCGGGCCATGCGACCTCGCCGACCTGGGTGCCGGCCAGGGCCGACTCCGGGGGGAGGGTGAGCTCGACGAGGTTGGCGTCGCCGTGGCTGAAGCGGAGCAGGCGGACCAGGTCGCCGACGCTGACCGCCTCCTCCACCAGGGCCGACATCAGGCGGGGGGTCGAGACGGCCACGTCCACGCCCCAGGCCTCGTTGAACAGCCACTCGTTCTTGGGGTTGTTGACGCGGGCCACGACGCGCGGGACGCCGTACTCGGTCTTGGCCAGCAGCGAGACGACGAGGTTCACCTTGTCGTCACCGGTCGCCGCGATGACCACGTTGCACCGCTGCAGCGCGGCCTCGTCCAGCGAAGTGATCTCGCAGGCGTCGGCCAGCAGCCACTCCGCCTGGGGGACGCGCTCGACCGAGATGGCGGTCGGCGCCTTGTCGACGAGAAGGACCTCGTGGCCGTTCTCCAGCAGTTCGCCGGCGATCGAGCGGCCGACCGCGCCGGCTCCGGCAATGGCGACCCTCATCAGTGACCGCCCTCCTCATCGGGCCCCTCGGCGAAGGACGCCTCGACCTTCTCGACATCGTCCGTGCGCATCATGACGTGCACCAGGTCGCCCTCCTGGAGCACCGTCTGCGAGGTGGGCAGGATGGCCTCGCCCAGCCGGGTGAGGAAGGCGACGCGGACGCCGGTCTCCTCCTGCAGCTTGCTGATCTTGTGGCCCACCCAGGCCGTCGAGGCGTGCACCTCGGCGAGCTGCACGCCACCGGTGGGATCGCGCCACAGCGGCTCGGCTCCCGAGGGCAGCAGCCGGCGCAGCATCTGGTCGGCGGTCCAGCGGACCGTGGCGACCGTCGGAATGCCCAGCCGCTGGTAGACCTCGGCGCGGCGTGGGTCGTAGATACGTGCTGCCACGTTCTCGATGCCGAACATCTCACGGGCCACCCGCGCGGCGATGATGTTCGAGTTGTCACCGCTGGAGACGGCGGCGAACGCGCCCGCCTCCTCGATGCCCGCCTCGCGCAGGGTGTCCTGGTCGAAGCCGACTCCGGTGACTCGACGGCCGCCGAACCCGGAGCCCAGCCGCCGGAAGGCGGTCGGGTCCTGATCGACCACCGCGACCGTGTGCCCCTGTTGCTCCAGGGTCTGGGCGAGAGCGGAGCCCACTCGTCCGCAGCCCATGATGACAATGTGCACGGCCTACACCACGCTTTCCACAGGCCGTCTGGCCCGTGTCCATGTCTTGCTCATGTCCTTCTCTCGGCTCGGCGGGCGACACGTGCGGCCGGCTTGCGGGCCGCCAGGCAACATCATGCCGGTGAATTCCGGCCGTTGCCCCGGCCGGGGCAACGGGTGCCGGCTGCCGGATGCCTGTGTCCAACGTATCTGCCCGACCGCACGGGCCGATGACGGGCCCGGTGTCCCCGGTGGCGATCCGGCCACCGAGGCCCACGCGAGTCGAACACAAGAGCTATTGTCCGTCCGTCGTGAGGCGTGACACATCACGGACCACATCACGGACCACATCACGGCCCGCATGACGGACAACATGCGACGGCCGGGGCCTCATGGAGAACTCGCCCGGGGAGCCTCAGCGGCGGCTGATGCTGCGGATGCTGACGACCGTCAGGACAGCGAGACCGACGAGCGCGGCGGCGGCGCCGATGAGTTCGGCGGCGGCCCCGATGAGGTCCGCGGCATGCGTCATGAAGTCTCCAGGGCGGGTGGGAGGCGGATTTCGTCATGTGGGAGGTGGTTTTCGTCATATAGCCATGGGGACGCCGTCCGTGCCGGAATCCGCAGCCCGCCTCCGCCCTCGATTCACTCGGAGGGCAGACGGCGGGACGGGCCGCCGTCGGACGACCGGTCGGGGGTGGGGGAGGCTGGGCTCCCCGCACCCGGACCGCTTACGATCCCTTGCGTGTCCAAACTGACCGACGTGCCCAAACGGATCCTGATCGGGCGCGCATTGCGCAGTGACCGGCTGGGGGAAACCCTCCTGCCCAAGCGCATCGCACTCCCCGTCTTCGCTTCCGACCCGCTCTCCTCCGTGGCGTACGCGCCGGGCGAGGTGCTGCTGGTCCTCTCCATCGCGGGCGTGTCGGCGTACCACTTCAGCCCCTGGATCGCGGTCGCGGTCGTCGTGCTGATGTTCACCGTGGTGGCGTCGTACCGGCAGAACGTGCACGCGTACCCCAGCGGCGGCGGCGACTACGAGGTGGCGAACACCAACCTCGGCCCGAAGGCCGGCCTCACCGTCGCCAGCGCGCTGCTCGTCGACTACGTCCTCACCGTCGCCGTCTCCATCTCCTCCGGTGTGGAGAACCTCGGCTCCGCCATCCCCTTCTTCGTCGAGAACAAGGTGCTGTCCGCCGTCGGCATCATCGTGCTGCTGACGCTGATGAACCTGCGCGGGGTGAAGGAGTCCGGGAAGCTCTTCGCGATCCCGACGTACGTGTTCGTCGCGGGCGTCTTCGTCATGATCGGCTGGGGCGCATACCGCGGTCTGGTGCTCGGCGAGACGATGGAGGCGCCCACCGCCGGCTTCGAGATCAAGGCCGAGCACCAGGGGCTCGCCGGCTTCGCGCTGGTCTTCCTGCTGCTGCGCGCGTTCTCCTCCGGCTGTGCCGCGCTCACCGGTGTGGAGGCGATCTCCAACGGCGTGCCCGCCTTCCGCAAGCCCAAGTCGAAGAACGCGGCCACCACGCTGGCGATGATGGGCCTGCTCGCCGTCACCATGTTCTGCGGCATCATCGGTCTGGCCATGGCGACCAACGTCCGCATGGCCGAGAACCCCGCTCACGAACTGCTGGAGAACGGCGTCCCGGTCGGTGACGGCTACGTCCAGAACCCCGTGATCTCCCAGGTCGCGGCCGCCGTCTTCGGCGACGGCACGTTCTTCTTCGTCCTGCTCGCCGCCGCCACCGCCCTCGTCCTGTTCCTCGCCGCCAACACCGCGTACAACGGCTTCCCGCTGCTCGGCTCGATCCTCGCCCAGGACCGCTACCTGCCGCGCCAGCTCCACACCCGCGGCGACCGGCTCGCGTTCTCCAACGGCATCGTGCTGCTCTCGGGCGCGGCCGGACTGCTCGTGTGGATCTACGGCGCCGACTCAACGCGCCTGATCCAGCTGTACATCGTGGGGGTGTTCGTCTCCTTCACGCTCAGCCAGACCGGCATGGTCCGGCACTGGAACCGTCACCTGAGGACGGAGCGGGACCCGGCCAAGCGGAGGCACATGGTCCGCTCCCGGGCCATCAACACCTTCGGCGCGTTCTTCACGGGGCTGGTGCTGGTCGTCGTCCTGGTCACCAAGTTCACGCACGGTGCGTGGGTGGCGCTGGTGGGCATGGTGATCTTCTACGCGACGATGACGGCGATCCGTAAGCACTACGACCGGGTCGCCGACGAGATCGCGGCACCGGAGGGCCCGAGCGACGACGCCGTGCGCCCGTCCCGTGTCCACTCGGTGGTCCTGATATCGAAGATCCACCGTCCGACACTGCGCGCCCTCGCCTACGCCAAGCTGCTGCGCTCGCACACCCTGGAGGCCCTCAGCGTCAATGTCGATCCGGCCGAGACCAAGGCGCTCCAGGAGGAGTGGCACCGGCGCGGCATCGACGTACCGCTGAAGGTCCTGGACTCGCCGTACCGCGAGATCACGCGCCCGGTCATCGAGTACGTGAAGGGGCTGCGCAAGGAGTCCCCGCGCGACGTGGTGTCCGTGATCATCCCCGAGTACGTGGTCGGCCACTGGTACGAGCACCTGCTGCACAACCAGAGCGCCCTGCGGCTGAAGGGCAGGCTGCTGTTCACCCCGGGCGTGATGGTCACCTCGGTGCCGTACCAGCTGGAGTCCAGCGAGGCGGCGCGGAAGCGGGCCCGCAGGCGGCAGGAGTGGAACGCACCGGGCGCGGTGCGCCGAGGCGTCGCGGAACGGCCCAGGGAGACCAAGGCACCCAGCACCAGGAGCTGACCCGCACCGGCTGAGCGACGGGCTTGTGGTGAACGGCCGGGTGACACCCACGTAGACTTGTGGGCTGTTGTCCGGCCGCCGGCCTTTTCACGTCGTCGCGTGTCTGCGCACGTCTTCGCCCCTAACGTCTTGCTCAACGTCTTGGAGTCACCCCGCCATGCAGGCAGAAGAGAAGAAATCGCTGGTGGGGGAGGAGTACGAGGTCGAGATCGGCCCCGTCGCCCACGGCGGCCACTGCATCGCCCGTACCTCCACGGGCCAGGTCCTCTTCGTCCGGCACGCGCTGCCCGGTGAGCGGGTCGTCGCGCGGGTGACGGAGGGCGAGGAAGGGGCGCGTTTCCTGCGCGCCGACGCGGTGGAGGTGCTGTCGGCGTCCAAGGACCGTATCGAGGCCCCCTGCCCGTACGCCGGGCCGGGCCGCTGCGGGGGCTGCGACTGGCAGCACGCCAAGCCGGGCGCCCAGCGGCGGCTCAAGGGCGAGGTCATCGCCGAGCAGCTGCTGCGGCTCGCGGGCCTCACACCCGAGGAGGCGGGCTGGGACGGCACGGTGGTGCCGGCCGAGGGCGACAAGCTTCCGGCGGGCGAGGTCCCGGCGTGGCGCACACGGGTGCAGTACGCGGTGGACCCCGACGGCCGGGCCGGTCTGCGCCGCCACCGCTCGCACGAGGTCGAGCCGGTCGACCACTGCATGATCGCGGCTCCCGGAGTGACCGAGCTGGGCATCGAGAAGCGCGACTGGACGGGCATGGCGTCCATCGAGGCGATCACGGCGACGGGTTCGCAGGACCGACAGGTGATCCTGACGCCGAAGCCGGGAGCGCGACTGCCCATCGTGGAGCTGGACAAGCCGGTGTCGGTGATGCGGGTCGGCGAGAAGGACGGCGGCGTCCATCGCGTCCACGGCCGCCCCTTCGTACGCGAACGCGCGGACGGCCGTACGTACCGGGTCGGCAGCGGCGGCTTCTGGCAGGTGCACCCCAAGGCGGCCGACACCCTCGTCACCGCCGTGATGCAGGGACTGCTGCCGCGCAAGGGCGAGATGGCCCTGGACCTGTACTGCGGGGCGGGCCTCTTCGCGGGCGCCCTCGCGGACCGGCTCGGCGACAAGGGCGCGGTCCTCGGCATCGAGTCCGGCAAGCGTGCGGTGGAGGACGCCCGGCACAACCTCGCCGCGTTCGACCGCGTCCGCATCGAGCAGGGCAAGGTCGATTCGGTCCTCCCGCGCACCGGCATCACCGAGGTCGACCTCATCGTCCTGGACCCGCCCCGCGCGGGCGCGGGCCACAAGACGGTCCAGCACCTTTCGTCACTGGGCGCGCGAAGGATCGCCTACGTGGCCTGCGATCCGGCCGCGCTGGCACGGGACCTGGCGTACTTCCGGGAGGGCGGGTACCGGGTGCGGATGCTGCGGGCGTTCGATCTGTTTCCGATGACGCATCATGTGGAGTGCGTGGCGATTCTGGAGCCCGCCGCGAAGGGCTCCTGACCTGCAGATTCATGGATCCGGTAGATCTGCTCGACCTGTTTCCGGATCCTGGGCGAGTACATCGTGTGGGCCGGATGCAGGCACAGGCGGTACCAGGGTCTGCACGCCGCGCGGCGTGCAGACTTGCGGTATGGACAAGC
This sequence comes from Streptomyces acidicola, assembly GCF_009377235.1. Lineage (GTDB taxonomy): Bacteria > Actinomycetota > Actinomycetes > Streptomycetales > Streptomycetaceae > Streptomyces > Streptomyces acidicola. The sequence goes on from NZ_VMNX01000035.1 coordinate 46,398, forward strand.
AGGAGCTTGGGGCGTTCCTCCGTAGCCGTCGCTAGCGGCTCCGGCCGGAGGACGTCGGCCTCCCCTCCGGACCGCGACGCCGGACACCGGGTCTTCGCCGCGAGGAGGCGGCGGTCCTCCCGTACATCTCCACGGAGTACTACATCCGGCTCGAGCAGGGCAGGGCGCCGCGACCGTCGGGCGAGGTCCTCGCGGGGATCGCAGGCGCGCTGCGGCTGACCGACGCCGAGTCCGACCACCTCCACGTCCTCGCGGGTACCGCGCCGACCCGCGCCCGGCTGCACCGGCGCGATGTCCGCCCGAGCATCCTCGCGCTCCTCGAGCGGCTGCCGCAGACGGCCGCTATGGTCATGTCCGCCGCGTTCGAGGTGCTCGCGTGGAACGACCTCGCGGCCGCGCTCATGGAGGACTTTTCCGGGCTCGCCCCGAAGGACCGCAATCTCGCGCGCCGGGCATTCCTCGGGTCGGAGCGCGCCGATGCGACGCTGTACGGATTTCCGACGCCGCCGAGTTCCGGCACCGAGTGGTCATGGAGCTCCGCGCCACCCTCGCCCGCTACCCGACGGATCCCGCGGTGACCGGCCTTGTCGACGAGCTCCGCAACGCCAGCCCCGACTTCGCCCGGCTCTGGGAGCGGCACGACGTGCAGGCCGCGCCGATGCTCACGAAAACCTTCCGCCCCCGGTCGTCGGGGAGATCACCGTCGACTGCGACACGCTCACGCTCACGGACCGCGACCAGCACCTCGTGCTCTACAGCGCGCCGCCAGGATTCCCTGACACTGAGGCTCTGGCTCTTCTCAACGTACTTGGAGCCGAGGCCGGTGATTATCCGCGGTAGCGTCGGGGCCGACCCGGAGGCATGGAGCGAGGGCGGCCCCGGCACCGTGCGGCGGTGTTCAGCACCTCCAACTCCCACCCCGACCAGCCATCACGTCGTGGTTCGAGGCTCCGTGCTCGCGTCGCAGATTTCCTGTAGTGGCGGCGCACCACTTCCCGGATTCGTTACCTGTCGGAGTGCCGGTCTGTCGCGGGTAGTTCCACAGCGACGCGGATTCCGCCGGCAGGGCGCGGGGTGAGGGTGAGTGTTCCGTCGTGTGCGTGGGTGATGGTTTTGACGATGGCCAGGCCGAGGCCGACGCCTGCGTGGTCGGTGCGTATGCGTTCGGTGCCGCGCTGGAAGGGTTCGGTGAGGGTCGAGACCAGCTCTGGGGTGAGCTTCTCGCCGGTGTTTTCGACAGTGAGCACCACAGTCCTGGGGCGGACGCTGGTATTGACCCACACGGTGCCCTGCGCAGGCAGGTTGTGGACGATCGCGTTGTGCACGAGGTTCGTGGTCAGCTGCAGCAGGAGCGCCGGCGATCCGATCGTGGGGGTGATGTCGCCGCGGGTCTCGATGGTGACGCCGTGCTTTTCCGCGAGGGGGAGGAGTGTTTCGGTGGCTTCTTCCGCCATGAGGGACAGGTCGACGTGTTCTCGGGTGAAGGACCGTTGGTCAGCGCGGCTGAGCAGGAGCAGCGCCTCGGTGAGGTCGATCGCTCGGGTGTTGACGGCGTGGAGGCGGTCGATGATTTCGCCGGTGTCGCGGTTCGGATCGGTGCGGGCCACGTCGAGAAGTGCCTTGGAGACCGCGAGCGGGGTGCGCAACTCGTGAGAGGCGTTGGCCGCGAATCTCTGCTGTTCGGCGACGTGTGCTTCGAGCCGCTCCAGCATGCTGTCGAAGACGTCGGCGAGTTCGCGGAACTCGTCTTTGCGGCCCGGTAGCCGGATTCGGTGGGAGAGCGATCCGGTCGAGGCCAGGCGGGTGGCGCCCGTGATGCGAGTCAGCGGGCCGAGCATCCGGCCGGCGAGGATCCACCCTCCCCCGAGGCCGAGCACCAGCAGGAATGCCAATACTGCGGCTGCCCTCGGAGCGAAAACGCGCAGAAGGTTGGACCGGATGGGAAAAACACCATGGGAGGTGCCAGTGGAGCCGGGGATGATGAGTGCACGTTCGGGGACGTAACGCAGGAGGAACAGCCACACAGCCGCGAGCAGCAGGGCGCCGGCAAGCATGATGAATCCGGTGTAGCTGAGGGTGAGTTTGAGGCGAACACTCAACCCAGGGGCTCTATCCACGCTCGCCTCCCTTGTGACCGGCCTCCGGCTGCGTGTCGATGCGGTAGCCGACGCCTGGCACGGTGGCGATGATCCAGGGTTCTCCGAGACGCTTGCGCAGTGCCGAGACGGTGATGCGCACGGCGTTGGTGAACGGGTTGGCGTTCTCGTCCCACGCGCGTTCCAGGAGTTCTTCGGCACTGACGACACCGCCGTCGGCGACGACGAGGACTTCGAGCACTGCGAACTGCTTTCTGGTCAGCGCGACGTAGCGGCCGTCCCGGTAGACCTCTCTGCGGAACGGGTCAAGGCGCAGACCTGCGATCTCCCGCACGGGAGGCCTGCTGTGGGCGCGCCTGCGGTCGAGTGCTCTGAGCCTGAGCGCGAGCTCTTGCAGTTCGAACGGCTTGGTGAGGTAGTCGTCGGCGCCGAGTCCGAACCCTGAGGCCTTGTCGTCGAGACGGTCGGCCGCGGTGAGCATGAGGATCGGCATGTCGCTGCCGGAGGCGACGATGCGTGTGGCGATCTCGTCACCGGACGGTCCGGGGATGTCGCGGTCGAGGACGGCGATGTCGTAGGCGTTGATGCTCAGCAGTTCCAGAGCGGTGTCGCCGTCACCTGCGATGTCGGCCGCGATCGCTTCGAGGCGCAGGCCGTCGCGGATGGCTTCTGCCAGATAGGGCTCGTCCTCGACGATCAATACACGCATGCCATTGAGGCTACGAGCCGGCACATATCGTCGGTATATCGAAAACCACATACGTGCCGGCAACACCGCCCTGTCTTCACTGGCGGTATGCGTCACACCCCACCATCAGCACGAACAAGAAGCCGCCGCATGCGCCGGCTTCTTGTCGTGGGCCTGATAGTCGTCATCGGAGCCATCGCCGTAGTCCTCGGATACCAGCTGCCGAATTCCTCGTTCCCCTCGGCGGCGTCACCGTCCCGCTCGGTCGCACCACTGTCCCGTCCGGTCGCACCACCGTCTCCCTCTGGCGCACCGCTCACTCATACGTATCGCAGTGAGCGCCGTGGTGCGCTCGGCGAGGCCGGCGGTGTCGTCCCCGACGGCGTGACGGTCTTCGACGACGACATTCCGGCTGTGGCCAACATCGATCCAGCACTGCTCAAGGCCCTCTGCCGGGCTGCGACGGCTGCCGCGGACGACGGAGTCGAGTTCCACGTCAACAGCGGCTGGCGTTCCCCGGAGTACCAAGACCATCTTCTTCGCGAGGCGGTCTCCACGTACGGGTCCGAAGACGAGGCCGCCCGATGGGTGGCCACCGCGGCGACGTCTCCTCATGTGTCGGGGGACGCGGTCGACATCGGGCGCTCCACGGCGACGGCGTGGCTGTCCGAGCACGGTGCCGCATACGGGCTGTGCCAGATCTACAAGAACGAACCCTGGCACTACGAGCTGCGCGGCAACGCCAGCGATCGTGGTTGCCCGCGCATGTACGCCGACCCCACCCAGGACCCGAGGATGCAGCAGTGACCAGCACTTTTCATACGGGTAGCACCGACGGTGGGCGAGGACGGACGATGACGCAGGTGGACACGGCGGAGCCTGCACAGGCGGGTGGCGGCCACCGGGATACCGGCTCCACCACCTGGCGCGCGGGCATCCGCCGGGCGATGCACATCGCCTCCCGGCCGGGGCCGTGGAAGCGCGGCCCGCTGCTCGCGGCGCTGGCGCTGCTGCTGGGCCTGTTCATGCTGCTGCACGACAGGATCCCGAACCGGATCGGCGGCCTCGGCAGCCTGGCGGAGACCTTCCTGCCGTGGTTCGGTCTGTTCATCCCGGTGCTGGCGGCCGGGGCGCTGTGGCGCCGCTCCGCCTCCGCGGTGGTCGCGCTGCTGCTGCCGGTCACGGTATGGCTGAGCCTCTTCGGCGGTCTGCTCAGCGACAAGTCCCACTCGGGCAGCGCCCTCACCGTGGCCAGCCACAACGTCGGCGCCGACAACCCCGACCCGGCCGGCACCGCTCGGGACCTGGCCGCCTCCGGCGCGGACGTGCTGGCCCTGGAGGAGATCACCCCGCAGGCGAAGCCGCAGTACGAGAAGGAGCTGGAGAAGGCGTACCCGTACCACACGGTGCAGGGCACGGTCGGGCTGTGGAGCAAGCTGCCGCTGTCGGACACCCAGCCGGTCGACACCAAGATGGACTACGGGCCGCTGGGGGACACCAAGCCGGTCGACAGCAAGATGGCCTACAACCGGGCGCTGCGCACCACGGTGGCCACGGACCAGGGTCCGCTGGCGGTGTATGTGGCCCACCTGGGGTCCGTACGCGTGCTTCCCAGGAATGGCTTTTGGACGGACAGCCGGGACCGCGGCGCGCAGGCGCTCGCCGAGGCCGTCGCCGCCGAGCCGAACGAGCGGGTGGTGCTGCTCGGCGACCTGAACGGCACCACGGACGACCGCGCGTTCGCCGGCATCACCTCGCGGCTGCACTCGGTCCAGGACACGGCCGGGGACGGCTTCGGCTTCAGCTGGCCGGCGAAGTTCCCGGTGGCGCGCATCGACCAGATCCTGGTCCGCGGCGTGGAGCCGGCGAGCTCGTGGGTACTGCCGGCCACCGGCAGCGACCACCTGCCGGTGGCGGCCGGAATCAGCTGGTGAACGGCGCGTCAAGGCTCCAGATCCGCCCCGCGCGCAACGACGACCGGATCCTGGTGCGGCCGCACCGCGGCACGCCGATCCCGCTGCTGTGCGGTCAGCGGCCGGGGCCGCCGCCTTCTGCCCGGTCGGAGTGGGCGGTTCACGGTGAGGCGAACTCCTCGTGCCGGGGCCGAGGTGGGGACACAGCCGCGCGGGTGGTGTTGTTGCGGTCCGGCGGTTACTTGGCGATCAGGACCAGGGCGGCCCGGCCGTGCAGCCGGTAGACGGTGCCGGTGCCGCCGATCAGGGCCTCGCTGCCGGGGCGGGTGACCTGGTCGGTGCCTTCGGCCCAGGTGGAGGTGTCGGTGACGCGGTACCAGGTCTTGCCCGCCCCGGGGGACGGGAGTGTGAAGTCGACGTCGCCCGACCAGCCGTTGTAGGCGACGTAGATCGCGCTGCTGGGATCGCCGAGTTCGGTGCCGTCGTAGCGCCATGCGAGGGCGTGGTTGTCGGGGTTGCCCCAGTAGGTGCCGTCGGGTGCGCTGCCTGCTGGGGTGAACCAGTCCAGTTCGCCCATGCCGTTGCCGTTGCCGTCTGCGGGACTGTAGAAGTCCGCCGGGCGCAGGGCCGGGTGTGCCTTGCGGAAGGCGATCATGCGCTCGGCATAGGTGCGGAAGGTGCTCTGGTCGGCGGTCCGGTTCGTGGTGAGCCAGTTGGCCGAGGAGTCCAGGTTGTAGGGGTTGTTGTTGCAGTTGGTCGAGCGCAGGTACTCGTCGCCGCCCGTCATCATCGGCGTACCGGCGGACAGCATCAGCAGGGCGAGGCCGTTGCGGGCGGCCTTGCGTTGATCGGCCGCGTTGCCGGACTGGTCCCAGGACAGGTTGTGGTCCGAGCCGCCGTCGGACGGGCCATAGGGCCAAGGCTGGTTGTTGTTCCTCGTGTTGCAGCGGTACAGGTCGGCGAGGGTGAACCCGTCGTGCGCCACCGTGAAGTTGACGGAGTTGAAGGGTGCGCGGCCGTTCGGCTGGTAGAGGTCGGAGGAGCCGGCGAAGCGGGTGGCCAGGTCGCTGGGGGTGACGTTCTCCACGCCCAGCGCGTTCTGGTCGCGGCGCACGGTGTCACGGAACTTGTCGTTCCATTCGGACCATCCGGCCGGGAAGTTGCCGACCTGGTAGGTGCCGCTGCCCAGGGCCCAGGGCTCGGCTATCCAGTCGGTGCCGGATCCGCCTGGGGC
>NZ_VMNX01000360.1 GCF_009377235.1 Streptomyces acidicola
GGACGGGAATGGGTAGGGGCGGCGGGGGCGAAATCCCTCACGCGCCGCCTACCTACCCCCTGCCTACCTCGTACAGAAAACACCCGTACTCCACCGCCCTCACATGCACCACCGCCACATCAGGATCGGCGAACGCCTCCTCGAAGGCCTGGTCGAACGCCGCGGCACCCGTGGCGCTCTCCACCTCCACGAGCCGCCCTCCCAGGATGTGACCATGGGCGGAGTACCGGCGAACCGTGCGCCGCGCCCCCGTGAACGCATACCCCTGCCCGGCAGGGCCCCCGCACTCCTCCGCATGGATGAAGACGGGCCCCTGCTCGTCGTACGCGCCGGGATCCGCCCCCGTCTCAGCCGCCCAGCGCCGCAACGGAGCGTACGAGACGAGCGCGATGACCTCCCCGCGCTCACTACGCCGTAGGCAGCAACGCAGCGGCGCACCACCCTCCTCATCGGTCACGGGAACCATCCGACGCCCCGCATCGTCGGCGGAGCGCAACTCCTTCAGGACCACACGGGTGATGGGGCGTGAAACGTATGTCGTCATGAAGGCCAGCCTCACGCTTGTACGGCCTGTTCACCGGCAGGAAACGGACATCGCGTTCCCCATGGGTCCCGTGGAAGGATGGCCGGGACCGCACACACCGAGGAGATGACCGCGTGCCTGGCACAAACCTGACCCGTGAAGAGGCTCAGCAGCGGGCGAAGCTGCTCACCGTTGACTCGTACGAGATCGATCTCGACCTCTCCGGCGCGCAGGAGGGCGGCACCTACCGGTCCGTGACCACGGTGCGCTTCGACGTGGCGCAGAACGCTTCGGAGAGCGTGTCGGAGACCGGCGCGGAGTCCTTCATCGACCTGGTGGCCCCGACCGTCCACGAGGTGACCCTGAACGGGGACTCCCTGGACCCCGCCGAGGTGTTCGAGGACTCCCGGATCGCCCTGCCGGGGCTGCTGGAGGGGCGCAACATCCTGCGGGTCGTGGCCGACTGCGCGTACACCAACACCGGTGAGGGGCTCCACCGGTTCGTCGACCCCGTCGACAACCAGGCCTACCTCTACACGCAGTTCGAGGTGCCGGACGCCCGTCGCGTGTTCGCGTCCTTCGAGCAGCCCGACCTGAAGGCCACCTTCCAGTTCACCGTGAAGGCTCCCTCCGGCTGGACGGTGATCTCCAACTCGCCGACGCCCGAGCCCAAGGACGACGTCTGGGTCTTCGAGCCGACGCCCCGCATCTCCACGTACATCACGGCGCTCATCGTGGGCCCGTACCACTCGGTGCACAGCGTGTACGAGAAGGACGGGCAGAGTGTGCCGCTCGGCATCTACTGCCGGCCCTCGCTCGCCGAGTTCCTCGACTCGGACGCGATCTTCGAGGTGACCCGGCAGGGCTTCGACTGGTTCCAGGAGAAGTTCGACTACGCGTACCCGTTCAAGAAGTACGACCAGCTCTTCGTGCCGGAGTTCAACGCGGGCGCGATGGAGAACGCGGGTGCGGTCACCATTCGTGACCAGTACGTCTTCCGGTCGAAGGTGACGGACGCGGCGTACGAGGTGCGTGCCGAGACCGTCCTGCACGAGCTGGCCCACATGTGGTTCGGCGACCTCGTGACGATGGAGTGGTGGAACGACCTGTGGCTGAACGAGTCGTTCGCCACGTACACGTCGATCGCCTGCCTGGCGTACGCGCCCGAGAGCCGGTGGCCGCACTCCTGGACCACCTTCGCCAACCAGATGAAGACGTGGGCGTACCGGCAGGACCAGCTGCCGTCCACCCACCCGATCATGGCCGAGATCCGCGACCTGGACGATGTCCTGGTCAACTTCGACGGGATCACCTACGCCAAGGGTGCCTCCGTCCTCAAGCAGCTCGTCGCCTACGTCGGCATGGACGAGTTCTTCCGGGGCGTACAGGCTTATTTCAAGGCGCACGCGTACGGCAACACGCGCCTGTCCGACCTGCTGGGCGCCCTGGAGGAGACCTCCGGGCGTGACCTCAGCACATGGTCGAAGAAGTGGCTGGAGACGGCCGGGATCAATGTGCTGCGGCCGGAGATCGAGACCGACGAGCACGGTGTCATCACCTCCTTCGCCATCCGGCAGGAGGCCCCGGCCCTCCCCGCCGGCGCCAAGGGCGAGCCGACCCTGCGCCCGCACCGCATCGCCGTGGGCCTGTACGAACGCGACGCCACCGGCAGGCTGGTGCGGGACGACCGCATCGAGCTGGACGTCGACGGCGAGCTCACCGCAGTACCGCAGCTGGTGGGCAGGGGCCGCCCGGCCGTGGTCCTGCTCAACGACGACGACCTGTCGTACGCCAAGGTGCGCCTGGACGAGCAGTCCCTCGCCTTCGTGACCGAGCACCTCGGCGACTTCGCGGAGTCCCTGCCGCGCGCCCTGTGCTGGGCCTCGGCCTGGGACATGACCCGCGACGCGGAGCTCGCGACCCGCGACTACCTGTCGCTCGTCCTGTCGGGCATCGCCAAGGAGTCGGACATCGGCGTCGTGCAGTCGCTGCACCGCCAGGTGAAGCTCGCGATCGACCTGTACGCCGACCCGACGACCCGCGAGGCGCTGCTGACCCGCTGGACGGACGCCACGCTGGCCCATCTGCGCGCGGCCGAGCCGGGCAGCGACCACCAGCTGGCCTGGGCGCGCGCCTTCGCGGCGACCGCGCGCACGCCGGAGCAGCTGGACCTGCTGGACGCGCTGCTGGAGGGCACGCAGACGATCGAGGGACTGTCCGTCGACACCGAGCTGCGCTGGGCGTTCGTGCACCGGCTCGCGGCGGTGGGGCGCTTCGACGAGACGGAGATCGCGGGCGAGTACGAGCGCGACAAGACGGCGGCGGGCGAGCGCCACGCGGCGTCGGCGCGGGCCGCGCGTCCGTCGGAGGAGGCCAAGGCGGAGGCCTGGGCCTCGGCCGTCGAGTCCGACAAGCTCCCGAACGCCGTGCAGGAGGCGGTCATCGCGGGCTTCGTCCAGACCGACCAGCGCGAGCTGCTCGCTCCGTACGCGGAGAAGTACTTCGAGGTGGTCAAGGACATCTGGGAGTCGCGCTCCCACGAGATGGCCCAGCAGATCGCCGTCGGTCTGTACCCGTCCATCCAGGTGGCGCAGTCCACGCTGGACCGCACGGACTCCTGGCTGACCGACGCCGAGCCGAACGCGGCGCTGCGCCGGCTCGTCTCGGAGTCCCGCTCGGGCGTCGAGCGCGCTCTGAAGGCCCAGGCGGCGGACGCGGCGGCGCAGGCGTAGGTGTACGACGTCGGAGGCGCCCGGTGAGTTGACTCAGCGGGCGCCGACGGCGGCGGTCAGGGCAGCTTCGACCGCCGGGCCGTTCGCGTCCTCCGCGGCCCAGGCCACGTATCCGTCCGGCCGCACCAGCACTGTCGTACGGCGGTTGCTCGCCCATTCCTCCACGGTGAGGCGGTCCTTGCGGTCCCCGGCGGTGTGCAGGCCGAGTGAACAGGGGGATGTACGGGGGGACGAACTGGCGGAGGTACGGGGCGTGATGAGGACGAACCGGCCGCCGCGCATCGCCTCGTGAAGGCGGCCGCTCCTGAGGGTGACGTCCGGGACGCGGTTGCCGACGAGCCGGTGGGCGCCACGGGGGGAGCCGTACTTGTATCCGATGCCCGTGACCTGGCCGATCACGCGGGCGCGGACGGGGCCGACCCGGTTGAGGAACATGGTGAGCACGGACCGGAACGCCAGCGTCCAGGGGTACTTGGCCATGGCGAGCCGGACGATGCCGCCGCTGCTGCGGAGTACGGACCTGCCGACCGGGTGGCGTTCGGCCTGGTAGGTGTCCAGCAGGGCGGAGTCCGCGTGGCCGCCGAGGACCGCGGCGAGCTTCCAGCCGAGGTTCGCGGCGTCCTGGAGTCCGGTGTTCAGGCCCTGGCCGCCGGCCGGGCTGTGGACGTGCGCGGCGTCCCCGGCGAGGAAGACACGGCCGACCCGGTAGGCGGGTGCCTGGCGCTCGTCGCTGTGGAAGCGGGACATCCAGCGGGCGTCGCGCATGCCGTAGTCGCGGCCGAGGGCAAGCCGGGTGATCTCCCTGACCTCGTCGAGTTCGAGTGGCTCGCTGTCGGGGACGTCGCGGCCGCGGTGCCAGCCGATGACGCGGTAGTAGCCGTCGCCGAAGGGCACGAGGAAGGCGAACGCGTCACCGACGGCGCCCGCGGTGAGCAGCATCTCGGGTTCCTCGTCGAGCCGTACGTCCGCGAGGACGACCGACCGGATGACCGACCTGCCGGGGAACGGCAGGCCGATCGCCTCGCGCACGGCACTGCGATGCCCGTCGGCTCCGACGACGTACGCGGCGGTGAGCTCCTCCGGCCCGTCCTCGCCACGCGGGTCGCGGACCTCGACGGTCACCATGTCACCGCCCTGCCGGACCCCGGTGACCTCGGCCTCGTACCGGAACCGCACACCGGCCTCGGCCGCCCGCCGCTCCAGCACCTCCTCCACCTCGTACTGCGGGATCACGAGCACGTGGTTGAAGCGTGAGGGCAGCGTGTCCAGCCGTACGCTGAGCCGCCCGAAGAGCCTGATCCGGTCGACCGTCCGGCCCCTCGCCTCCAGTTCGTCGGCGAGGCCGCGTACGTCGAGCTGCTCCAGGGTGCGGGCATGCACGGCGAAGGCGCGGGAGAGGTTGCTGATCCCGTGCGGGCGCTTCTCGACGAGCGTGACCGGAACACCCGCGGCGGCGAGGTCGCCGGCCAGCAGCAGACCGGTGGGCCCGGCGCCGACGACGATGACGTCGCGAAGCGCGGTGGCGGGGCGGGGGGTGCTGGTGGTGCGCGTCGGGTCTGCGGTGCCGGTCATGACGACCCCTTCCGGGTCAGCATTCTGCTTGGCCGACGACTGTCTGCCTACGACCGTTTGCCAACATACGGCGGCGCGACCCGTCAGACGGGGACCGAGCGCTGGCGGGGCGTCTTCCAGGCCGGCAGAACACGCCGAGGGCACCCACCACGCACACGTGCGGTGGGTGCCCTCGGATGGCCTCGGACGCCCTCGGCGGAGGGCGGAAGCTGTGGCCTGCGGCTGTAGCTGTGGACGACTGGGCGGCCGTCAGGCCTTGGCGTCGGCCTTCGTCGCGGCCTTCGTCTTGGCCTTGGTCTTCGGCTCGCGGTCCGTGGACCCGTCGAGGACCCACGTCAGGCCCGCGATCAGCAGGAACAGCGCGATCGGCGCCACGACGAACAGACCCAGCGTCTCGATCATCGAAAGGCCGGGACCCGGGTCGTCACCGTCGTCGCGCGTCAGCGCGAGCGCGGGAGACGACATGAGCAGCATCATCAGCGTCGTACCGGCAGCCAGGGCGCCGGCGCGCAGGGCGTTCTTCTTGTCCACGGTGCAAACGTAGCGAACGCGTGAAACGGCAGCGCGCCCGGGGTGCCGTACAGAGCGGGCTCAGCGTGCTCAGGGTCCCCCGTCCCGGCTCCCGCGCCCCCTCAGCACGTCCACCAGCGCGTGCAGCCGGGGCGAGGAGGCCAGGTCCTCCAGGGTCACCGGGCGGCCGTCGGCGTCGGCGACAGGAAGGCGCCAGTTCGGGTACTGGTCCCAGGTGCCGGGGAGGTTCTGCGGGCGGCGGTCGCCGACCGCGTCCGGCAGCCAGAGGCCGATCATGCGGGCCGGGGTGCGCAGCAGGAAACGGTGGACGGCCTGGATCTCGGCCTCCTCCGAGCGGGACGAGATGCCGCCGCTCGCGCCCCGCAGCAGGCCCAGCCGGGACAGCAGGGCCAGCCACTCGCTCGTGTCGGCGGCGGCCTCGGCACGTTCCTCTGCCAGGGGGCGGGTCAGCAGGCCGAGGCGGTCGCGGAGCTGGACGTGGTCGCCGGTCAGCCGGGATGCGGTGGGCGGCAGGTCGTGGGTGGTGGCCGTGGCCAGGCAGTCCGCGCGCCAGCGCTCGGGCGGCAGCGGCAGTCCCGTGCCCTCCCAGTCGCGTTCGAACCACAGCACCGAAGTGCCCAGCACGCCACGCTCGTTCAGCGACTCGCGCACGCCCGGTTCGACCGTCCCGAGGTCCTCGCCGATCACCAGCGCCCCGGCCCGCGACGCCTCCAGCACCAGGATCGCGAGCATCGCCTCGGCGTCGTAGCGGACGTACGTCCCCTCCGTCGGCGCCTGGCCCAGCGGCACCCACCACAGCCGGAAGAGCCCCATGACGTGGTCGATGCGCAGGGCGCCCGCATGGCGGAGCAGGGCCCGCAGCAGTCGGCGGTACGGGGCGTAGCCGGAGGCGGCGAGACGGTCGGGGCGCCAGGGCGGCAGGCCCCAGTCCTGGCCGCGGGCGTTGAAGGCGTCCGGGGGCGCGCCGACCGACATGCCGGGGGCGACGTACTCCTGCTGCGCCCACGCGTCGGCGCCGCCGGGGTGCACGCCGACCGCCAGGTCGTGCACAAGCCCGATCGGCATCCCCGCGTCCCGCGCGGAGCGCTGGGCGGCGGCGAGCTGGGCGTCCGTGAGCCAGGCCAGGCGGCTGTGGAAGTCGACGCGGTCCATCAGCTCGGCGCGGGCGCGGGCGGTCGCGGACGAGCGGGGGTCGCGCAGACCGGCGGGCCACCGGTGCCAGTCGGAGCCGTACACCTCGGCGAGCGCGCACCACGTGGCGTGGTCCTCCAGCGCCTCGCCCTCCTCGGCGAGGAAGTCGCAGTACGCGGCCCGCCGGCCGGGCCCGAGCGGTACGGCGTGCACCAGCTCCAGCGCTTCCCGCTTGGCCTCCCACACGGCGTCGCGGTCGATCAACTCGCCCTTGCCGAGCACGGATTCACGCAGCCGGGCGCTCCGGTCCAGCAGCGCACGGAGACGGCCGTGGTCTTCGACGTGGACGTAAGGGAACTCGTCGATGTCCTCGACCCGCAGGTGCACGGGGTCGGGGTAGCGGCGTGAGGAGGGGCGGTACGGGGA
>NZ_VMNX01000361.1 GCF_009377235.1 Streptomyces acidicola
GGGTGCGGTGGGTGCGGTGGGTGCGGTGGGTTCCTCGGTTTCGGGCATAGGTAACTCCTGGTCTGGAAGTGGGGGGTTGGAGAGCTGGGCTGCGCTGTGGTCGCGGGCGGTGGCTCTGCCGCGGCCGCCGTGGCAGGGCGGGGCGGTGTGCTTCCGGGGGTCCCGGTGTTTCGCAGTGTGTGCGTCGCATCACTGACGGTAGGGGGAAATGTTTAGCCCTTGCAAGTCGTTCGCGTAGCCTTGCACCCGATCGGGGCGTCCCACCCCCGCCCGGAACGTTGGCTGTTGGGGAAGCGAGAGTCGTATGCCGGCGAGGATCCAGCCGACCGTTCGCCAGGTTCGCCTAGGCACTGAGCTGCGCAGACTTCGGGAGGCCGCAGGCCTGTCCTCTCGGAACGCGGCAGGCCTGCTGGGTGTCAATCCGGCCCAGATGAGCCAGTTCGAGGCAGGGAATGCCGGGATCAACGAGGAGCGTGTACGCAGGCTGGCGGCGCATTACGCCTGTACGGACCGCGAGTTGATCGAGGCCCTCGTGGGCATGGCAACGGATCGGAGCCGGGGGTGGTGGGAGGACTACCGGGGTGTGCTGCCGCCGGTGTTCCTGGACCTGGCTGAGTTGGAACACCATGCGACGTTCATCGAGGAGATCTCGACTGCGCATGTCCCGGGCCTTTTCCAGACCGAGGAGTACGCGCGGGCCGTCATCACCTACTGGCGCCCGGAACTCCCGGAAAGCGAGGTGAAGCCAAGAGTGGAGCACCGGATGCGCCGCAAGGCGGTGCTTGCGAGGTGCCCGTACGAGGTCGTGCTGCATGAGCCGGTGCTGCGTACGCGAGTCGCCGACCGGCGGGTAGCGCGAGACCAACTCGACTCGCTCCTCGCCCAGTCAGAGGCGCACAACGTTACGGTGCGGCTCATCCCGTTCGACGTTGACGGATTCGCCGGTGCCAGCGCGGAGTTGCTGTACGCGGGTGGCCGGGTTCCCGCGTTGGACACGGCCCAGCGAGACACTCCCCAAGGGCCGGCCTTCATGGATGCGGCATCACAACTGCGGTCCATGCGAACGCTTTTTCGTAAGGTGGAGGGGGTGTCTCTGGATCCGGTTCGGTCCCGGGACTACATCCACCGCCTGACCAAGGAGCTGTGAGACGTGACTCAGTGGCAGAAGTCGACCTTCTCCAGCGGGACCGACGGAAGCAACTGCGTCGAACTCGCCCACAAAGACGCCACGTTGCTCCTCCGGGAAAGTGACGACCCCACCCGAATACTCCCCGTCCCCGCCACCGCCCTCGCTGCCCTCCTCTGCGACATCCAGGGCACTGAGCGCCGAGGGCCCGTGATCAAACTGGGTCGGTAGGCTCTTACGAACGGACCTTGAGCAGATAGTGAGCCGCACCGTGATACGAGACCTCTACAACGTCCGGTTGCGGCCTGCGGAGGGTGCTACCACACCGCTTACCGAGGCCGAAGAGCAGCGCTTTCGCGCTGTGTTGTTCAGCGAACTCGGCAACAAGATTTCCGACCAGGGCTGGGCACGTTTCCCGGCGTACACGACGGAAGACCGCCGTCGGCTGGTTGCTGTCGGGCACTGCCTCACCAGCTACTGGGGGCAGCAGGTTTTCGTCCAGGCCGAAGACCAGTGCCGCGTCAGGCTCTACCTTGCCGGATACGAAGCGCTGCCGGAGGCGTTGCCAGCGCGTTGTTCCTGACGCTGGCCGTCCACTGGTCGTGACGACAACTCCTGGCGCTTCAGCGCCCGGTACCTCTTCAGCGGCGCCGTGATCTTCTTCTGGCCCGCTGCGCCGTTCAGTTCTGTGACGAGGTCGTCCGGGCAGATCGGGTGTCTGCTCACGGTCCTCCCGGGGGTCATTCGTCGGGCGGTGGCCTCAGCGCCTCCTCCTCCAGGAGGCGTTCCGCGATGTCGTCGGCCCAGGACTGGGCCCACTGGCGGAGGGCCATGATGGCCTGTTCGTCCAGACCGGAGCGAGTGAATTCCCTGTCGCCGAGCCACTCGATGCCCTCCAGGCGGGACTGGAGGTCGGTGAGGTCGAAGGCGTCGAGGGCGTGGCGGCGGCCCAGTTCCTCCAGTTCGGTGAGGCTCCAGAGGTCCGCGGCGGCGTGGACGGCGACGAGGTCGCGGGCGAGGCCTCGGTCGGTCAGGGCCCGGACCTTCGTGCCGATGACGTCTTCGAGGGAGAGGGCCGGGCCGAGGGCGGTCAGGACAGGTGGGCGCCAGAGGGTTTCCTTGAGCATGTCGAGCGTGTGGTCCCCGCCTGTGGCTGGGTCGGTGACGATCAGCCGGGCGGAGAGGGGGTTCGTTTCCCGGTGGCGTACGCGCCAGCCCCGTTCCTCCAGGCCGGCCCGGACCGCGGCCGTGATCGTCTCCATGGGTTCGGGGCTTTCGGTCGCCACTTCCAGGGCTCCCGGCGCGGGCCCCTCGACCAGATGCTCGACCAGGCCATGTGCCTGCACCGCGTGGTCGCCGGAGAGGGCCAGGGCGTAGGGGGCGCCGATCGCGAGTACGTCGAGCAGGAGGCGCCGCCCGGCGTCGGTGTCCGTGTCGGCGTCGGTGTCGTTCACGTGGTGGCTCGTGTGCGGGGAGTGGCCATGCCCTGATTATCGCGGGGTGGTGCCGAGCCGGGCGGTGGCATCACACGGCACGTCGGAGGATCACCGTCCGCATGGCGCCCCCGGGGCCGGTCTCGTCCCGGACGACCCGGAGTCCCGCGGTACGACACTGCTCCAGCACCCACGCGTGGGCGAGCCGCAGCTTGCGGTAGCTGCGGGCGTGCAGGGTCCAGGCGCCCTCGGGGGCGGAACGGGTGTGGATCAGGTCGTGGACGACGACCGTGTAGTCGTCGTAGTCGTCCGGGTACTCCAGGAAGCAGGTCATGATCCGGTCCTCGGCGGAGCGGACCGGCAGGAAGCGGTCGGTGCCGGTGAGCGGGACGGTCAGGTCGCGGTAGGAGAGGACGGCCGTTCCGTCGGGCGCGAGCGCGCCGGCGATGTCGTTCAGCAGGGCGGCCACGTCCCCCCTGGTCGGGAGGTGGGTGAGCGTGTCGCCCAGGCAGACGATCGCGTCCGCCGAGCCCGGCCGGACCAGGTCCCGCAGTGCGGTGCGCAGATCGGACCGTACGGGGCGGACCGCGGGTATGTCGGCGGCGTGCGCCGACAGTTCGTCCAGCAGCGACTGGCTCAGGTCGACCGCGAGGACCAGGTCGAAGCCCGACTCGGCCAGGGCCAGGCTCGTATGGCCGGGGCCGCAGCCCAGGTCCACCGCCAGCGAACCGGCGGCCGGGGCCGGGCCCGGCACCACGGGAACCACGCCCCAGTCCGACAACTGCGCGCGCTGGGCGTCGGCCAGCGCGCCGAGGTCGCCGCCCAGCATCCAGGTGTAGTGCTCCGAGAGGAACCCGTCGTAGTGGTCGGCGGCGGCGGGCAGCACAGGCGCGGCGGCAGGTGTGGTGGGCGTGGTGGGCGTGGTGGGCGTCATCGAGGCGTGGGTCCCTTCGCATCCGGCGGATGGTCAGGGAATCTAGGCTGGGATGCGGGGGTTTGGGGGAAGCGCCGAACCAAATTCGGTTCCTCGCTGAGAATGACGGCCATGGACGACATTGATTCGGCGATCCTCCGTCATCTTCAGCGCGATGGACGGCTCACCAACCGGGAGTTGGCCCGCCTGGTCGGTATCGCGCCCTCCACCTGCCTGGAACGGGTCCGGGCGCTGAGGGCGCGCGGTGTGATCACCGGGTACCACGCGGCCGTGCAGCCGCGCATGCTGGGCCTGTCCCTCCAGGCGCTGGTGTTCGCGCGGCTGCGTCCGCTGAGCCGGGAGGTGATCTCCGGCTTCGAGGCGTATCTGGCCCAACTGCCCGAGGTGGTCTCCGTCTTCGTGGTCTCCGGCGACGACGACTTCGTCGTCCACGTGGCCGTGCCGGACATCGAGCAACTGCACGCGTTCCTCATGGACCGGTTCAGCGCGCGTCGGGAGGTGGTGAGTTTCCGCAGCTCGGTGATCTATCAGCAGACGAGTACGCGAGTGCTGACGCCCGGGAACGGACGCTCCTGAACGGACGTCCTTGAGCGGACTCCCGTAAACCAACCCTGTCTCCGCCGGCCTGGGCAAGACGGTTGTCTATCCGCGGTCTGAACTGGGCGTGGCAGTGCCGTCCGAGGTCGTTTCGGGTTTCGTGTGGAGGACTTCGAGGGCCTGGTCCGCCGCGCGGGCGGTGCTCTCGGAGACGAAGTCGAGGAAGCGGGCGGTGTTCTCAAGGCGGGTGGCGGCCGGGGTGCCGGGGCCGAGGATGCTGACGCCCTGCCGCGCGATCTCGACGATCTGGGCGATGGACCGGGCGCTGGCCATCATCGACTGGTACCAGATGTCGTCGTCGACGACGTAGCGCTCGCGGCGGCGTTCGTCGCGTTCCCGGCGGACGAAGCCCTGGCTTTCGAGGAACGAGATCGCTTTGGAGATGGACGCCGGGCTGACCTGAAGGCGCTGGACGAGTTCGGACGCGGTGAGACTGCCCGTGTCGCTGGTGTAGAGGCAGGCCAGCACCCGGGACATCATCTTGGGCGCGCCCGATTGCATCATGGCGGTGGTGAAGGTCTCCTCGTATTCGCGCACCGCCTCGGGGTCGCGTCCGTAGGCCTGCGGGGGCGCCTCCGGCCCTCGGGGCGCGGCCTGCCTGCGACGGTGGGCGCGGTGTTCGGTGGCGCGGTGGGCGAGGTCGGCGCGGTAGGCGGTGGGGCCGCCGTTGCGCATGACCTCGCGTGTGATGGTCGAGGTCGGGCGGTCGAGGCGTCTGGCGATCTCCGCGTAGGCGAGGCCGTCGGCCAGTCCCAGCGCGATCTGCTGACGTTCCTGCTGAGTGAGCCTGCCTCCCGGCATCGTGGTCTCCTCCGTGGTTCGTGGTGTCTGAAGCATAGCTTTCATCTTCGTTCCATTGCAACGAGTAGGCTGCAATGTTGCATTAGATTCCAGGTCATTGCAATGATTGCTCGTCCTTGACCTGCATTAATTGAGGTTAAGTGCAACGACATCGTTGCGGGATCTTCGAATGCAACGTAGCTTTTTCGATGTCGGAAACGACGAACCCAAAGGAGCGCACGATGCAGAAGTTCGACACCCCCGCCCCGGTGACCGCCGTCCTGGACATCCCCGCCGGACGCATCCAGTTCATCGCCGCCGACCGCACCGACACCACGGTCGAGGTCCTGCCCGCCAACGCCTCCAAGAGCCGAGACGTGAAGGCGGCCGAGGAGATCGAGTTCGCCTACAGCGACGGCGTCCTGCGGATCGAGGCCCCGGAAGCGAAGAACCGGATCCTCGGCAACTCCGGATCCGTCGAGGTGACTGTCCAGCTGCCCGTCGGCTCCCGCGTCGAGGCGAGGGCCGCCAGCGCCGAACTCCGGGGCGTCGGACGCCTCGGCGACGTCACCTTCGAAGGCGCGTACCGCCAGATCAAGATCGACGAGGCCGCGAGCCTCCGCCTCACCGTGATCGACGGCGACGTCGAGGTCGGCCGGCTGGGCGGCCCCGCGGAGATCAGCACCGCAAGGGGCGACATCCGGATCGCCGAGGCCGTACGCGGCACGGTCGTGCTGCGTACCCAGTCCGGCGACATCTCGGTCGTCGCCGCCGCCGGAGTCTCGGCCGCCCTGGACGCCGGCACCGGCTACGGCCGCATCAGCAACGCCCTCAAGAACGACGGCACCGCCGAGCTCGACATCCGCGCCACCACCTCCCAGGGCGACATCACCGCCCGCAGCCTGTAAATCCGCAGCCACCAAAGCCGCCAAAGCCACCAACAAGGGGGGCACCTCTCATGACCGACCTGGCCATCGCGGCGAACGGGCTGCGCAAGTCCTACGGCGACAAGGTCGTCCTCGACGGCGTCGACCTGGCCGTCCCGGAAGGGACGATCTTCTCCCTGCTCGGCCCGAACGGCGCCGGCAAGACCACCGCCGTCAAGATCCTCTCCACTCTCATCTCCCCCGACTCCGCCAGTGGCCGGCTCCGCGTCGGCGGTCACGACCTCGCCACCGACCCGCAGGCCGTGCGGGCCGGGATCGGAGTCACCGGGCAGTTCTCCGCCGTCGACGGCCTGATCACCGGCGAGGAGAACATGCTCCTCATGGCGGACCTGCACCACCTCTCCAAGCGCGAAGGACGGCAGGTCACCGCCGAGCTGCTGGAGCGCTTCGACCTCACCGAGGCCGCGAAGAAGCCCGCATCCACCTACTCCGGCGGCATGAAGCGCCGCCTCGACATCGCCATGACCCTGGTCGGCAACCCGCGGATCATCTTCCTCGACGAGCCGACCACCGGCCTCGACCCACGCTCCCGGCACAACATGTGGCGGATCATCCGCGAGCTCGTCACGGGCGGCGTCACCGTCTTCCTCACCACTCAGTACCTGGAGGAGGCCGACGAGCTCGCCGACCGCATCGCCGTGCTCAACGACGGCAAGATCGCCGCCCAGGGCACCGCCGAGGAGCTGAAGCGGATCGTCCCCGGCGGACACGTCCGGCTCCGCTTCACCGACCCGGCCGCGTACCAGAGTGCCGCCTCCGCCCTGCGTGAGGCGGCCCGGGACGACGAATCCCTCGCCCTGCAGATCCCGAGCGATGGCAGCCAGCGCGAGCTGCGCTCCATCCTCGACCGGCTGGACTCGGCCGGCATCGAGGCCGACGAGCTGACTGTGCACACCCCCGACCTCGACGATGTCTTCTTCGCCCTGACCGGCGGCGCCGACATACCCAGCCAGCCCAGCCAGCCCAGCCAGCCCAGCCGGCCGAACCAGCCGAACCAGCCCAAGGAGGCCGTCCGATGAGCACCCCCCTGGCTCCCGCC
>NZ_VMNX01000362.1 GCF_009377235.1 Streptomyces acidicola
GGCCGGGGGGAGTTGGCCCTTCAGGGGTCCCCACTCGTTGGGGTCGGGGACGCCCGGCGGGAGCATCTGGCGGCGCTTGGGGCCGCCGTGGTCCGACTCGCCCGGCTCCTTGGCACCCGGCCAGGCCTTGGCCACGCGCGCGGCCAGGACGAAGTCCTTGCGCAGAGGGTGTCCCTCGAAACCCTCGGGCAGCAGGAGCGGGTCGAGGCCCGGGTGGCCCTCGAAGGTGACGCCGAACATCTCGTGGGTCTCGCGCTCGTGCCAGGCCGCGCCCGCGTACACCCCGGTGGCAGTCGGCAGGGCGGGGGCCTCGTGCGGGACCGTGGTGCGGAGAAGCAGGCGGCGGACCGGGGACAGGGCGACGACGTGGGCGGCGACGCGGAAGCCCGTGCCGGGTTCGTCGACGGCGCTCAGCCAGTCGAAGTACGTGCAGCCCAGCGCGGAGTGGGCCGTACGGAGCGCCTGGGTCCAGGATGCGGACGGGACGTCCACGGTGAGGACACCGTACGACTCCTCGGCCGTGGCCTCGGGGCCGAAGAGTTCCTCGACGGGCGCGGGGAGCCAGCCGGTCACCGGTCCCCCTTCCCGGCTCCGGTACCACCGGCGCCCACCGCAGCGGGCGGTGCCACGAGCCCGCTCTGCAGTGCGGCCGTCGACGGGCGCGCCGCGTGGCCGTACCGCTCTCCCAGCGACTCGCGCGCGATCTTCTCCTGGAGCTTCAGGATGCCCTGGAGCAGGGCCTCCGGGCGGGGCGGGCAGCCGGGGACGTAGACGTCGACGGGGATGATCTGGTCGACGCCCTTGGTGACGGAGTACGAGTCCCAGTAGGGGCCCCCGCAGTTGCTGCACGCGCCGAACGAGATGACGTACTTCGGCTCCGGCATCTGCTCGTACAGGCGCTTCACGGCCGGGGCCATCTTGTCCGTGACCGTGCCGGAGACGACCATCAGGTCGGCCTGGCGCGGGCCGGGTGCGAACGGGATCACGCCGAGACGGATGAAGTCGTGGCGGGCCATCGACGCGGCGATGAACTCGATCGCGCAGCAGGCGAGGCCGAAGTTGAACACCCAGAGCGAGTAGCGGCGGCCCCAGTTCAGGATCACCTTCATCGGCTCCGGGGCGAGACGCGCGAGCGCGCCGAGACGCTTCGGTTCCGGCAGGAGAACGGGCTCCGACGGGAGAACGGGCTCCGACGGGCCGGGCTCCAAGGGAACGGACCCCGGACGAACGGGCTCCGGACGAACGGGCTCCGCACCAACAGGCTCTGGCGAAGTCACTTCTGGCGTCACGTCCATGCCAGGACGCCCTTCTTGTATGCGTAGAGCAGGCCGACGGTCAGGAAGCCCAGGAAGATGAACATCTCGACGAGCGTCGTCGCGCCGTAGCCGGGGGCGGCGAAGACCGTCGCCCAGGGGAACAGGAAGATCGAGTCGACGGCGAAGATCACGTACAGGAAGGCGTACACGTAGTAGCGGACCTGGGTGTGCGCCCAGCCCTCGCCGACGGGGTCAACTCCGCACTCGTACGTGAGGAGTTTCTCGGGGGTGGGGACGACAGGGCGCAGCAGGCGGCCCGCGCCGAAGGCGACGGCGACGAACAGCACGCCGATGACGGCGAGCAGTCCGACGACCGAGTAGGACTGGAAGTAGTCCGACGCGGCCACGGTCACGGTTCCGTGTTCCGCGACAGCCGCGGCAGTCGTGACAGCCGTCGGTTCCGGCACGTCCGTCCCCTCACTCCCTGAGTTCGCCCCTGGTGGACTTCGACCTGTCAGTCCTGGCCAGTCGGTCCAGACCCATCGGTCCTGAGCGCCAGTCCTGACTGCCGGCCCTGACCTGCCGGTCCTGGCTTTGCTGGCCGTCGTGCACGCTGTCGTTCGCTGATCTGTACGCACGGGAGTCTAGGCCCTGCTAAAGAAACGGTAAGCAGCCCGTCTCAGCTTGAACGGTAACGCGCAAACGGCTCGACTCGGAGAGGCTGCCCGGGCTGCCGGGGATGGTGGGGTTTTCCCCAGGATGGCCGGGCGGCCCTCCTCATGGCGCGGTCTGGGGCCAGCCGGGCAGTCTGGGCAGCATGACCGTTCGCATCCCCGTCGGCTCCGACCAGCCGCACCGTTCACGGGACAGACAGAACCCGTTGGTCTCACCTTCCGGACGGCCGCTGCCGGCCGGCCGAACACCGTCCGATCCGCTCCCGCCCGCGCGGTTCGCGTTCGACGGCCAGACGTGGCGGGAGATCGCGCATCTCCTGGCCAACATGCCGGTGGCGTTGTTCGGGTTCGTCTACGTCGTGACCGTGCTGTTCACCTCGGTCTCTCTGACGGTGACGGTGATCGGCTTCCCGTTGCTCTCGGCCGCGCTGCTGGGCGCCCGGCAACTGGGGAAGCTGGAGCGGGCGCGAGCCCGGGCCCTGCTGCGGGTGCGGGTGGACGAACCGAGTCCGCTGCCGATGCGTGGGAACGGCGGGTTCTTCTCGCAGGTGTGGCTGAGCGTGAAGGACCCGGTGGGCTGGCGCACGATGTTGTACGAGTTCATGCGGCTGCCCTGGGGGATCGTGACCTTCGCCGTCACGCTCACCTCGCTGTTCGTGCTGTGGCCGGTGCTGCCCTACATCGCGCGTGCGCTGACGAACGCGGACCGGGCGATGGTGCGCGGCCTGCTCTCCCCCTCCGAGGAACTGGAGCGCCGTATCGCGGAGCTGGAGTCGGACCGGGGAGTCGTGGTCGACACGGCGGCGGCCGACCTGCGCCGCATCGAGCGCGATCTCCACGACGGGGCGCAGGCGCGGCTGGTGAACCTCGCGATGGGGCTCGGCCTCGCCAAGGAGAAGCTCCTGGAGGGCCAGAACGACGAGCACGTGGCGGCGATGGTCGAGGAGGCACACGGTGAGGTGAAGCTGGCGCTCCAGGAGCTGCGGGACCTGGCGCGGGGGATCCATCCGGCGGTGCTGACGGACCGGGGGCTGGACGCGGCCCTGTCCGCGGTGGCCTCACGCTGTACGGCGCCGGTGAAGGTGACCGTGGATCTGGAGACCCGGCCCGCCGCCGCGATCGAGGGCATCGCCTACTTCACCGTCTCCGAGCTCCTGCAGAACATCAGCAAACACAGTGGGGCCCGGTCCGCGGCCGTCGACGTATGGCGCGCGGACGAACGGCTGCTCGTCCAGGTCTGGGACGACGGCCGCGGCGGCGCCGGCCTCGACGGCGGTACCGGGATGGCGGGGCTCGCGGAGCGGTTGGGCGCGGTGGACGGGCTGTTCGTGATCGAGTCGCCGGTCGGGGGGCCCACGACGGTGACGGCGGAGCTGCCGTGGCGGGACCGGGGGGACGAGGGCGCGCGCGGGGCGCGCAGGAGGTGAGGGCGCCCGCAGGGGCTGTCTTGTGCGCTTAAGGGGCTCGGAGGGACGCGGTGCTCCCCGGAGGAACGAGGCGGGCCCCGAACCGGAGAGACGAGGTGGCCCCGGAGGGACGAGGTGGGGAAAACCCCCGACTCAAGAGGCCGACGGCCTTCATGGTCCGTTCGGTTCGGTGCGAGCACTGTGGAACCACGACATCGGAAGTGCGGAATCCGAAGAGAATCCGACGAGAAACGGACGGCGGCCATGGCCACGGAGTACGGACACGGGTACGGGAGCTGGGGTGACTCCGAGGCGGTCGGGAAGCGGCGGCACCGGCTCCCGGCGGGACTGCGGGCACCGTTCGAGGCGCGCAGCTGGCGGGAATTCGCGTACGTGCTGCTGAGCCTGCCGATCGGCATCCTGATGTTCGTGTACGCCGTGACGATGGTGTCGCTCGGGGCGGGGCTGCTGATCACGTTCCTCGGCGTACCGGTGCTGGCCGCCGCGCTCGCGGGCCTGAGGGGGCTCGGAGCGGTGGAGCGTGCGCGGGCGCGTGGGTTGCTCGGGGTGGAGGTGGCGGCGCCCGAGCCGTTGCGGGTGAAGCGGTCCGGGGCCATGGCGTGGATGGGCGCCGTGTTCAAGAGCGGCGCGTCGTGGCGGCACCTGTTGTATGCGGTGGTGCAGTTCCCGTGGGCGGTGTTCTCGTTCGCGGTGGCGGTCAACCTCTGGGCCATCGGGTGGGGGTTGCTCACGTATCCGCTCTGGTTCTGGGTCTTCCCCATGTGGGCGGGGCAGGACGGGATCCAGCTGTACGGCGACGAGTCGCACCAGGTGTACCTCGACAACCCGTTCGAGATCACGGTGACCGCGCTGGTCGGGCTGCTGTTCACGTTGGCCACGCCGTGGATCGTGCGGGCGCTGACGATGGTGGACGGGCTGATGGTGCAGGGGCTGCTGGGCCCGTCCCGGCTGGCCACGCGGGTGGTGGAGCTGGAGTCGGACCGGGGGATCGTGGTCGACACGGCGGCGGCCGACCTGCGCCGCATCGAGCGCGATCTTCACGACGGAGCGCAGGCGCGGCTGGTGGCGCTGGCGATGGATCTGGGGCTCGCTAAGGAGAAGCTGGCGGAGGATCCGCAGGCTGCGGCGCGCATGGTGGACGAGGCGCACGGTGAGGTGAAGACGGCGTTGCAGGAGCTGCGGGATCTGGCGCGGGGGATCCATCCGGCGGTGCTGACGGACCGGGGGCTGGACGCGGCGTTGTCGGCAGTTGCGTCCCGGTGCGCGGTGCCGGTGCAGGTGGAGGTGGATCTGCCGGCGGCTCGGCCTGCGCCCGCGATCGAGGGGATCGCGTACTTCACGGTGTCCGAGCTGCTGCAGAACGTGAGCAAGCACTCGGGGGCCACTCGGGCGACGGTGGATGTGTGGAAGGTGGACGGCCGGCTGATGCTCCAGGTGGTGGACAACGGGGTCGGTGGGGCTGATGTGACTGGCGGGTCGGGGCTGGCGGGGCTCGCGGAGCGGTTGGGCGCCGTGGACGGGATTCTGGTGGTGGATTCGCCGGTGGCGGGTCCTACGCGGGTCACGGCGGAGCTGCCTTGGCGGCGGGCGTAGCGCGTCGCAGCGGCGGCGGGCATCGCGCGTCGCAGCGGCGGCGGGCATCGCGCGTCGCAGCGGCGGCGGGCATCGCGCGTATCAGCGGCGGCGGGCATCGCGCGTATCAGCGGCGGCGGGCATCGCGCGTATCAGCGGCGGCGGGCGCCGCGCCGCGGCGGGTTCTGGTGGGCTGAGGGCGCCCTCTGTTCGTGCGGTCTGCACGGGCGGGGGCGCCTTGCTGCGTCTTTCCCACCGTGGCGGCTTGGGCGCCTACGCGTTTGTTTGTGGGTCGGGGGCGCGCCGGGAGGTCTCCGTCCTCGGTCCGGCGGGTCTGTGAGGTGTAGTAGGTGCTCGGTGGCGGACGCCGGCCGCTGCGGGCGGACACCTCCCGGCACACCCCCTGCCGTGCATACGCGGCCGCGCGGCGCGTCGTGGTGCGTCGTGGTGCGAGTGCGGGCGCGTACACGGCCGTGCGGCGCGTCGTGGTGCGGGTGCGAATGCGCGTGCGTGTGTGGGGGGCCAAACCGCCGGAGGCACCCCTGGGAACGGGGTGAGTCTGTCCACAGGCCCGGTGAGGGCGGGCGGATCGCGGGATACTGATGTGTCGAGGGGCGGCGCGGGGTCGGGTCGCCGGAGGGCCGTCCGATACGCGGGGCGGCCGGACACACAGGGTTCGGGGGGCCGAGGATCGTGGAGGACAGGGTGCGGGTGGTCATCGCCGAGGATTCGGTGCTGCTCAGAGAGGGGCTGACTCGGCTGCTGACCGACCGTGGGCACGAGGTCGTCGCGGGCGTCGGGGACGGGGACGCTCTGATCAAGACCATCACGGAGCTGGCGGCGCAGGGTGAGCTGCCGGACGTGGTGGTGGCGGACGTGCGGATGCCGCCGACGCATACGGATGAGGGTGTCCGGGCGGCCGTGCAGCTCAGGCGGGAGCATCCGGAGCTCGGCGTGCTCGTGCTGTCGCAGTACGTGGAGGAGCAGTACGCCACCGAGCTGCTCGCCGGTTCCAGTCACGGTGTCGGCTATCTGCTGAAGGACCGGGTGGCTGAAGTGCGTGAGTTCGTCGACGCGGTGGTGCGGGTGGCCCAGGGGGGTACGGCGCTGGACCCGGAGGTCGTCGCGCAGTTGCTGGGGCGCAGCCGCAAGCAGGACGTGCTCGCCGGCCTCACCCCGAGGGAGCGGGAGGTCCTAGGACTGATGGCCGAGGGGCGGACCAACTCGGCGATCGCGCGGCAACTCGTGGTGAGTGACGGTGCCGTGGAGAAGCACGTCAGCAATATTTTCCTGAAGCTCGGGTTGTCCCCCAGCGACGGGGATCACCGGCGTGTTCTGGCGGTGCTGACCTATCTGAACTCATGACGGGATGACACCGTGTCAGATATTAGATGTCGGACACGGGATGGGTTCACTGCCCATGGACCTTTGGGCCGAGAACCGAAGGACGAGTACGGAGCGTCTCCCCAGGAAACACCGGGGGCGGGTAAATCATGACAAGTCAGGGTGCCCAACCGTCTCATTTGTGCGTCCGCCATGCGAACGCCCCAGGGAAGGCCACCCTTACCGACGTAGGGTTGGTCTTGGGAAGGCCGGCGGGACGGCCGCCCCAGACAGCCGCCTCAAGGGAGGTCCAGTTCAGTGACCAGCCAGGTCAGCAGCCCAGCGGAGTCGGCCGACGAGGCCGTCGTGGGAGAGCAGCGCAATCCGACGGGCGTGAAGGATGTCCGTCGGGTGGATCGGGTGATCATCCGTTTCGCGGGGGACTCGGGTGACGGCATGCAGCTCACCGGTGACCGCTTCACCTCGGAAACCGCCTCGTTCGGCAACGACCTGTCCACCCTGC
>NZ_VMNX01000363.1 GCF_009377235.1 Streptomyces acidicola
GGTGCCGGGGGTGCGGGTGCCGGCGGGGGTCGAGCGCGCGTAGTACTACGCGTCGCACTACGCGTCGTACTAGGCGCTGACGGTTGTCGGTTCAGGGGCGGCGCTCTCGCCGCGGCCGGCCAGCCGTTCACGCCACGCGGCCAGTACGGCGGCGTCGGTGGCGGGGGTGACCAGGGAGACGATCAGGTACGCGGCCAGCGAGGACAGCAGCCCGTAGTAGACGGGCTCGTTGGCGAGGATTCCGTACGTCGCCATCAGCGCGATCACGGCGAGACCGCCGGCCACGACGGAGGCGAGGGCGCCGTACACCGTGCCGCGCCTCCACAGCAGGCCGCCGAGGATGGGGACGAGGAGCCCGCCGACGAGGAGGTTGTACGCCACGGTCAGCGCCTCCACCACGTTGTCGATCGCGACGGCCGTACCGATCACCGCGACGCCCATGACGAGGATGAAGGCGCGGTTCCCCCTGACCTCGTCGTGCGCGTCCCGGTCGTCTCCGCGGCGGACGGCTCCGCCCAGCCGGGACCAGATGTCGTTGTTGGCGACGGTCGCGCAGGCGATGAGGGCGCCCGAGGAGGTCGACATCACGGCGGCGAGGGCCGCGGCGAGCACCAGTCCCCGCACGCCGACGGGGAGTTCGTCCTTGACGATGGTCGCGAAGGCGTCGTCCGCGCTGCCCAGGTTCGGGTACAGCACCTTGGCCGCCGTACCGATGACGGCTCCGGCGAGGGCGTACGCCAGGCAGTACGTGCCCGCGACCGTGCCGCCCCACTTGGCGGTCCTGTCGCTGCGCGCGGTGAACACGCGCTGCCAGATGTCCTGCCCGATGAGCATGCCGAACGTATAGATCAGCACGTAGGTGAAGATGGTCTCGCCGCCGATGCCCAGCGGGGCGAAGTAGTCGGCCGGCAGCTGGGCCTTCATCTCGCTGAAGCCGCCCGCCTTGACGACGGCTATGGGCAGCAGCAGAAGCAGCACGCCGATGGTCTTCACGACGAACTGCACCATGTCGGTGAGGGTGATCGACCACATGCCGCCCAGCGTCGAGTACGCGACGACGATCGAGCCGCCGAGGACGATCGCGACCGTGCGGTTCAGGTCGAAGAGGACGTCGAAGATCGTGGCGTACGCGATGGTCGAGGTGACCGCGAGCATCAGGGTGTACGCCCACATCACCACGCCGGAGATCACTCCGGCCCGGCCGCCGCCGTAGCGCAGGTCGAGCATCTCGGAGACGGTGTAGACCTTGAGGCGGGCGATGCGGGCGGAGAAGAAGACGCTCAGCGCGAGCAGTCCCAGGCCGATGGTGAACACCATCCAGGCCCCGGAGAGCCCGTACCGGTAGCCGAGCCCGACCCCGCCGATGGTGGAGGCTCCGCCGAGGACGATGGCGGCCATGGTCCCGGAGTACATGGCGGGCCCGAGGCGGCGCCCGGCGACGAGGAACTCACTCTTGGACCGGGCGCGGCGCATGCCCCACCAGCCCATGGCCAGCATGCCGGCCAGATAGACGACGATCACGGCGTAGTCGACGACCATACGGGGATCTCCTTCGCGCACCTCGGTGGCGTGTCGTGCAGGGGGGCGTCTTATGCAGGGGGGAGCGGGGACGGCCGGTGGCCGGCCGCGGGGACATCCGCCCGTACCCGCGGCCACCGGTCGGCACTGACACTAGGTGGCCGGAAAGCAACGCTGAAGTGTACGTTTCCTCCATTCCGCGCCCAGCAGATGGAGGAAACATCCACCATGCCGGACCAGTCCGTCCCAGCGGTACCGTCCATCCCAGCGGTACCTCCCACCCCGCCCGTCCCCCTCTCGGCGCTCCTGGCCCGTGAGGACCTCGCCCTGCGCCTGATCGCGGGCCCGCCGGACACCGGCACCGTGATCCACTGGGCGCACACGTCGGAGATGGCGGACCCGTACCCGTATCTGCTGGGGGGCGAGCTGCTGCTGACGGCCGGGGTGCACATCCCGGACGCGGCGGGCTCGGGTACCTACTTCGACGACTATGTGTCCCGGATCGTGGCGGCGGGCGGTGCCGCGCTGGGTTTCGGCGTGGCACCCGTGCACGACACGGTGCCGCGCGCGCTGGTCGCGGCCTGCGACAGCTACGAGCTGCCGCTCGTCGAGGTCCCGCCCCGGACCACCTTCTCGGCCGTCGCCCGCGCCGTCTGGCAGCTGATGGCCCAGGCCCGGCACGCGGAGCTGCGGCGCGTCTCGGAGGCCCAGCAGAGCCTGGCCACGGCGGCGTCCCGCCCGGACCCGGTACCGGCGGTCCTGCGGCAACTGGCCCAGCGGGTGGGCGGCTGGGCGGTGCTGTACGGGCCGGAGGGCGCGGAACTCGCGACTGCGGGCCGGAAGCCGGGCGACACGGCGCGTACGGCGCTGAACGAGCTGGCGGGTGTCGTACGGCCGGGCCCCACGTCACCCGGCCCGGTGGCGCCCACCGGACCGGCCACCCCCACCGGAGTCGGGACCGGGACCAGGGCCGGGACCGACCGGACGGCGCCGCCGGCCACCGGCTGTCCCGTTCCTCTTCCTCCCGTCGCCGCCACCACGCGTCCCGCTCCCTCGCTCTCCCCCTCCCCCTCGCCCTCGCCCTCCTCAGCCAGCGACACCCTCGCGGGCACCCATCTCGCGGCCTACGCCCTGGGCCCGGGTCAGGGCTTCGTGCTCGGGGTCGCGGCGCCCCGGCGGGACCCCGGAGACCACACCATCGTCTCGGTCGCCGCCGTGCTCCTCTCCCTCCTCACCGGGGAGCACCACAGCGGCGCGGGCGCGGCCCGCTCCTCGGCGCTGGTGCGGCTGTTGCTGGGAGCCGCGCCGGAGGCGGTCGCGCCGCTGCTCGGAGGCGAGCGGTGGGTCGTCGTGCACGCCCGCCCGGACACGCACGCTCCCGACGCCGTGGCGGCCTCCGCGCTCGGTACGGCCCTCGGCTCCCCGCTGGTCGACCTGGCACAGGACGTCGTACGCGTCCTCGTCCCGGCCGACCGCGAGACGACCCCGCAGCCGGGCTGGACCTTCGGGGTCAGCGCGCCCTCCGATCCCCGTGAGTGGGCCCTGGCCGACACCCAGGCCGCCCGCGCACTGGCCCGTGCCCGCGCCACCCGCACGCCGCTGGTCCACCACGCGGCGCGCCCCGCCCTCGCCGACCTCGTCCCCGCCGAGGACGCGGTCTCCCATGCCCGCACCCTCCTCGCGCCCGTCGCCGGTACGCCCGCCCTCACGGAGACCCTGCGTACCTGGCT
The DNA here is from genome assembly GCF_009377235.1 of Streptomyces acidicola. Taxonomy (GTDB): domain Bacteria; phylum Actinomycetota; class Actinomycetes; order Streptomycetales; family Streptomycetaceae; genus Streptomyces; species Streptomyces acidicola. The sequence goes on from NZ_VMNX01000363.1 coordinate 3,249, forward strand.
CTCGCTGCACGGCAGTTGGGACCGTACGGCGGTGGCGCTGTCCGTCCACCGCAACACCGTCCGCCAACGCGTGGCGCGTTGTGCGGCGCTGCTCGCCGCCGATCTCGACGACCCCGACGTACGCATGGAGTTGTGGTTCGCACTACGGCAGCACCAACCGGCCCGTCAAGATCGGTGAACACCAAGTGACCCGCGTCCCAGCGTTCGGGACGCCGGGGTCAGGCGCAGTCGTCTGCCTCACAATGGGAGTCATGCCGATATCCGGGACCCCCAGCCGCGCCGAACTCGTCGACCACCTTGTCCGGACGCGTATCGCGGGCGACGTCGCCACGCCCCGCGAGAACAACCTCTCCCACTACCGCAAGCTGGCCAACGGCAACCGCCACTACTGGCTGGGCCTGGAACTCGGCGACCGCTGGACCGACGAGCAGGACGTCCTCGCGGTGATGGCGGAGCGCGTCGGAGTGAACGACGACGCGGAGCACCGCTACGGACAGGACACCATCGACCCCGAGCTGACGGTGGCCGCCCTGGAGCGCATGGCGGCGCGGCTGCGCAAGGCCGCGGACAGCGAGCAGCGCGTCCTGTTCGCCACCGGCCACCCGGGCGGCCTGCTCGACGTGCACCGCGCCACGGCCGCCGCCCTGCGCGCCGCGGGCTGCGAGATCGTGGTGATCCCGGACGGTCTGCAGACGGAGGAGGGGTACGTGATGCAGTTCGCCGACGTGGCCGTCCTCGAGCACAGCGCCACCCTCTGGCACACCCACTCCGGCGAGCCGATGAAGGCCATCCTCACCGGCCTGGAGCAGGAGGGCCTCCCGCTGCCCGACCTGGTGGTCGCGGACCACGGCTGGGCCGGCTACGCGGGACAGCACGGCGTCGACTCCGTCGGCTACGCGGACTGCAACGACCCGGCCCTCTTCCTCGCCGAGTCCGAGGGCACCGTCCAGGTCGTGGTCCCCCTGGACGACCACGTGGTGAGCCCGCGCCACTACGACCCGATGACGGCGTACCTGCTGGACCAGGCGGGTCTCACCGAGGAGTAGCCCCCAGGGGTCTTCAACGGTTCACCTCGGAACCCGTACGACCCCCTCCTGGATCACCGTGATCGCCAGCTGTCCGTCCCGCGTGTAGATACGGCCCTGGCCGAGCCCACGCCCGCCGGACGAGGACGGCGACTCCTGGTCGTACAGGAGCCATTCGTCGGCCCGGAACGGCCGGTGGAACCACATCGCGTGGTCGAGCGAGGCCCCGACGACGTCCCCGACGGCCCAGCCGCCGCGCCCGTGCGCGAGCAGGATGGAGTCCAGGAGCGTCATGTCGGAGACGTAGGTGGCGAGGACGACGTGCAGGAGGGGGTCGTCGTCGAGCTTGCCGTTGGCGCGGAACCACACCTGGGAACGCGGTTCGCGCGGCCGGCCGTACCGGCCGTAGGGCGGGTCGTCGACGTAGCGCAGGTCGACGGCGGCCCGCTCCTCCAGGAGCTTGTCCACGACCGCGGGGTCGAGACCGTACGCGGGCAGCCGTTCCTCGGCGGCGGGCAGGGTCTCCGGATCGGGCGCGGGCGGCATCGGCGCCTGGTGGTCGAGCCCTTCCTCGTACCGCTGGAAGGACGCCGAGAGGGCGAAGATCGGCTGCCCGTGCTGGACCGCGACGACACGGCGCGTGGTGAAGGAGCGGCCGTCGTTCATGCGGTCGACGGTGTAGACGATGGGCGCGCCGGCGTCGCCGATGCGCAGGAAGTACGCGTGGAGGGAGTGGGCGAGACGGTCCTCGGGGACCGTCCGCCCGGCGGCGACGAGCGCCTGGGCCGCGACCTGCCCGCCGAAGACGCGAGGGACGACACCGGGCCGGGACTGGCCGCGGAAGATGTTCTCCTCGATCTGCTCCAGGTCGAGCAGATCGAGGAGAGACTGCAGTGGTGCCTGACTCATGCCGTGAGTCTGCCAGCCACGTGTTACGGCAGGCCGCGCACTGTTACCCACGAGTAGACATTGGTTGAACATCACACGGGGCGGACGAGGCGGCGGAGCCGGGCGGCCGCGCGTGAACACCAGCGAACACGGCGGACCCGGTGGACGCGGTGGACGCGGTGGACGCGGCCTGGCCGGCGCTAAAGACCCATGTCCTTCGCGATGATCGTCTTCATGATCTCGCTGGTGCCGCCATAGATGCGGTTGACGCGGTTGTCCGCGTACAGGCGGGCGATCGGGTACTCGTTCATGAAGCCGTAGCCGCCGTGCAACTGGAGGCAGCGGTCGATGACGCGGTGGGCGACCTCGGTGGAGAACAGCTTGGCGCTCGCGGCCTCGGCGGGGGTGAGCTCACCGGCGTCCAGGGCCTCCAGGGCCCGGTCGACCACGGCCTCCGCCGCGTCCACCTCGGCCTGACAGGCGGCCAGTTCGAACTTGGTGTTCTGGAAGTGGGCGACCGGCTTGCCGAAGACGACGCGGTCCTTCACGTACTCCTTGGCGAACCGGACGGCCGCCTTGGCCTGCGCGTACGCGCCGAAGGCGATGCCCCAGCGCTCGGAGGCCAGGTTGAGGCCGAGGTAGTGGAAGCCCTTGTTCTCCTCGCCGAGGAGATCCTCGGCGGGAACCTTGACGTCGACGAAGGCCAGCTCAGCCGTGTCGGAGGTCTTCAGTCCCAGCTTGTCGAGCTTCCGTCCGACGGAGTAGCCCTCGGACTTGGTGTCCACGGCGAACAGGGAGATGCCGTGGCGGCGGTCCTCGGCGCTCGCGGCGGAGGTCCGGGCGCAGACGATCACGCGGTCGGCGTGCACACCACCGGTGATGAAGGTCTTGGCACCGTTGAGGACGTAGTGCGTCCCGTCCTCGCTGAGCTTGGCTGTGGTCTTCATGCCCGCGAGGTCGGAGCCGGTGCCCGGCTCGGTCATCGCGATGGCCCACATCTCCTCGCCGGTGACGAACTTCGGCAGATAGCGCTTCTTCTGCTCGTCGGTGGCGAGCATCTTGATGTACGGCAGGCCGAGCAGCACGTGCACGCCGGAACCGCCGAAGGTGACGCCCGCGCGGGCCGTCTCCTCGTACACCACGGCCTCGAACTTGTACGAGTCCATGCCCGCGCCGCCGTACTCCTCGTCGACGCGGATACCGAAGACGCCGAGGTCGGCGAGCTTGTAGTAGAAGTCGCGCGGCGCCTGGCCGGCGGCGAGCCACTCGTCGTAGACGGGGACGACCTCGGCCTCGATGAAGGCCCGAAGGGTCTCCCGGAACGCCTCGTGGTCCTCGTTGAACACCGTACGGCGCACGCCGCCACCTCCACCTGCGTACGTTTGGACTTGCCTAAGCGCTTGCTCAGAGCACCGTACCGGCGAGTACGAACACGAGTCCAGACCACCCAGGCAGTAACGCTCATCACGGAGGAGCGCCCCTGGCGCTTGTCGCTCTCAAGGGGCGCGGGGAATTGCGCGACAAGCCCCTACCCGGCCGCAGACAACCCACCC
>NZ_VMNX01000364.1 GCF_009377235.1 Streptomyces acidicola
CCCCCGCCGAGGAACTGCTGTCGTGGCAGCTGATGCGGCACCTGTCCGACGAACCCGACCGGGACGCCCTCGCCCGGAGCGAGCAGATCCTCGCGCATCCGCTCTTCCTGAACGCCCTGGGCGTCCCGCCGGAGGCCCTGCACCCGTCCGAGACGGAGTCGCTGGCGGACTGGGTGGCGCGGCACGTCCGTGGCGAGATGAGCCGCGAGGATCTCCTGGAGGCCTGTGCCGAGGTCGCGCGGCAGCAGGCACGCGCATGGTTCACCGGGACGGCCGGCCCGGTGCCGTCGGCCGGTGACCGCGGTCGTACGACGGCGAACGACCGGGCGGACGTCGCTCAGGACCGGGTACGGGAAGCCGCGTTCCGGATCGCGCTCGCGGTGCTGGACGGCGAGGCGTTCAGCGCGGTCGCGGACGCCGCGGAACTGCTCGCGCAGGAGATCCTCACGGCACGTGAGCCGGAGCGTACGCACGGGCGGCCCGTGTTCGCCGAGAACCTTGAGGGCCTGCTCGCCGCCTGCCGGGCCGAACTGCGCGGTGGCGAGGAGGAGTCCGTGGGCGGCGTGCCGGTGCCGGTGCGCACCGTGGCGTACCGGGGCGAGGCGCTGGCCGCGTCGGTCCTGGCCGAGGTGTGGCACCGCCACCACGCCGCCCGCGGCCCCGTGGTGCGCTGGCTGCGCAAGCTGGCCGGAGACGCCCGTCCGCAGGTGTGGGTACGCGCCGCCGTGGTGGCCGGAGAGCTGTCCACCGCCGACCTGGGGTACGGGTTCACGGAACTGATCCGGCCGCTGGCCGTCGCGGGCGACACACGGCGCCGTTTCTTCGCGGCGACCGCCCTGGGCCAGGCGGCGGGCCGGCAACCGTACCGCTCGGCGGTCCGCGCCGTGGTCACCGACTGGGCGGACGCCCCCGTGGCGGCACTGCGGTGGACGGCGGCGGTCACGCTCGGGTTCGGCAGGATTGTGGACGACACGCACAGCGCCCTGGGACTGCTGTGCGCCATCGGCAGCCGTGACGAGGGCGCGCAGTCGCTGGTCGCCTCCTACGGCGTGGTCCGGCTCACCGCCGGAAGCCGGGCCGGTGAGGCGGCGACCGTGCTGCGGGAGTGGTCCGACGAAACGTCCGGCGAGCGCCTGCACCTGGCGCTGCTCAGCGCCGTACGCCTGTTCTGCGCGCGCACCGACGAGATGTGGCAGCCCGAAGGGCCGGACGAGTACCACCCGCCCGCCGACGGTTCGCCGTCGGCCGGACCGGCGTCCGGCGTCCCGGCTGCCTACGGCGGTACCAGGGTTCCCGGCAGCGTCCCCGCGGTGCCCCGCGGACCAGGCTCGGAGCGCCACCCGGACCCGCGCACCGGAGCCGGCCGCTCAGGAGCCGTGCCCCGCCCGCCGGTGCCGCGGGCGTCCACCGCCCTGACCGACGCGGAGTTGGCGCGCCGTATCCACTGGCCGCTCGCCCTGGCGGTCGCGGTGGTGGTGGAGGGCGCGGCCGAACCGCTCGCCGATCTGCTGTGGCGGGCGCTGGACAGCCATCTGTCGGCCGAGGCCGCGACCGAGGGGCTGCGCATGTGGCTGCGAGCCGCGGAGGCCGATGCCGTGCTCCCGGGTCACGCGGGGCGGACCTACGCGTTCGAGGAGGAATCCGGAGCCCCGGAGGCGGGCCCGGACGCCGCAGAGGCGACGCCTCCGGGCGAGATCCTCCAGGCGCTGCTCTGGCTGCTGCCCCGGATGGTCCGCGACCGGCGCGACGCCGCGCGGCTGCGATGGCTGCTGCGGACCATGTCCGCGGCGCCCGAGGAACCGATGACCGAAGTTTTCGAGCGCCATGTGCTGGCCGCGATGGCCGCCACGGGCAGTGGCCCCAGGGCCCGGGGGAAGGAGCAGAGATGACGGTGGGTCCGGAGGAAGAACTGATCATCCCGGAGAACCTCGCCGGGCCGTTCCTGCGTGAACGGCTGCTGCGGGAACGGGGTTTCCGGCATGTGGGAGCGCAGGTGGCCTCGGTGGTCTTCTACCAGGACGGGGGTTGCAGCGTCATCACCGCGCAGGGCGCCGACCACTCGGACCGGCGCAGCAGATGGGCCCGGGCGACCAGTGTCTGCGAGATCGTCCGTGGCCGCCATGTGACGACGTTCGACGTCGAGTTGCCCGCCCTGGGCGCCGCCACCTTCTTCGAGACGAGGGTGAAGCTGCGCTGGGAGGTGACCGACTTCCGGCTGGTCGCGGAGAAGCGCCTCGACAGCGTGGAGCAGGACCTGGGGCCCGAGATCGTCGACCGGCTCCGTGACGTCTCGGGGCGGTACGCCGTGCACCAAGCGCAGGAGGCCAACCGGGCGGTGCGGTCCGAGGTCGCGGCCGGGAAGTGGGCCGACCTCGGTCATGAGGTGGGCTTGCGGACACGGGTGTTCGTCGAGGTCGGCACCGACCGCGCGCACATCGAGTTCGTCGCCGGAGCGCGGTCGGACGACGCCGAGGCCCAGCGCGTCGCGGGCCGGTTCGCGGGCTTCACCCGGCTCGCCCAGGGCACCGACGCCGAGCGATCCGCCTACCTCATGGCTTCCGGCGACCGCAAGGAGGTCGCCGAGCTGATCAAGATGATGATGGAAACGAAGACGGACGAGCAGCGCGAGAACCGGGAGTTCCTCGTCCGGATGGCGCGGGAGGGGCGCATCAACACTCCGGAACTGGACGCCTACATCCGGCGCATGGCGCTGCCGGACCAGTCGCACGGGTACCCGGCCCACGACGAGTACGCCGTCCGCGCCCTGCCCCCGGCCCCCGGAACCCCGGCTCCGCCGGGCGGCACCGGGCAGCGGCCCGCCCTCGAACGGGCCTGGCCCGACAGTCCGTACGACAAGCCCGGACCCGCCGCCGCGGACACCGGCCGTACGGGCATGCCGTACGCCACGGGCCCGGAGTCCCCGACACCCGGGGGCCGCCCGGAGGGCGATGCCCGCGGCTCGGGTTCGGGCAACCGGCCGGCGGAGGATGCCTGGGGCTCGCACACCGACGACCGGCCGCTGAGTGACGCCCCGGACCCGTGGCCGGCGCGGCGGCCCGACGAGGACGACTGGTGGGGCGAGCCCGAGGACGCGATGGTGCACGAGGTGCGCCGGGAACCGGCCCCCGCACCCGCCGGGCCGCCCCCGCACGGCGGCTCCCCGGAGCTCCCCCGGTCCCGGCGGCCGGAGGACGAGGACGACGACTTCTGGTCGGAGGGCCCCGGCGAGAACTCCTGGAACCCGGGCCCGCGTCGGCCCGGTTACGGCACGGGGGGCGTCGGCCGATGACCGGGGGAGGCGTCCCGGCGGCGCGGGTGCCCACCGGCGCGGAGACCCGGTACGTGGCGGAGCGGCTGCTCGCCGTCGTCCGTGAGGACACCGGGCGGGCGGACATCAAGGCGTCGGTGCTGCTCTCCGTCGCCCTGGGCGTTCCGGCCCTGTTGCTCGGCATCGGGCAGCGGCTGCCCTCCCGCCCCTCCGTCCTGTGCCTGGTGCTGGCGGGAGCGGGCGCCCTGATGTGGCTGATCGGCTCGATCTCACTCATTCGAGCGATGCTGCCGCGCAGCGGAACTGAGCGGGCGGGGCCCGGCATCACATTCTTCGCCGATGTCGTCGCGGTGCACGGGGCGTCGGGGGAACAAGGGGTGACTGATGCGGTGACCAGGGCCTGTGAGGACCTCACGGCCTGGCTGCTGACTCAGACGGTGGACATGAGCCACATCCTCGTCGAGAAGTACCGGTGCATCAGGTGGGGGGTCGGCTGGCTGCTGCCGGGGGCACTGTCGGCGACGGCCGGGCTGCTGCTCGGCTGACTCGTCGGCGCCACCGGGAGGGTCACCGGGCGAGCCACCGGGGTGGCCGTCGGCAGCGGTCGCCGCCGACGGCGACGGCCCGGCCGCGGGACCAGCAGGGACGAGCAGGGACGAGCAGGGCGTACGGGCATCGACGCGTCCCGCATGCCCGACATCACATGACATAACAGGATTGCAAAGGGGAGGACGTGGACACACACATCACCGGATCGGCTCACAGAGTGCCGGTCCCCCCACCACGAGCGGGAGAGGGGCTCAGGGCCCTTCTGATGGATCTCCGCGGCGTCGCGGCGTCCGGCACGCACTCCCCCACTCTCGGCTTCGCCCGAGCGGGGGGACCCCCATGCCGCACGGCGCGCAGGGACAGGTGGCTCCGCCACATGACCCTCCACGCCGCACGCCGATCGCACGCACCGGACGCCGCTCCTTCCTCCACGGAGATCCATCAGAAGGACCCTGGGGCGCGCACCGCCCGCCGGTCCGCTGCACTGCTGTCCGCTCTCCTGCTGGCCGTGCCCGCACCCGCCCTCGCGGCGCCGGCCGGGCCCGCCGCAGCGCCCAAGGCGTCGGATCCGGTGGAACTGGCCATCGCGGTCGACGAGTCCGGCAGCCTCCGGCCCTCCGACGTCGAACGGGAACGGGACGCGGCCGCCCGTATCGCGCTGGGAGAGATCTCCGCCTCCTCCCGTCTCACCGTCCTCGGCTTCGCGAGCGCGGACAACGACGAGCAGAGCGCGGTGGACGAGGTGTGCCCGACCACCGAACTCGACCCGGTGGCCCGGGAGAAGACGGGCGAGTGCATCGACCGGCTGGCACGGCGGGACAAGGGCAAGGGCGCCGGCACCGACTTCCCGGCCGTCATCAGGCAGGCCGTCACCCGGCTCGGCGAGCACGCGACCGGCAGGCCGCGCATCCTGTTCCTGCTCACCGACGGAAAGCTCGACGTGGGCGACAGCCCCGCCTACGGCGCCGACAAGGAGAGCCGCCGGGAGAACGGCGAACGCGAGCTGAAGAAGGCACTGGCCGAGGCCGCCCGGGCCAAGGTGCAGATCTGGCCCCTCGGCTTCGGCCAGGGCATTGACGAGGGCGCCCTGGACGCCATGGCGGCCGGCGGCTACCAGGGCGGGTGCGCCGACCTTGCCGCGGCCCGGCCGCGCGCCGCGGTCGTGCCCGACTCCAGGACGCTGGGCAACGCCCTGCAGCGGGCGTTCGCCGGGGCCCGCTGCCTGGTCACCGACCCGCCCGTGGAGGACAGGCCGCCCGCCGACATCTCCTTGCGGCTGTCCCCGCTCGCCACCCTCGCCACCATCGTCGTCTCCAAGGGCGACCCCGAGGTGAAGGCCACGTACTACGACCCGCGCGGCAGGAAGGTCGAACCCGGTACGCGTGCCGACGGCTCCACCTTCGAACTCGCCGGAGCGGGAGGCGAAGTGGAGTCCCTGCGGATCACCGACCCGCGGCCCGGCACCTGGCGGGTCCGCCTGGACGCCCCGGAAGGGCACCGGGACCGGCTCGCGAGTGTCGCGGTGCAGTGGCGCGGCACCGTCCGCTCGTCGATCGTGATGACTCCCGCCTCACCGCGGCCCGGCGAGACGGCACGGGTCGAACTGAGCCTGCAGACCCGCGACGGCGAGGGCGTCAGCGACCCGAGGGACCTGCGCAGGCTGAAGGTCTCCGGAGTGCTGACCGGCGACGGCTTCCGGCCCCGGGACCTCGGCCTCGGCGACACGGGGGAGAACGGCGACAGCAGGGCGGGCGACGGCCGGTTCACAGGCAGCGTACGCATCCCGAAGAGCGCGGACGGATCGCTCAAGGCCGTCGGCGTGCTCGGAGCCGTGGGCCTCACCGCCGACCACCGCCCCTTCCTCACCCGCACCGCTCCCGTCAACCCGGACGTCCGGGCCGAACTCCGTGTCGACGGCACCGAGGTGCACCCCGGCCAGAGCGTGCCCTTCGTCCTGATGGCGTCCAACGACTCCGGCGAGCCCCGCACCCTGCGCCTGTACCTCCAGGACACCGAGCCGGGCGCGGTGACGCTCTCCCCCACGGAGGTCACCCTCGCCCCCGGCGAGTCCCTGAACCGCGAGGGACGGCTGACGGTCGACGACGGACAGCGGCCGCACCGGCTCACGGCGCGACTGGAGGTCCTGGACCAGGGCGACCACAAGCGGCCGCTCGACGCGAAGCTGGTCGCCGTGGACGTCACGCCGGTGCCCGCCTGGTGGCGGCAGATCTGGGACGACTGGTGGGGGGCGATCGTTCCGGCCGCGATCCTGCTCCTCGGCCTGGCCGGATACGCCGTGTGGCGGCTGCGGCGGCGGGCGACCGACGTCGATCCTGGCGGACTCCGGCTCCGGCTGACGGTGTCCGACGGCTCGGGCGAGCGGACGGCGAGCGAGATCCCCGTGCCGTCCGGCCGCGGCCCCTGGTACCGCTTCGACGTCCTGGACGAGTTCGGCACGGACCCCCGCCTCGACCCGCGCCCTGGTGGCGCGTACGCCCTCCAGCGCAACCCGCGGGGCGGTGCCCGGCTGCGTACCCCGGGCGGTGCCGTGCAGGATCTGCGGCTCGGGGACGACACCCCGCTGAGCGGCGACGTACACCTGCGCGTGGAGCGGAACACCGCGGCCGGTACGCGCTCGCCCCGCACACCCGGCGTCCCGCGCTGGTTCGCCGGCCTGACGTCCCGCCGCAGGCCGGTGACCGCGCCCACGGCACCCGGACGGGACGACGAGCGGGAGCCCACGGCCCACGACCCGTACCCCAGGTCCTCGTACGACGACGACCTCAGCGACGCCCTCTGACTCAGCGACGCCCTCTGACGACCGGGGCCGGACCGCGACCTCACCGGTCCGGCCCCCCCCCGACACCCACCCCACAGTCCACGTC
>NZ_VMNX01000365.1 GCF_009377235.1 Streptomyces acidicola
GTGGGCGGGTAGTTATTTCCCCCGGTTCTTTGGGGAGGCCAGTGGCCCGCCGGGCCCTTGCGGATGAGGAACCGGCGGGCCCGGAAGACGGAACGCAGCCGGGACCTGGCCGACTCAGACGCGGTGCTGACCGGCCTTCAACTCACCTATGAACGCTGCCCAGGAGCGGGCCTCGAAAGACAGAGCGGGACCGTGCGGGACCTTGCTGTCACGGACGGGCACGACGCCGGGGAACCCGTCGGCCACCTCCACGCAGTTGCCGCCCTCCTGATTGCTGTAGCTGCTCTTGCGCCAGGCGGCGCCGTTCAGATCGGGACGGGACGTTCGCTCCACGGTGGTTGTCCTCCATCACGGATCGGATCATGCCGAGCGACATGAGCGGGGGCAGGGCTGCCGCCCGAAGCCGATCGTAGGTCAGTGCGAAGCTCCTGACCTCGTCCGGATCCTCGATGAGTTGGCCGTAGTGTGCGCCCTCTGTGTAGGCGACTTCCGAGCCGTCCGGCATCGTCAGAACGGTGAGCGAGCCGCCCATGACGTCATGCTCGCCTTGGTCGAACGGCAGTACCTGCACGGTGATATGAGGCTTCGCTGCCGACTCAAGCAGCCGCTCCAACTGCTCGAGCATCACCGCCTGGCCGCCGACCGGACGCCGGAGCACCGCCTCGTCGAGAACGACCCACAGTTCAGGCCGATCGGGCGTACCGAGGCGATCTTGCCGCCCCATTCGAGCGGTGACCCGCTCTTCCAAGTGCTCCTTGCTGCCGAGCGTTCGACCGACACTCAGAACTGCCCGCGCGTAAGCCTCGGTCTGCAACAAGCCGGGCACCACATGAGCCGCGTACTCGCGAATGCCCACCGCCCGCTCCGAGTACTCCATGAACTTCCGCGACCAGTCCGGAAATGCCTCCCGGTACACGTACGGCCACAGCTCCACCAGCAGATCGTCCGCACCCAGCGCGGCGTCCAGCGCACGAGCCAGCTCCAGCGTCGGCTTCGCCCCGGAGGCACGCTCGATCTGCGTGATCCGGGTGCTCACCACATGCGTCATCTTGCCGAGTTCGGCCTGAGTCAGCCCGGCGGCCGTACGGAGCCTGCGTACGCGCGCGCCGAAGAGCGCCGCCATCGACGTACTGGGATCAATTCCGTTGGCCAAGGAGTCACTTCCATCCCTTACGAGCCAAAAGGTAAGGCTGCGTCACCTTCCGAGCGTAGGGCTGTGAGTCGAACCTTAAGCACGGAACGTGATGACTCGACTACATCGCGGGACGACTCAGGGCTCGACAGGCAAGAAGAACGGAAACGCTGTGCTGACAGGAACGACCACCTCGGACGAAGAACCGCGAAGGAGCGTCGCCGAAGCTCCCGTGGCGGAAGCCGTCCTGCTCGACGGCGAAGCAGCCGAACGCCCGCCGCTCACCGCGCAGTTCGCTTCCTCGCCGCGAGGCGCGCGGCTCGCCCGGCGCTTGGCCGTGCGGCGCATGGAGGAGTGGGGTTACCCGCCGGCGTCGGACGTGTCGTGCACGGTCGCCCTCGTCATCGCGGAACTCGCCGCGAACGCCGTGCAGCACGGCCGCGTTCCGGGACGCGACTTCGGTCTCCGGCTCTCCCTCGACGAGGCGTCGGACGTGATCCGGATCGAGGTCGCCGACGCAGCCGCCGCGAAGCGACCACCCGCCGCCCCACCCTCGTCGTACCCCGACGGCGAGTCGGGCCGCGGCCTGCTCCTGGTGGACGTCCTGGCCGAGCGCTGGGGCTCGACGCCACGGCATCCGGTGGGCAAGACGGTGTGGGCGGAGGTGTCGACAGTCGCATCAGGCACCGTGCAGTGATCTGCCTCACAAACTGTCACGGCGATCGGTCACGCGGTGTCTTGAGGCCGAACCGGTGGAAACGGAGACGGGAGACACCATGGCGGAGAACACGGAGAACACGGAGAACACGGAGAACACGGAGAACGCGCAGAACACTGATGTTGTCGTGATCGGCGGCGGATACGCCGGCGTCATGGCCGCCAATCGCCTGACGCAGCGCGACGACGTGACAGTGACCCTGATCAACCCGCGCCCGAACTTCGTCCATCGGATCCGCCTGCACCAGCTGGTGGGCGGGTCCGACAACGCGGTCGTCGACTACCGAGACGTCCTGGCCGACGACGTCCGGCTGGTGGTCGAAACGGTGACACGGATCGACGCGACCGGTCGCCGCGTGACGCTGGCGGCGGGCGGCACGGTCGACTACGACTACCTGATCTACGCGGTGGGCAGCGGCAGCGCCGACCCGAGCGTGCCCGGAGCGGCCGAGTTCGCCCACCCGATCGCCACCCTGGAGGAGGCGCAGCGGCTGCGGCCGGTCATCGACGCCGCTCCCGCGACGGCCGCGGTGACGGTGGTCGGAGCCGGTCCGACCGGCATCGAGACCGCCGCCGAGCTGGCGGAGACCGGCCGCAACGTGACCCTGGTCTGCGGCGAGGTGCTCGGCCCGTACCTGCATCCGCGGGGCCGACGCTCGGTGGCCGGGCGGCTGGCGGCGCTGGGGGTGACCGTACTCGACGGCTCCGACGCGGCCGACGCGAAGGTGACGGCGGTGACCCGCGACGCCGTGCGGCTCGGAGACGGCCGCGAACTGCCGAGCCAGGTGACCATCTGGACCGCCGGCTTCGCCGTACCGGACCTGGCGGCACGCAGCGGGCTGAGCACGGACGCCCTGGGACGCCTGCTCACGGACGAGACGCTGACGAGCGTGGACGACGAGCGCATCGTCGCGGCCGGGGACTCGGCGGCGCCGTCGGACCTGCCGTTGCGGATGAGCTGCCAGGCCGCGATCCCTCTGGGCGCGCGGGCCGCCGACACGGTGCTCAGCCGGATCGCGGGTGAGCAGCCCTCGCCCCTCAACCAGGTGTTCGCCGGCCAGTGCATCAGCCTGGGCCGACGCGCCGGCATCTTCCAGTTCGCCCACAGGTACGACGTCGCGCTGTGGTTCCACATCGACGGTCGTCCTGGCGCGAAGATCAAGGAGTTCATCTGCAAGGGCATCGTCAAGCACCTGGCTGCCGAGGCACGCAAGGCCGGTTCGTACAGCCTGCACCGAGTCTCAGGAGGCACCAAGCGCCAGCAGCAACTGCTACTGCAGGCCAAGCGCGACGAGCCGCCGGCCACCACCCCCGCACGGGCAGCCTGAAGGAAGGTTGCTGTGGATGCATGCTTGAAGGCCTCCGGTAACCAGGACCGTCCGCGAGACGAGGAGGGGCGAGACAAGAAGGGGAGAGACGAGGAGGGGCGAGACAAGAAGGGGCGATACATGAGAAGAGACCACGACCGGACCGGCCCGGCGACCGAGATGTTCATCGCCCACCGCAACCTGCTCTTCACCGTCGCCTACGAGATGCTCGGATCGGCTGCCGACGCTGAAGACGTCCTCCAGGAAACCTGGCTGCGGTGGGCCGAGGTCGACTTGTCACAGGTGCGCGACCACCGCGCCTACCTGGTCCGGATCACGACCCGGCAGTCCCTCAACCGGCTGCGCACCATGAAACGCCGCAGGGAGGCGTACGTCGGACCCTGGCTGCCGGAACCCCTGCTCACCGCACCGGACGTCGCCCAGGACGTCGAACTCGCCGAGAGCGTGTCGATGGCCCTGATGCTCGTCCTGGAGACGCTGTCGCCGACGGAGCGCGCCGTCTTCGTGCTGCGCGAGGTTTTCGACGTCAGCTACGACGAGATCGCCGCCGCCGTCGACAAGACCCCCGCCGCCGTCCGCCAGATCGCCCACCGAGCCCGCCGGCACGTCGACGCCCGCCGCCCTCGCAAGGTGGTGTCCGCGAGCGAGTCCCGGGCGGTCCTGGAGTCGTTCCAGCGGGCGTTCGAAACCGGGGACCTACAGGGCCTCCTCGACGTGCTCGCCCCTGAGGTCGTCCTGATGAGCGACGGCGGCGGCATCAAGCAGGCCGCGCGGCGGCCGGTCATCGGCGCCGAGAAGGTGGTCCGTATGTTCGTCGGCCGCACCGGCAAGCTCGAAGCCACGCTCACCCTCGCCCCCACGACGGTCAACGGCAACCCGGCACTCGTCGTACGCCTGGACGGCGAGATCGACGGGATCATGGCGATCCGCGCCGAGGACGCCCGCATCACCGGCCTCTACTACGTCCGCAACCCGCAAAAGCTGTCCCACATCGAATCCGAGACCCCGCTCGCCTTCCGCTGAACACCAGCGGCGGAACAGCTACGCCTGACCGGATTGTTGGGCGACGCTGAAAATGCCGAAGGGTCCGGCTTTGGTCCGGCTGACGGGTTCGGCTTCCGGCACGAAATGCGGTGCCTGGAGAACCCCGGCTCGTCGGCCGGGTCCTCCGCAACGGGATCACAACCGGTGGCCATGTGCTCTCGTAGTGCCCGGATGAAGCGGCTTACTTCCCGCTGTTCTCGGCAAGGGTGTGCGCGACAAGGGCGTTTGCGTGACCGTGCCCCAGCCCGTGTTCGGTCTTAAGCCAGGAGACGAGTTCCATATGCCTGGTCAAGGGCGAGGAACGGATGATCTCCTTCCACTCTGCTATCGGGCGGCCGTACTTCTTCTCGATCGAAGGGAAGTAGCTGGCAGGGCCCTTCACGGTTTCGCTCATGTCGGCGGTGTCCCATCCCTTGGTGCAGAACGATCTTGGGGTGTTGATGCGCTTTGCTGGTATGACCGGAGGCGACAGGCGAAGTAATCGGTCGAACAAGAGTGACCTGCGCCACTTTCGATCTTGCGTGACGTCCCTCGCCCCACGTCGGCCGGAACGATCTGAACGTTCGGCCGTCACGCGACCCACCGGACAGGCCCTGGTCGGGGACTTCGGTGACGGCGGACTGGGCGGCCTTCTCGTCGACGAGGGATTTGCCGGCGGCGAACCGATGGTAGACCTCTGCGGACGGGGCTGGATGTGTGCGAATGAGACCAAAAATGAGACCACGACTCAGACCGGCGTCTTAGTCCCACCAGAACGTCCAGTGAGAGTTCCCCAGCACAGCTTCTTCCGCATACAGGCGCATGGTCTCGTATCCCTGCCAGACGTTGTCGGGGCAGAACGCGAAGTGCTCCGCAGCGACAGCCAGGGCTTCCTCCATCGTCTGAGGTGGGGCGGCCACGGACAGGTCCAGCCGGGCGTAGGACAGGGCCAGGAGCCGGGCGCCGAACCGGTCCTCCCAGGAGCGAAGGACCGCCCGCAAGCAGGCCGCGTCGTCGTTGGACGGCCCGGTCCACCCGATGGAGGCGGGAATGTCCGTGTCACGACTGACGGGAACCAAGCCGAGACGGGGGCTGGCAAGCCACCCTTGCTCGATCAGACCAGCCGTGACCTGTGCGGCGCGAACATCAGGATCTGACTCGACTCTCCCCGCCGGGGCGAGTCCTGGCCAGGCGGCGCTGAAAGGCGCGAGGGTCTCGCCGTCCTCGTCATCGTCCGTTTCGGCCACGGCGACAGCCCAATACGACGCGAGCACCGACCCGGCGTCGTGATCGCTGGGGTCGTCGGCCATCAGGCCCGGGTCCAGCCAGCCGTCATTCCACCACCCCTCCTTCTCCGCGTGCTTCTCAGTCTGGAGGAGCACGGGCCGGAGGCCGACAGCTTCGCAGGCCGGCAGAAGTTGGCCCCTTGCGTCAGGTCCCGCAATCTCGTCGGCAACCCAGAACAGCGGCTCTTGCCGGGGACCGAAACGCGTGGTTGTGACCAGGGAGCCCGGAGGCAGGTTCAGCCCCAGCGACTGCCCCGCCGGGTCACTCACCAGCACTGTCAGGGGATTTGAAGGCATCTTCACAGCGACGACCGTAAAGGTCCCCACCGACAACGATCACCCACTCCTTGCACCGCTTCGAAGTCTGTGAGCATGTTCAGCCCTACACCAACAGAGGCTGCCGGGCGGGCCTTGAGAGCCGGTGCCGGGCGCTGGCGGATGCTGGGGTTGTTGTACTTCGTCGCTGTACCGATGATCTCGTCTCCGCTGCCATGCGTATGGGGATCGCGCCGGCGTGCCGATCAGGCGATGATCTGCCGCATGACGGAGATGGCAGGCGCGGGCGTCGACGACGACCACGGGTGGACTGAGCGTTTGGCGTGGGCTTACGGCTTGATAGCACCGGCCCCTGCCGAACGTGCCGCTGCCCTTGATCGACTGGCCAGTGTCCAAGAAGAGGTCGAGTCTGCTCGACTCCGGCTCCACAAGGCTTGGCACCCGACCCCTTGGTTGCGGTGCCGGGCGCGGGGCCGGGTAGCTGCGCAGAAGGCATACGACGAGGCCGCAAGCCGCTGTCTGCCCGAAGCCCTGTGGATCAGGCCGCCCCGAGCCCTGTGGAGCAGGCAGGCCTCCGGGGAGATCAACACGTGGGCGGGACTGCCCTTCGCCCTGCTGTTCCTGGAATGGGAGGCCCGGTATCCACAGGAGTGGACACAGCACGCGAAGGAGTGGGGTACGAAGCAATCTCTGATAAGGATGCTGGCCACTGCGGTCACGTCCGCTGGAGTGGTGTATCGACGGCCACTCGGTGATCTCGTTTTGAGGCTATGCGGTGAGTTCGGTGGGCAGGACGGTGTCGTCGGTTTCTGACTCGATCGGGTGGAGGCGGGCCTTG
>NZ_VMNX01000366.1 GCF_009377235.1 Streptomyces acidicola
GGCTGGGGGTGGGCCGGCGGGGCAGTCGGCGCGATAGGGTCCGGGAAGCGTCGCGTGTCGGTGGCAGACCGTGTCAGGCATGGAGGCGCCGGACCGAAGGAGGCCGACGATGCACTCGTCGCACCCTTCGCTCTCGCGTGACTGAGCGCGAGACGACCAGGCTCATCGCCTGGAGCCGAGAACTACGTCAGGTGCACGACCGGCTGCGCGAGGCGCTGCGCCTCACGCGCGAATCCCTCACCGAGGGCACCCCGGGTGAGGCGGCCACCCGTGAGCTGTTGCTGTACTGCCATGGCTTCTGCACGGCTCTCGACGGCCACCACCAGGGCGAGGACCGCACCCTGTTCCCCGCCATCGCGGACGCTCACCCCGAGCTGCGCCCGGTGCTGAGATCGCTCGAGCAGGATCACTCGATGATCGCCCACCTGATCGCCGGCCTCCGCGCCGCCGTCGACCGGGCCGCACCCCCGGAGGAGCTCGACCATCATCTCGAAGGCATCGCCGCGATCATGGAGAACCACTTCCGCTACGAGGAGCGGCAACTGCTCACGGTGCTGGAAACCCTTGAGCTGACAGCCGAGCCACCGGAGGTCCTGGGCCCGATCTGATCCCGGGCCGGACGGACACTTCGCGGCGCGACGCAGTCGAATGCCGCGGAGTGCTGGCCCACGGCCGCCGGCCCACGAAGGCCTGCCCATCCGCTGCCCGGCGGCCTTGTCGCCGTCGAGCCCGACGGTCACGCGCGCGTCGCGTTCAGTTCGGCGAGTTCGGTGGCGAGGGCGCGGAGCTGGTCGACGGAGACCCGGGCGACCGGCAGGGCGGCCAGCCCGATGACCGAGATGGTGGCCATGAACTGCAGGTTCTCCGTGTCCGTGACGCCCGGGATGTGGCGACGCAGGATCTCGGCCGCCGCGGGGTCGGCGGTCAGTTCCGCCACCGGTGTGCGGACCGAGAACCGGCCGTCGGGGAACTCCTCGACGGGCGGCAGCGCGCGCAGCGTCTCCTCGCCGCGCTCCCGTTGGGCGCGCACCAGCAGGTGCTCGGGGCCGACCGGGCCCTCGGCCGGCAGACCGAGGCGTGCGAACTGGTCGGCCGGCGCGTCCGAGTCGCGCAGCAGCCGGGCGAGCAGCCCGGCCATGCGCAGCTCCGCCTCGTCGTCGACGATCGGGGTGCTCTGCTCCGGATCGTCGGCGAGGTCGAACAGCAGGGAGCCGAACGCGGCGGTGTTGATCATCGAGTGGCCGGGCACGCTGATCAGCCGGACGCCCTTGGTGAAGGCGAAGGGCTCGACCAGCCGGATGTCGGACAGCTCGGCTGGGGAGAACCTGGCCTTCATGTGGGTGGGCATCAGCGTGTACTCGTTCAGTGGCGCGTTGGTGTCGTCGACGCAGGCACGCATGTACACATAGCGGCCGTCGGTCACGTTGACGTGGCCGCCGAAGCTGCCGAAGAGGCCGGCCTGGCGGACCGGGGTGTCGTCGGTGAGGGTGTCGCGCAGCGGGTGGCCCCGCATGTCCGGTGGGCGGGGGACGTCGAAGTACTCAAGGAGGGTGGGCGCCAGGTCGATCGTCTGCACCAGTGAGGAGCGGCGCTCACCGGCCGCGCCTACGCGTGGGTCCCAGACGAACAGCGGGAGGTGGACCAGTTCGTTGAACCAGGGCAGCACGCCCTTGCCCCACCAGCCGTGTTCGCCGAGCAGCAGTCCGTGGTCGGTGTTGACGATCAGCAGGGTGTCGTCCCAGAGCGCGAGCTCGTCCATCAGGTCGAGCACCCGGCCGAGCGAGCGGTCGCACATCGACAGCAGCGCGGCGTACTCGAAGCGGGCGTGCTCGGTCTCCGCGCCGGTCTCGGCCACCCGCTTGTAGTCGGGCCAGTCGAAGTGCGCCCCCGCGTAGTCGTGCGGGTAGAGGTCCTTGTACCGCTTGTGCGAGAAGAACGGCTCGTGCGGGTCGAAGGTCTCGATCTGGACGAACCACCGGTCGGCCGCGGCGTTGGTGCGGACGAACTCGACGCCCGCGTCGAAGGTGAGGGTCTGCGGATGGACCTCCTCGGTCGGCAGGTGCCGGCGGTTGACCCAGTCCTGCCGGTAGCCGGGGCGGCGGACCTCCTTGAGGTCCCTCGGCATCGGCGGGTCGGCGACCTGCCCCTTCCACGGGTCGCCCTCCTGGCCGCGGAAGAACTCCCAGGTGGAGTACCGGCCGTGGTAGGTGGCGCCGCCGTCCTCCCAGTAGTGCGGGTGGTCGCTGGCGAGGTGGGTGTGGACGCCGGCCTGCTTGAGGAGCTCGGGCATCGAGTCGTCGAACGGCTCCAGCGGGCCCCACGACCGGTGCAGGAAGTTGTGCCGGCCGGTGTGCAGTTCGCGGCGGGCCGGCATGCAGGGCAGCGAGCCGGCGTAGGCGTTGTCGAAGGTGACGGCGCGCTCGGCGAGCCGGGCGAAGTTGGGGGCGTGCGTCCAGTCGGCCCCGTACGGCGGCAGCAGATGCCGGTTGAGGCTGTCGAACATCACCATGATGGCTTTCACGGGCGCTCCAGCGAGATGTCGGGGGCGTCGGAGGTGTCGGGGGTGTCCGGGGTGACGGCGGACGGCGCTGCGAGGTCGTCGCTCTCCAGTCGTCGGAGCACGTCCCGCAGCCAGGCGACCCACCAGTCCACGGCGCCGGCGCCGTACTGGTGCACGAGGTCGGCGGCGGCCTGCTGACGGCGGGGGTCGAGGCCCGGCAGCGGGTCCTCGAAGTGGATGGTGCGGTCCCGGTCGCGGTTCCGGGCGATCTGCTCGGTGCGGTGGTCGAGCTCCGTGGTCACCAGGCGGATGGCCGCGTCGCGGTCGAGCGCGGCGGTGATCAGGAAGCGGTTGACGAAGTCGGAGTCGTGGAAGCGGCTGGTGGGCTCGTAGGGGGAGTCGATCCAGTCGCGCAGGGCCTGCCGGCCGCGCTCGGTGAGCCGGTGGACCCGGGCGTCGGGGCGGCGCTCCCGTGGATCGATCCGGTCCTCGACCCAGCCGTCCTCGCGCATCCGGGCCAGGGCCCGGTAGATCTGGCTGTGGTGGACCCGTGAGCCCGCGAACTGGCCGTCGGCGGCGAGCCACTTGCGCAGGTCGTAGCCGCTGTAGGGGCGGGTCGCGAGGAGGCGGAGCAGGACGTGTTCGAGCTTCATCGGGCCCCCTGTGTGCTCTTGCACATATGTGGCGGTGAACATAGGTCGCGTCGTTCGATCACGTCAAGGGTCGTACCGGGGCCGGTTACCGTTCTTCGTATGTCTGTCGATCAGTCAGCACACCCGGACGACCGCACCCCGGACGACCGCGCCACACCCGGGCGCCGCGGCTACGCCAAGGGCAAGGCCCGCCGCGAGGAGATCGTGCGCACCGCCCTGCGGACCTTCGCCGAGCAGGGCTACCGGAGCACGTCCATGCGTGAGATCGCCGAGGCCGTCGGCCTCAGCCAGGCCGGGCTGCTGCACCACTTCCGCAACAAGGACGACCTGCTCACCGAGGTGCTGCGGCTGCGCGACGCCGAGCAGTCCGCGTTCAACCGGGCCCTCGCCGAGGAGAACGGCATGGTCGCGCTGCGGCGGCTCGTCGACCTGATGGAGCTCAACGCGACCCAGGCCGGCCTGGTGCGGCTCTACACGGTGCTGCGGGGCGAGTCGGTGGGCGGGGAGCACCCTGCGCAGCCGTACTTCGTCGAGCGTTTCCTGGTGCTCAGGGAGCGGGTGGCCGGCTATCTGCGGCACGCCCGCGATGTGGAGGGCGTGATCCGCGCCGACGTGGATGTGCTGGTGGCGTCCACCCTGATCATGGCCGTGATGGACGGCCTCCAGACCCAGTGGCTGCTCGCTCCCGACGCCGTGGACCTGGCCGGTGACTTCGCCCGTTTCATGGACGACTATCTGCGAGGACTGTCCTAGTTCGCCCGGCGCCGACGCCCCCGAAAAGATCTCGAAACAAACCATTCACATGATTGGTTTTTGGGTCTACAGTGCTCCCACATTGCCCACCGACGCTGGGTAATGCCGCCAACGACGGCGGATGGAGAGACAGGAAGCCCATGAGAGTCGATCGAACAGCCGGGGGCGTCACCCGGCGTAGCACACTTCTCGGCCTCGCCGGCCTCGGCCTGGCCGCAGTGAGCGGTTGCCGCCTCGCAGTGGACGAGGCCCGGGGCGCCGTGAGCGGCGGAGCCCGCAGGGGCGGCACGCTCATCGTCGCGATCAACGTCGACGCCCAGCCCGACAGCGTCCAGGCGCACAACGCCAACTCGGTCGTCTGGCGCCGCCTGGTCTTCGAGACCCTGACCGCCTACAACTCCTCCGGCACTCCACAGCCGCTGCTGGCCACCGACTGGGAGATCCGCGACGGCGGCCGGACGGTGGCGCTCAACCTCCGGGACGACGTCCGCTTCCACACCGGTCGCCCGATGACCGCCAGGGACGTCATGTTCTCGCTGACCAGGTCGGCCGACCCGGCGGCCAAGTCCCAGGCCCGCGCCGTCACTTCGCTGATCACCGACATGACGGCCGACGGCGACCACGCGCTGCGCATCCGGCTCAGCCGCCCCGCCAGCAACCTCTTCGATGCCTTCGAACTCGCCACCATCCTCGACGAGGAGAGCGCCGACGGCATCGCCGACGGCAGCGCCATGATCGGCACCGGCCCGTTCCGCTGGCACACCTGGCACCCCGGCTCCGGGCTCACCATGGTTCGCAACGACGACTACCGGGTGCCGGGACGGCCCTACCTGGACCGCGTCGAGCAGCCGGCCATCACCGACCCCACCGCACTGGTCACCGCCGTCCGCAGCGGCCGGGCCCACATCGCCTACGGCGCGTCGCCGCTCGATGCCCGGGGCGTCTCCACCGACGGGCGCTACGAGATCAACGCGGGCGTCACCATCGACTACTCGATCGGCATGGACGTCCGCACCGCCCCCTTCGACGACATCCGGGTGCGCCGGGCCGTCGGCTACGCCATCGACCGCGACCGCATCGCCGACCAGGTCTTCGCCGGCTACGGCAGGCCCACCAGCCTCTGGTGGAGCAAGAAGGAGGCCGGCTGGAGCCAGGAGCAGTCGGACACCTACACCTACCAGCCGGACCGCGCCCGGGAGCTGATCCGGGAGGCCGGCGCCGCCGGCACCGAGGTGGCCATCGTCACCAACACCATCCAGGCCGTGCAGGGCACCGCCCAGATCGTCCGCTACAACCTGGAGGAGGCCGGTCTCAGGGTCAGGACCCGGGTCCTCGACCCCGTCGAGTACACCAGCCGCCAGGTCGAGGGGAAGCTGGGCCAGCTGTTCATCAACGGCTACGGCATCGCGGACCTGTCCGCGGCCACCTTCGCCACCCACCCCGCGTTCGCCGCCGAGCAGAACCCCTCCCACTTCACCCCGGCCGAGTACGCGGACCTTGTCACCCGCACCGCCACCGCCGCCCCCGACGACCGCGTGAGCGCCGTCCAGGCGCTCGGCCGCTACATGCTCGACCAGGCCTTCAACCACAGCATCGCCACCGGGCAGTCCACCATCATCCGCTCCAAGCGGGTCCAGGACGTGCGGCAGACCTTCCTCGGCTCCTTCATCTTCGACGACACATACGTGGTGTGATCATGAACAGATTCCTGATCCGCCGGATCCCCTCCGCCCTGCTGGTCCTCTTCGCCACCTCCGTCCTCGCGTTCCTGCTGCCGCGCATGGCCCCCGGCGACCCCGCCGCGGCCGTGGCCGGACCGGACGCCGGACCAGAGGAGATCGCCGCGATCCGCGCCGACCTCGGCTTCGACGAGCCCTGGGTCAGCCAGTACCTGCACTGGCTCGGCGGCGTGCTCCGCGGCGACTTCGGCACCTCCTACATCACCGGCAGATCGGTCACCGACCTGATCGGCGACCGGTTCGGCAGCACCGTGCAACTCGCGCTGCTCGCCGCCCTGTTCATGATCACCATCGGTCTGCTGCTCGGCGTCGCGGCCGGCTCGAGCCGCCGCCCCTGGGCCAGGTCGCTGCTCGACCTCACCTGCACCACCCTGCTCGCCACCCCCGCCTTCCTCACCGGCCTGCTGCTCGCCCTGCTGCTCGGCGTGGCCTGGCAGGTCCTGCCCGTCAGCGGCGAGGTGTCGCTGTTCGACAACGCCGAGATCGGCATCCAGTACCTGCTGCTGCCCGCCTTCGCGCTCGCCCTGCCCCAGGCCGCCTCCCTCGCCCGGCTCATCCAGAGCGCCATGCGCCAGTCCCGCACCGAGGAGTACGTGCAGACCGCCGTGGCCAAGGGCGCCTCGGCGCGCCGCGTCACCGTCCGCCACGTACTGCGCAACTCGCTGGCCAGTGCCCTGGTCTCGCTCGGCATGCGGCTCGGCGACCTCCTCGGTGGCGCCATCGTCATCGAGGCGATCTTCGCCCGCAACGGTCTCGGCAGCCTCGCCGTCACCAGCTCGGCACAGCGCGACTACCTCGTGATCGAGGCACTGATCCTGCTCGCCGTCGGCATCGCCGTCCTGCTGCAACTGCTCACCGAGGTCGGCCTGTCGCTGCTCGACCCCCGCATCAGACTGGAGGGCGCCCGATGAACCTCACCGGTG
>NZ_VMNX01000367.1 GCF_009377235.1 Streptomyces acidicola
GTCGGGGTCGGGGTCGGGCGAGGAAGGAACCCGGTCGGCCGAAGTACGGGCCGGCCGCCGGTTCGGGCCAGGGTCCGGGAGGCCGGGGTCGGCGGTGGACCTCGTACCGGTCTGCGCGTCGGACCGGTCGGCGGCGGGTGCGGTGTCGGTGTGCGAGCCGGACACGCCGGCCGTGTGTGCGGGGTCCGCGCTGGGACGGCCGGCCGGCGGGGCGACCTCGGTGTCCGAGTCGGAACCGTCGTCCGGGCCGGAGCCCTCAGAGGGAGCCCCGACCTCGCTGGCGTACGGCTCTCGCGTACGCGCTGGACGCAGGGTTCCCGCGACGGGTACGCGGAGGACGGTCCCGCAGGGGCAGCCCAGCTCGGGATGCGGCCACTGCTCGTCGCGGCCACAGGTCCCGCAACGGACGGAGACCCAGTCCTCCTCCCAGGTCCGGTGGGTGACGACGGTCGGGACGGCGAACCGGTTCAGCGGTGGACTGACGGGGGCACCGCACACGCACGGATAGGCCGGTGCCGCGTACCGGTGATCACGCCGACAGTCCGGACACCGCACCACGACGCTCTCGCCCATCACTCACCCCACCACCGCGCCCACTCGGCGCCGGAACAGCCCCTCCAACCCCTCCATCGTCCTCCAGCGAGGACCGCGCCGACACCCGAACGCGCGGAGAGACGGCCCCGATTCGCGCCCCGCACAGCGCTGTCACCCTTGACGGCCCTCACCCAGCACCCTAACTTGATTCCAGATAGTAGAAATCTTCTTCCGCATTACGGAAAAATGGAAAGTGGGCAAGGCTTACGGGGCTTGCTCGAAGGAAGAAACTCACGGTTCTCCGCGGGGCGCGACGGAGGCGCGAGTCCGACAGCCGAAGCAGGAGTACTCCATGGCTCGTATGACCGCTGCCCGCGCGGCAGTCGAGATCCTGAAGCGCGAGGGCGTCCGTGACGCGTTCGGTGTCCCGGGCGCGGCGATCAACCCGTTCTACGCGGCGCTCAAGGCCTCCGGCGGGATCACCCACACCCTCGCCCGCCACGTCGAGGGCGCCTCGCACATGGCGGAGGGCTACACCCGCACCCACCCCGGCAACATCGGCGTCTGTATCGGTACGTCCGGACCGGCCGGCACCGACATGATCACCGGGCTCTACTCCGCGACCGGCGACTCCGTCCCGATCCTCTGCGTCACGGGCCAGGCTCCCACCGCCGTGATCCACAAGGAGGACTTCCAGGCCGTCGACATCGCGGCCATCGCCGGGCCGGTCACCAAGATGGCCGTCACCGTGCTGGAGGCCGCGCAGGTCCCCGGTGTCTTCCAGCAGGCCTTCCACCTCATGCGCTCAGGCCGTCCTGGGCCCGTCCTCGTCGACCTGCCCGTCGACGTCCAGCTCACCGAGATCGAGTTCGACCCGGACACGTACGAGCCGCTGCCGGTCTACAAGCCGGCCGCCACCCGGCCCCAGATCGAGAAGGCCCTCACCCTGCTGGGCGACTCCGAGCGGCCGCTCATCGTCGCCGGTGGCGGTGTCATCAATGCCGACGCCTCCGAACTGCTGGTGGAATTCGCCGAGTTGACCGGCGTCCCGGTCGTCCCCACCCTCATGGGCTGGGGCGCCATCCCCGACGACCACGAGCTGAACGCCGGCATGGTGGGCCTGCAGACCTCGCACCGCTACGGCAACGCGACCTTCCTGGAGTCCGACTTCGTCCTCGGTATCGGCAACCGCTGGGCCAACCGGCACACCGGCAGGATCGACGTCTACACGGCCGGCCGGAAGTTCGTGCACGTCGACATCGAGCCCACCCAGATCGGCAGGATCTTCGCCCCCGACTACGGCATCACCTCCGACGCCAGGGCCGCACTGGAACTGTTCGTCGAGGTGGCAGGTGAGCTGAAGGCGGCGGGTGGGCTGCCCGACCGGTCCGGCTGGGCCGCCGCCGCACAGGAGAAGAAGGCCCGCCTCCGGCGCCGTACGCACTTCGACGACATCCCCATCAAGCCGCAGCGCGTGTACGAGGAGATGAACAAGGCGTTCGGGCCGGAGACCCGTTACGTCACCACCATCGGCCTCTCACAGATCGCCGGCGCCCAGATGCTGCACGTCTACCGGCCGCGCCACTGGATCAACTGCGGCCAGGCGGGCCCCCTCGGCTGGACCGTCCCGGCCGCGCTCGGCGTCGCCAAGGCCGACCCGGAGGCGTCCGTCGTCGCGCTCTCCGGCGACTACGACTTCCAGTTCATGATGGAGGAGCTGGCCGTCGGGGCGCAGCACAAGATCCCGTACGTCCATGTCCTGGTCAACAACGCCTACCTGGGCCTGATCCGCCAGGCACAGCGCGCCTTCGACATCGACTTCCAGGTCAATCTGGAGTTCGAGAACATCAACTCGCCCGAGCTGGGCGTCTACGGCGTCGACCACGTCAAGGTCGCCGAGGGCCTCGGCTGCAAGGCGATCCGCGTGACCGACCCGAACGAGCTCCGCTCCGCTTTTGAGCAGGCCAAGAAGCTGGCCGCGGAACACCAGGTCCCGGTCGTCGTCGAGGCGATCCTGGAGCGCGTCACCAACATCTCCATGTCCACGACCAACGACATCAGCAACGTCGTCGAGTTCGAGGAGAGTGCCTGACGGAGGGGAGAGCGCCTGATGGAGGAGAACGCCTGATGGGTGACAGAGCGTCTGGTCACTCGGACTTGTCGCTCTTCCCCTTGTCGCTCTCCCCTTCGGTCAGCTCGGTCAGCCGGTGCCGCAGGGCCTCCATGACGGGCGCCGGCAGCTGAACCCCGCTGGTGGCCTCCAGCAGCCACAGGCCGTCGGCGGCGAGCCGCGCGACCAGCAAGTCGATGTCCTGCGGTTCGGCGGATACGGGAGGCGCCGCCCAGCGACTGATGCGGTCGTCCCAGACGGCGGCAAGCTCAGGGCTGGTCGCCGACTCGATCATGAAGGCGAGGTCGGCCTTGCTCGCCCTGCCCTGAGCACCCACCCGGGTGTACGCCGCCACGGCCTCCCGCGCGGTCGCTTCCTCCGGCGGTTTGCCCAGTTCTGCCTCGAGCAGCTCCTCCCACCTCCGGGGCAGATGCTTCTGAATGGCCACCAGCAGATCGTCCCGCGTGCGGAAGTGGTACATCAGTCCGCCCTTGGTCACGTCGGCCTCCTCGGCCGCCGACTCCAGGGTGAGGCCGGTGCTCCCGTCCCGTTCCGTCACACGGATCGCTGCATCCAGAATCACGTTCTTCTGACTCGGTCACATACTGTAACTATGCCGTCCAGACGGTTCAGTATCGAAGGCGGGACCAGGCGGGACCAGGCGGGATCACGGGATGTAGGCGGGATCGGGCGGGATCAGACGACGCGGAAGTTCGCCATCATCGCCATGTCCTCGTGCTCGAGGTTGTGGCAGTGGACCATGTACCGGCCCCGGTAGCCGTGGGAGCGGGCCAGCACGTCCACGGTCTCGTAGGGCCGTACGTCCACCGTGTCCTTCCAGCCCCGTTCGTGCGCCTCCGGCGCCCGGCCGTCCCGTGCCTCCACCTGGAAGTGGGCCAGGTGGAGGTGCACCGGATGGTGGAAGTCGCTGGTGAACCGCCACCGTTCGACCGTGCCCAGCCGCGGGGCGGCCAGGTCCCTGTCGACGGAGAAGCGGTGTCCGTTGACCGTCCAGGCGTGCGAGCCTCCGGAGCGGGTCAGGCGGAAGTCGAAGGTACGGACGGCCGCCACGCGCGCCCGGCCGAGCTGTTCGACGTCAACGAGCCGCGAAGGTATCCGTGACTCGTCGCGCGCCCTGCGCGCCACCCGGAACCGTATGACGTCCCTCATCCGTCCGTCGGCCAGGGTGTTGACGAGGAGCACCTCGGTACCGGGCTTCGAGCGCGAGAAGTCGACGACCACCTCGGCCCGTTCGGCGGGCGCCAGGGTGACCGCGTCCAGTTCCACGGGGCGGGCGAGCAGTCCGGCGTCGCTGCCGATCTGGGTGAGCGGTCCGCCCGGTTCGCGTGCGAGCCGGTAGCGGCGGGCGTTGGACGCGTTCAGTATGCGGAAGCGGTAGCGGACGGCGTCCACTTCCAGCTCCGGCCAGGGTGCTCCGTTGACGAGGGTGACATCGCCCATGACGCCGTCCATGTAGGCGTCCTCGACGCCGGGTTCGCCCTTGAGGGACGGGTCGAGGGAGGGATAGCGGAAGGAGCCGTCCTCGTCGAAGGCACGGTCGCAGATCATCAGGGGGAGGTCGCGTTCACCGGCCGACAGCGGCAGCCGTTCTTCCTCGTCGTCACGGACGAGGAAGAAGCCGGCGAGGCCGCGCCAGACCTGCGGGGCGCTGAAGTCCATACGGTGGTCGTGGTACCAGAGCGTCGCCGCCTGCTGGTCCATCGGGTAGTCGTACTCCTTGGTCAGGTCCGACACCTGCCAGACGTCCGCCGGCATGGGCGCCCCGCCGTGGCCGGAGTGCCCCGACGGCTGCCGCCAGCCCTTCGGTACGACGATGTCGGTCGGGTAGCCGTCGGAGCCGGGCGGAGTCACACCGCCGTGCAGGTGCGTGGAGGTGGGCGCGGGGAACCGCCCGTCGTAGCCCCACACTCGGGTGCGCAGCCCGGCAACAGTTACGGGTGAGGGGAGTCGGGCTGCTCTATGGGACTCGTGGCGGCCGGCGACGGCTTTCCGTACGCCGTCGCCCGGTGCGTCCGCCGAGGAGCAGGCGGCGGTGCCCAGTCGTCAGGGCGAGGTGAGATCCTCCGCGGCCGCGAGGAGCGTGGCTGCCGAGGTCTGGAGCCCTTCCAACTGGCCGAGTTCGGTGTCCTCGTGTTCGATGTTGACGGGGTCGGGATCGATCTTCGCCAGGGCGTCGAGGAAGTCGGCCCAGTAGGCGGTGTCGTGGCCGCGGCCGACGGCGACGAAGTTCCAGGGCGCGTCCTCGGGGAAGTGGTTGAGGACATAACGCCCGCCCAGGTTCAGGGTGTTCGGGTCACCCGGCGCGGGAGTGCGGAAGCGGTCGTCGAGGGCGCCGTGGAGCTTCATGTTCCGCTCGTTGACGCGTACGTCCTTGGCGGCCGCGTTGAACACCCGGTCGCCGAGGTGGTCGATGGCGACCAGAGGCTACATGCTCTGCCAGAACAGATGACCGGGGTCCATCTCGGCGCCGATCCCGGCTGGGCACCCGACAGTGAGGCACCAGGCCGGAGCCCCGGGAAACGCCCCGCGCCGACGGCGACTGCCGTGGCGGCGCGGGGCTCACCCCGCAGCGGTGGGACCTCGCTTACCGCGAGCCGCTTTGTCGCACCGCTGCTCATGGTTCCCCCGTTGCCCGTTTCCGGGCGTTCCCCCGTTGCCCTTCCCAGGGCGTTCCCCCGTTTCAAGGCCCGCCGCCCCCGTGCCGGCGGGCCTCATGTGCCGAGAATGTGCCCGCTCCCGGGGGCTGGTGAAGCCTCCGGGAGCGTCTTCAGAGCTTGATTTGAGGGTGGCGTAGACGGCCTACGCATACTGGCGTACGCGGGGACGTGCCGATGGGGTATGCCGACGAGCGTGCCGACAGGCGTCCCGGCGCGGGCTGCTGGTTCCGGGCGGCGTCGGCGCTTGGGCGCGACGGGACAGATGTCAGCGGCGGCGCCGCCCGGAAGTTCGGGGAGTCCGGGGAGGGTGCCGGCGTCAGACCTGTGCGCCGGAGAGGCGCTCCACGGCGCGCAGCAGGGCCGAGTGGTCCAGGTCGCCGTCGCCCTGGGCGCGAAGACTGGCGACGAGCTGGGCGACCACGGCGCCGACGGGGAGGGGGGCGCCCACAGTGCGGGCCGCGTCCGTCACGATGCCCATGTCCTTGTGGTGCAGGTCGATGCGGAAGCCCGGCTTGAAGTCGCGGTTCAGGAAGTTGTCCTTCTTCCGCGTCAGCACGGTGGAACCCGCGAGCCCGCCGCCCAGGACGTCGAGCGCCGCCGCGAGGTCGACGCCCGACTTCTCCAGGAAGACCACGGCCTCGGCGCAGGCCTGGATGTTCACGGCGACGATCAGCTGGTTCGCGGCCTTCACGGTCTGGCCCGAGCCGTGCGGGCCGCAGAGCACGACCGTCCGGCCGAGCGCCTCGAAGACCGGTTTCGCCGCGTCGAAGTCGGCCTGCTCGCCGCCGACCATGATGGACAGCACGGCTTCGATCGCACCGGCCTCACCGCCGGACACGGGGGCGTCGAGCACGCGTATGCCCTTGTCCCCGGCGGCCGCGGCCAGGTCGATCGACGTCTGCGGGGTGATGGAGGACATGTCGATCAGGAGGGCGCCCGGCCTGGCGTTCTCCAGGACGCCGTCCGGTCCGTACGCGACGGCCTCGACCTGCGGGGAGGCGGGCACCATCGTGATGATCACGTCGGCGTTCCGCACCGCCTCCGCCACGGACCCGGCCACGGTGCCTCCGGCGGCGGCCAGCCGGTCCAGCTTCTCCTGCTCCAGCGTGAAGCCGGTGACGTCGTAACCCGCTTTGATCAGGTTCTCGGACATGGGGGAGCCCATGATGCCGAGGCCGATCCAGGCAACCGCCGGGTGGGTCGGGTG
>NZ_VMNX01000368.1 GCF_009377235.1 Streptomyces acidicola
CCCCGCCCTACGCTCGACCCATGCCCCGCCGCCACCTACGCGTCACCGGGGACCCGGAGTCCCCCTTGCGGGTGGCCCTGCGCGCCCTGCGCACCGAACTCGACGTGCCCGCGGGCTTCCCACCGGAGGTGGTCGCAGAGGCCGAACGGGCCGAACGGGCCGAACCCGCCGCCCGAGCTGCGCCCCCGCCGTCGTACGACGCCACGGACATCCCCTTCTTCACCGTCGCCCCGCCCGGCTCCACCGACCTCGACCAGGCGCTGCACCTGTCCCGCAGGACTGGAGGCCACGGCGGCCACGGCGGCTACCGTGGCCACAACGGCTTCGGCGGCTACCGAGTCCGGTACGCCGTCGCCGACATCGCCGCCTTCGTCGCCCCCGGCTCCGCCCTCGACGCCGAGACCCACCGCCGGGTGACGACCCTGTACTTCCCCGACGAGAAGGTGCCCCTGCACCCGCCCCGGCTCTCCGAGGACGCCGCCGGCCTGCTCCCGGAGCGGACGCGTCCCGCCGTGCTGTGGACCGTCGACCTCGACGCGGATGGCCGCGTACGGGCCACCGACGTGCGCCGCGCCCTCGTCCGCAGCCGCGCCCGGCTGAGCCACGAGGACGTGCAGAAGCAGATCGACACGGGGACCGCCGGGGAACCGGTCGCCCTCCTGGAGGAGATCGGGCAACTGCGCGAGCGGCTGGAGGTCGAGCGCGCCGGTATCTCCCTCACCGTGCCCGAACAGGAGATCGTCGAGCGGGACGGCGAGTACACGCTCACCTACCGCGCCCCTCTCCCCGCCGAGGGCTGGTACGCGCAGATTTCCCTGCTCACCGGCATGGCCGCGGCCGACCTGATGCTCGCCCACGGCACCGGCGTCCTGCGGACGCTTCCGGCCGTGCCCGGGGGAGCGGTGGGCCGGCTGCGCCGTACCGCGGCGGCCCTGCACGTGGACTGGCCGCACCACGTCTCGTACGCCCGCCTCGTCCGCTCCCTCGACCCGTACGAGCCGCGCCACGCGGCCTTCCTCCTGGAGTGCACGACACTGCTGCGTGGCGCGGGCTACACCGTCTTCCGGAACGGTGCTCTGCCCGACATCACCACGCACTCCGCCGTCGCCGCCCCCTACGCCCACTGCACGGCCCCGCTCCGGCGTCTCGTCGACCGGTACACCGCCGAGATCTGCCTCGCGGCGGCCGCGGGCGAGGAGATCCCCGACTGGGTGCTCGCCGCCCTCGACGCGCTGCCCGGGGAGATGGCCGAGGGCGCCCGTCGGGCGGACGCCGTCGAGAGCGCGTGTGTGGACATCGTCGAGGCCGCACTGCTCAGGGACCGGGTGGGGGACGTCTTCGACGGGTACGTGGTGGACCGGGCGGAACGCCGGCCCACCGTGGGCACCGTCCAGCTGGAGACCCCCGCGGTCGTCGGGCGCATCGAGGGCTACGGCGAGCAGCTGCCGCTGGGCGAGCGGCTGAGCGTACGGCTCACCCGGGCGGACCTCACGCGGACGGATCCGGAAGCGGCGAAGGTGCTGTTCGCCCCGGCTTGAGCTCCTGCCCGAGTTTCTGCCCCAGCTCCTGCGCGGGCTTCTGCCCGAGTTCCGGCCTGAGCGCCTGCCTGAGCTCCGTCACCAGGACGTCCGGCTCGTCCGCGTGGAAGCGCACCAGCCGTACGGTCCGGCTCCGCCCGAAGAAGGTCCGGTACGTGACGGGCTCGGCCAGTTCGAGGGTGATGGACGTCTGCGAGCCGACCACCAGGTCGAGTTCGCCCTCGCGCTTCTCGTGCGTGGTGCGCAGCTCGCGGTGCACGGCGGCGACGGAGGCGAGGGGCACGCTCAGGTCGACGGTGGCGAACCGGCGCAGCCGCAGGTCCGTGGCGCTGAGGACGTGCGGGCGGGTCACGGAGGACGCGTGCAGCCCGACGACCATCAGGATCGTGTAGAGGTCGACGACCAGGAAGACCAGGTGCAGGAGCGGAAAACCACGCAACAGCACGGACAACGCGGCCGTCTCGATCGCGCACACGAACCCGAACCCGAACAGCATGGCCCCCTGCCCGCGCGCGTACCCGAACCCCCGCCGCCCGTCGCCGACGCCGTGGGGCCGCCGCCCAAGCCACCGCACGATGGCGGCCAGCAAGAGCAGTTCATGCCGTACGAGGACGGAAGGGATGCGCGCGGCGGCCCTCATCGGGGTCCCTCCGTGACGATCCGCAGCGCCCGTCGGACGGCCTCGGCCTGGGCCGGGGCGAAGTCGGCGTAGAGGGCGCGCAGGAAGCTGCTGTGCTCGTCGATTCCGCCGCCGACCCCGCCACCGTCCGGGACCAGGGCCTCCGGCATGGAGCCGGCGAGCGCCAGAGCCGCCTCCTCCACCCGTGGATCGCCGGGGTCCGCGTCGGCGAGGGCGTCCAGCAGCGCGTACACCTGGTGCCACCGCTCCACCGCACCCGGCGCCTGGAAAGCGGCCCGCAGCGAGGCCAGCATGCTCTCTCGGACCTCCGGCGGAGCCGAGGTCTCGATGAACGCGAGCATCTCGCGGTCCTTCGCGGCCATGGCGGACGCGTATCCCTCGCCGTCCCTCTCGGCCATCTCCCGGAACAGGGCGGTGAGTTCGGGCGAGACGGGCCCCTCGGCGGGCAGCCGCCCCTGTTCGGCGTCGGCCATGAGCGCGCGCAGCCGCTCCCGCCGTTCCCGGATCGCGGCCTCCTGCCGCGCCAGGTCCTCGTCCAGCTCCGCGAGCACCTCGGCGAGGTCGCGCCCCGCGTCGTCCGCGAGCACGTCCCGCACCTCGGCGAGACCGAGCCCCAACTCGGTCAGCCGCCGGATCCGCGCGAGCACGACCGCGTGCCGCAGAGAGTAGTCCCGATACCCGTTCGACCGCCGCTCCGGTTCAGGCAGCAGCCCGAGGTGGTGGTAGTGCCGCACCGTACGTGTGGTGACTCCGACTGCCGTGGCCAGTTCTCCGATCCGCATGCCATCAGTAGAAACGTTGACGTTGCGGCAGGGTCAAGCCACGTCGACCCACGTGGAGACTTCGGACGTCCCCTGAGTCTTTCTCCGAGTCCTTCTCTGAACCGCCGGGCGTAGCCTTGGGCGGCCGGTGGAGGAAGGAGCGCGAAGTGAGCGGACGCGAGCAGGCCTGCTGGACCCGTGCCACCCTCGGCCGCGACGGCGGCCCGCTCGACCTGCTCACCGCCCGCTTCGCCCGCCACCGTTACGCCCCGCACGCGCACGACGAGTTCAGCGTGGGCATCTGCACGACGGGCGCGTCGTTCATCGACTACCGGGGCGGCGGCGTCCACGCGGGCCCCGGCGCGATCGTCGTCCTGGCCCCCGGCGAGGCGCACACCGGCATCGCCGACCCGCACGGCTACGCGTACCGAGCCCTGTACCCGGCCCCGTCCCTCCTGGCAGACGGCACGCTCACCGACACCCCCCACTTCCGCGCCCCCCTCATCGACGACCCGGAACTGGCCACGGCCCTGCTCTCCGCACACGCCGAACTCAGCGTCTGCCCCGACCCGTTGGAGACGGAATCCCGCCTCCCCTGGCTGCTCACCGTCCTCGCCCGCCGCCACTCCACGGCCCGCCCGGCCCCGGACACGATTCCCGGAGCGAGCACCATCGCGCGCGCCGTACGCGACCGCCTCGCCGACGAACTCCTCGCCCCGCCCTCCCTCGCCGACCTGGCCGCCGACCTGGGCCTGTCCCGCTACCAGCTCCTGCGCGCCTTCCGTACGACGACGGGGATGCCCCCGTACGCCTGGCTCGCCCAGTACCGGGTCACGCGGGCCCGCGGCCTGCTGGAGGCGGGCGGGCGCCCCGCGGAGGTGGCCGGACAGGTGGGCTTCGCGGACCAGGCGCACATGACGCGGTGGTTCAGGCGGGTGCTGGGGGTGACACCGGCGGCGTACCGCAGAGGGGTGTCCTCGAAGCTGTAGGAGCTGTAGGAGCTGTAGGAGCTGTAGGAGCTGTAGGAGCTGTAGGAGCCGTGGGGGGCCGGAGGAGGCGTGTGGCTGGGCGCGGGGGCGCAACAGCGTTCAAGACGAACTTCGACCGCGCGCCCGAAACTCACCGTATGACTGCACGAGGCTGGCTCCTCTTCTCCCTGATGGGAGTCCTCTGGGGCATCCCCTACCTGATGATCAAAGTGGCGGTGGACGCCGTGTCCCCGTCGATGGTGGTGTTCACGCGCTGCGCACTGGGAGCGGCCCTCCTGCTCCCCTTCGCCCTGCGCCAAGGGGGCCTGGCCCAGGTCCTGCGCACCCACTGGCGCCCGATGCTCGCCTTCTCCGTCATCGAGATCATCGGCCCCTGGTGGACCCTGACCGACGCCGAACGTCACCTCTCCAGCTCCACGGCGGGTCTGCTGATAGCGGGCGTACCGATCGTCGGGGTCGTCCTGGCGCGCTTCTTCGGCGACACGGAGAGGCTGGGCGTCCGCCGTGTTGTCGGCCTGGCCCTGGGACTGGCCGGAGTGGCGGTCCTCACCGCCCCGCACCTCACCGGCGGCGACGCCCGCTCCCTGGCGGAGGTGGGGGTCACGGTCCTGGGCTACGCCACGGCCCCGCTGATCATTGCCCGCCACCTGAGGCAGGTCCCCACGCTCCAGCTGATCGCACCCTGCCTCGCCCTGGCGGCCCTCGTCTACGCCCCCGCGGCAGCGGCGACGTGGCCGACGTCGATGCCCGCGCCCTCGGTCCTGGCTTCTCTCCTCGGCCTGGGCGTGATCTGCACGGCACTGGCCTTCGTCGTCTTCCTGGAACTGATCCGCGAGGCGGGCCCGACACGCTCCACCGTCTTCACGTACGTCAACCCGGCGGTGGCGGTCGCGGCAGGTGCGGTATTCCTGGACGAACAGCTCACGGCAGCCGTACTCGCCTCCTTCGCCCTCATCCTGGCGGGCTCGCTCCTGGCCACGGCGCCCGCCGGCCCGAGGGGGCGCGCACGCCGGGTAGCATGGTCGACACGGCAGACGAGCCGGGCGGACGGCCGCGTGGAGTCCCCCTGACGGGGTGCTCCCCGAGGAACGTCCGGGCTCCACAGGGCAGGGTGATGGCTAACGGCCACCCGGGGTGACCCGCGGGACAGTGCCACAGAAAGCAGACCGCCGGGGACCGTATCCGTACGGCCCTCGGTAAGGGTGAAACGGTGGTGTAAGAGACCACCAGTGCCCAGGGTGACCTGGGCAGCTAGGTAAACCCCACCCGGAGCAAGGTCAAGAGGAGCGCCGTAAAACGCGCTCTGCGCGGACGTTCGAGGGCTGCCCGCCCGAGTCCGCGGGTAGACCGCACGAGGCCGGCGGCAACGCCGGCCCTAGATGGATGGCCGTCGCCCCGAGGCCCGCGAGGACCTCGGGGAACAGAACCCGGCGTATGTCCCGACTCGTCTGTCGTTTCACATTTCAGTCGGCGCCCCGTGCCCGCTTTCCCGGTCTCGAAGTCGGCTCAGCCGTGGGTGGGTGTGGGTTCAGTCCTCGTCCATCGGTGTGAGGAAATGGCGGAATCCGTCACGTTCCCGGTGGAGCTGCCAGATGCGGTCGGCGACGGCGGCCGGGCCGCGCTCGGGGTCCTCGGCGGGGATGGCACCCGGGATGATCAGCTGGGTGACGTGGATGCCGTCCTGCTTCAACGCGTCGTGCAACGTGCTGGCGTAGGCGCTCTCGGCGGCGAAGGCCACGGACGTGCCCGCGAAATCGGTCCTGGGCCGTGCCGCGGTTCCGCCGTTGACGAAGACGAGCGTTCCACGGCCGGTGCTGCGCATGTCCTCCAGTACCTGCTGCGTGGCCGCCATGGCGCCGAACAGGGAGAACTGGAGCGCGGTCGCGAAGTCCTCGCGGCTCGTCTCCAGGACGGGACGGAGGAACTCGCGCTGCGGAAGCGGACTGTACTGGAGCACCTCGATCGGGCCGAGCGACGCCGATGCGGAGGCGAGGGCCCGCTCGACCGACTCCGGGTCGCGTACGTCCGCCGCGAAACCGCGCGCGGTGACGCCCTCGGACTCCAGCGTGGCCGCGAGCTCGTCCACGCTCGTCTGACGACGCGACAGCAGCGCGACGGCGAATCCCTCACGACCGAACCGGCGGGCCACGGCAAGGCCGACACCGGGGCCGGCGCCGATGATGGCGATGGTGGTCATCGTTCCTCTTTCTCTTTTCTCATTTCTCGCGATCACCGAAAGGCTAGGCAGTCCGCCGCACCCGAGGGAGTCACTGTCAGGCCCCGTCTCATGGTCGGAAGGAGCAGCGCGCCGCCCCGTTGCCCGGCTGCCGCGGGTCACCGATGCTTGACGCCCTCCACGGCCGCGACGGCCAGGGTCGGTTCGGTGATGGGGACGTCGCCGAATGCCTGGTCGACGGCGGTCAGTAGGTCGTCGGACAAGGTGACGCCGGATGCGGCGGCGTTGGTGTGGACCTGTTCGGGGCGGGAGGCGCCGGTGATGGCGGAGGCGCCTCGGTGCGGCGCAGGACCCAGGCGAGCGCGAGGGTGGGCATGCTCATCCCCGCCTCCC
>NZ_VMNX01000369.1 GCF_009377235.1 Streptomyces acidicola
GGGTGGGTGTGGGGGACGTGATCGCGGCGGGGGCTGTCAGCAGGCCCGGGGTGGTGAGCCCCGGTGTCGTCGGCCACTCTGCGGACAGCACCTGTGGGTGCACCGGGAGCGGCCGTATGAGCGGGGACATCGCGGCCGCGCCGGCCGCCAGGGGTGCGGTCAGCGGATGCGCGGCCTGCTGGCCCTGGCCGGCCGGAGCGGGGACTCCGGGCAGCAGGGGTGCGGACACCTCGGTGGGCGCCATGGGGACGTCTCGCATCGACCCCTGGCCCTGTCCGAGCAGCGGTGCCACCGATCCCCGACGCCGCTGTGACTCTGGGACGGTGGTGGTGCCCGAACCGGGCGCCCGCATCGGCGTCACGTTGCTTCCCGAACCGGAACCGCCGCGTGCCTCCGCGGTGTCGGCGGGCCCGCCGGCGGACACCCCGCCCAGCGCGATGGCGGCCAGCGACACCGCCCCGGCCGCGACGAAGGCGAAACGCAGGCCCCGCGAGGCCTGCCGCTCGGCGTCGTGACGCCCGACGTGGTGGACGCGGAAGCCACGCCGGCCGGTTCCGCCCTCGTCGGCAACGGGCCCGACGGTCTGCGCGCGCTGGGCGTGCCCGCTCCCGTCGGTTCCTGCGAGCTCGGGCAGGAGCGGGCCCCGGTCGCCGAGGAAACTCCGCCCACCGGAGGGGCTCCGGTCACCGAGGAAACTCCGTCCGCCGGTGAGCCCGCGGCCACCGAACAGGCCGCGCTCCTCCGACGGCGACAGCACACCGGCGTGCGGCCCCGACGGGACGTATCCGAAGGACTCGCCGCCCACCCCGAACACACCGGGACCTCCGGCGACCCTGGGGTCACCGGGCAGCCCCGCGCGTCCGCCCGAGCCAGGAAGTCTTCCGCCGAAGCCTCCCCCGCCCAGCGGCGAGCCACGGCCGTCGAGGTCGCCTCCGCCGGGAAGCCCCTGGAGGCGGGCCAGGAAGCTCTCGGAGGGCGGTGGAGGGGCTGCCTCCGCGAACACGTTCTTCAGCCGGCGCTGGGCGTCCGCCTCGGCCTTGCACTTCGCACAGGTGGCGAGGTGGGCCAGGACGCGCTCACGCGAGTCATGACCGAGCTCTCCGTCCACCAGGGCGGAGAGTCGGTCCCCAAGATGCTGGTCGGCGACGCACCGCTCGCCGGGATTCGGTCGTGATCCACTCACGCGGTCGCGCCCCCTCCTCCCAGCGCGGGCACTCCGACCACGAATCCCCGGCGCTCCGCACGGGCCTCCGGCGAACGGTGCGCCAGGGCCTTGCGCAGCTGGGAGCGGCCGCGGTGGATCCGGGAACGCACCGTGCCGAGCTTGACGCCGAGGGTCGCGGCGATCTCCTCGTACGACAGTCCTTCGATGTCGCAGAGCACCACGGCGGCGCGGAACTCGGGTGCGAGGGTGTCGAGGGCCTGCTGGACGTCCGCGTCGAAGTGCGAGTCGTTGAAGACCTGCTGCGGGGACGGCTCACGGCTGGGCAGCCGCTCGGCCGCGTCCTCGCCGAGCGCGTCGAAGCGGATGCGCTGCTTGCGGCGCACCATGTCCAGGAAGAGGTTCGTGGTGATGCGGTGCAGCCAGCCTTCGAAGGTGCCCGGCGTGTAGGTGGACAGGGAGCGGAAGACGCGGACGAAGACCTCCTGGGTGAGGTCCTCCGCGTCGTGCTGGTTTCCGGTCAGGCGGTACGCCAGTCGGTAGACGCGGCCGCTGTGCGTGCTGACGATCTCCTCCCAGGTGGGCGGAGTCCACGCCTGCCCGTCCGCGTCGGTGGAGAAGGTCGCGGTCTGGGTGAAGTCAGCGGCGTGGTTGCGGTCAGCGGTGTCGTTCACGGATTTCGGCCTGCCTGCCGATCCGAGGAAGCGCCGCAGCACTCCTCTCCGATCTCCAGGCGCAGCCGCACCTCCCCTGTCGGCTCTGGTGGTGTCCAGTGGAGCCCCTACCATAGCCACCTCGCCCGTTAGCTCCGGATAAGCGGTTTTCCGAGATTTTGATACACGCTGACATGGCTGATGGGCCTGCGTCTGCACTTGCTCGGCGTCCTGATCCATCCAGTACCCCCCGCTGTCTTTCCCACCCCCTCTAAACGACCGGTCCCATCTGCGGGTTCCCGACGCCAACGGATACAGTCACGCCGAGGCAACCACGGGGACAGGAGAGGGTCATTACCGGCAACCGGCAGACGAGCTGGGCGTTCGCCGACGCCTTTGTCGCCGAGGACGAAGCGCTGCACTGGGCCCGTGACCGGGCCCGCGAGGCAGGGCTGCGCTCGGTGTCGCCCAGCACGGGCGCCGCGCTGCGGTTGCTTGCCGCCACCGTGGACGCGAAGGCGGTGGCGGAGATCGGGACCGGGACCGGCGTCTCCGGGATCCATCTTCTGCACGGTATGCGGCCGGACGGGGTGCTGACCACCGTGGATCCGGAGCCCGAGCACCAGCAGTTCGCCCGGCAGGCCTTCCGCGCGTGCGGCTTCGCCAGCAACCGGGCCCGTTTCATTCCGGGCCGGGCCCTGGACGTACTCCCCCGGCTCGCGGACGCCGGCTACGACCTCGTCTTCTGTGACGGTGACCGGCTGGAGTACATGGAGTACCTCGCTGAATCGTTGCGCCTGCTCCGCCCCGGAGGCCTGGTGGTCTTCGAGGGTGTCTTCGCCAACGGCCGGACCGTCGACTCGGGCCCTCAGCCCACGGAGGTCATACGCATCCGGGAGCTGCTGCGCACGGTCCGCGAGAGCCAGGACCTGCTGCCGTCGCTGCTGCCCGTGGGCGACGGGCTGCTGTGCGCGGTCAAGCGGTGACCACGGGTCGACAACCGACCGTGTAGCGGGCGGCGTCGGGGGGCGGCGTCACATGCCGGACGGGCGGAACCGGCCCCAGGGAACAGTCGCTCCGGAGGCGCTCCGGAGGGCGCTCCGGACAAACAACTGCCCCGGCACCGCGCGTTCGGTACCGGGGCAGTTGAAAGGGTATGGTCGCTTCCCAGCGTCAGCCGACGACCTTCTTGAGGGCGTCGCCCAGGGCATCGGCCTCGTCAGGGGTCAGCTCGACGACGAGCCGACCGCCGCCTTCGAGCGGAACGCGCATGACGATGCCCCGCCCCTCCTTGGTCACCTCGAGCGGGCCGTCGCCCGTCCGCGGCTTCATGGCCGCCATGCTCGTTCCCCTTCCTGAAACCAGCTCACCGTCAGCCGACGGCCCCTTGAAGGGCACGCGCGCTCGTTACTCGGACACGCGACACCGGCATCGAACACATTGCTTCCAAGCCATTATCCCGCATCTCAGGACCCGATGACCAACATCAGTCGGCATCGCTTGGGCAACGCACGCGAGCAAAACCACTCAATTCGGCGATGTGACTGCGATACTGCGCGACCGCAGGGAGATCTTCCGGAGTTCCACCGGCCGGAATTCTTTGACGCAGGTCACATGTCGTGCCCGCGCCACCGCCGGTGATCTCCGCCATGCTGTGCGATGACACAGGGACGTACCGCCCGGTACGCCGGAGCCGCGACACGGAGGGGAACCGACATGGCCGACACCGTGCTCTACGAAGTGAGTGACGGACTGGCGACGATCACGCTGAACCGCCCGGAGGCGATGAACGCGCTGAACGTCGAGACCAAGGTCGCCCTCCGGGAGGCCGTGCGGTCCGCCGCCGCCGACGACGCCGTACGGGCCGTACTGCTGACGGCCGCCGGGGACCGCGCGTTCTGTGTGGGGCAGGACCTCAAGGAGCACATCGGGCTGCTGACGGCGGACCGCGAGACCGGCTCCGGCCAGACCATGAGCACCGTACGCGAGCACTACAACCCGATCGTGCGGGCGCTGGCCGGGATGGCGAAGCCCGTGGTGGCAGGGGTGAACGGGGTCGCGGCCGGGGCGGGTTTCGGCTTCGCACTCGCCGCGGACTACCGGGTCGTCGCGGACACGGCGTCCTTCAACACGTCGTTCGCCGGGGTCGCGCTGACCGCCGACTCCGGTGTCTCGTGGACGCTGCCGCGGGTCGTCGGCCCGGGGCGCGCCACCGACCTGCTGCTCTTCCCTCGCGGCATCAAGGCCCAGGAGGCGTACGAGCTGGGCATCGCGGGACGGGTCGTCCCGGCCGCGGAGCTGCGGGCCGAGGCGGAGAAGGTGGCCCGGGCGCTGGCCGAGGGCCCGACGCTGGCGTACGCGGCGCTGAAGGAAGCCGTCGCGTACGGGCAGTCCCACTCGCTGGCGGAGACGCTGGAGAAGGAGGACGAGCTGCAGACGCGGGCGGGCTCCTCGGAGGACCACGGGATCGCGGTGCAGGCGTTCGTCAACAAGGAGAAGCCGAAGTACCTGGGACGGTGAGGGACGGGGCCGGGGCGGACCCCGAGACTCCGGCCCGGCCCGGTTGCTCCGCCCCGGCACGGCTCAGGCCGAACCGCGCCGTGCCGGGGCGACAGCTCAGCGGCCTCTTGCGGTGCAGTCCGCCAAGTGGTCGTCGACCAGGCCGCACGCCTGCATCAGCGCGTATGCCGTCGTGGGCCCCACGAAGCGCAGGCCCCGCTTCTTGAGGGCCTTCGACAGGGCCGTCGACTCGTCCGTGATGGCCGGGACGTCGGTGAGGGTCCTCGGGGCTGGTCGGGTCCGATCGGGGGCGTGGGACCAGATCAACTCGTCCAGCTCGCCCGGCGACCACTCGGCCAGCACGCGCGCGTTGGCGAGGGTCGCGTCGACCTTGGCACGGTTGCGGATGATGCCGGCGTCGGCGAGGAGGCGGGCACGGTCGTCATCGGTGAACGTCGCCACCGAGGCGATCTTGAAGTCGGCGAAGGCGGCCCGGAAGCCGGGGCGGCGGCGGAGGATGGTGATCCAGGAGAGCCCGGACTGGAAGGCCTCCAGGGAGAGCCGCTCGAACAGGGCGTCGTCGCCGTGGACCGGGCGGCCCCACTCCTCGTCGTGGTAGGCCACGTAGTCCTCGGTCGACAGGGCCCACGGGCAGCGCAGCCTGCCGTCGGGACCCGCGCTCGCGCCGCCGCTCACTGGTGCTCCCCCTCCTCCGGCTTGTGCAGCGAGGGGGAGGACGGGCCCGTCGTCGCGTGGGCGGCGGCGAGGGCGGCCTCCAGTTCGGCGATCCTGCTGTCCCGCTCGGAGAGCTCCGCGCCGAGGCGGCCGAGGGCGTCGTCCACGTCCGCCATGCGGTAGCCGCGCACGCCGACGGGGAAGCGGAGTGTCTCCACGTCCGCGCGGTTCACCGGGCGGCCCTGCGGCAGGGGGTCCTCGAACCGCTCGGGCCCGGCCTCGGGCAGCGTGGCACTCTCGCCGCCGCCCACCACGGCGAGCGTCACCGCGCCGACCACGACGGCCAGCGCGACGACCAGGAACAGGAACATGAACATCGCTGAGGTGCCCCTTCTATCGTGCCGCGCCGCCGCGCCTGTCGGGGCGCCTCGGCCGGTGCCGAGTGGGCGACGCGCTGTGCGCCGGCACGGAAGTCGAAGTCGAATGTGTCCGGCTCCGATCGTGCCATGCGAGTCTGACAGTTAAGGTCACAGGCGGCTAAGCAGCGGGACGTACTGGAAGAGGTCACAGGGGATGCTCAGGCTGGGCAGGCGTGAATTCGGCACGCACGAGCCGGTGATCATGGCGATCGTGAACCGGACCCCCGACTCCTTCTACGACCAGGGAGCCACCTTCCAGGACGAGCCCGCACTCGCGCGCGTGGAGGAGGCGGTGGCCGAGGGCGCCGCGATCATCGACATCGGCGGGGTCAAGGCCGGGCCCGGCGAAGAGGTGACGGCCGAGGAGGAGGCCCGGCGGACCGTGGGCTTCGTCGCGGAGGTCCGGCGTCGGTTCCCCGATGTCGTCATCAGTGTCGACACATGGCGGCACGAGGTGGGTGAGGCGGTCTGCGAGGCGGGGGCGGATCTGCTCAACGACGCGTGGGGCGGGGTGGACCCCCGGTTGGCGGAGGTCGCGGCGCGGTACGGGGTGGGGCTGGTGTGTACGCACGCGGGCGGTGCCCAGCCGCGTACGCGCCCTCATCGCGTCACCTACGACGACATCATGGCCGACATCCTGCGGGTGACCGTGGGGCTGGCCGAGCGCGCGGTGGCCCTCGGGGTGCCTCGGGAGGCGGTGCTCATCGATCCCGGGCACGACTTCGGCAAGAACACGCGGCACAGTCTGGAGGCGACCCGGCGGCTGGGCGAGATGGTCGCCACGGGGTGGCCGGTGCTCGTGTCCCTGTCCAACAAGGACTTCGTCGGGGAGACGCTGGACAAGCCGGTGAAGGAGCGGGTGGTCGGGACGCTGGCGACGACGGCGGTGTCGGCGTGGCTGGGGGCGCAGGTGTACCGGGTGCACGAGGTCGCGGAGACCCGTCAGGTGCTGGACATGGTGGCGTCGATCGCCGGGCACCGCGCCCCGGCCGTCGCGCGGCGGGGGCTGGCGTAGCTCCGGGCGCGGTTTCCTCGCCCCCGCCGCCCCTACCCGTCCCATCCCCAGGG
>NZ_VMNX01000036.1 GCF_009377235.1 Streptomyces acidicola
GCGGGGCGGCGTGGCGGAGGAAAGGGAGGGACTGCTGGGCGAAGTGGGGGCCCGCGTGGGAATGGCGGGGCAGTTCGACGACGGTCAGGCCCTGGTAGCCGGTGGCGGCGAGGGCTTCGAGTACGGGAGGGAAGGCGATCTCGCCGTCGCCGAAAGGGAGGTGGTCGTGGACGCCGCGGCGCATGTCCTCGATCTGGACGTGGCGCAGCCAGGGGGCGGCGGCGCGGACGCAGTCGGCGGGTGGCAGAGGTTCCAGGCACTGGCAGTGGCCGATGTCGAGCGTGAGCCCCAGCGCGTCCGGGCTGCCCAGTGCTTCACGCAGGTGGTGGAAGTCGGCGAGGGTGGCGAGGAGGTGGCCGGGTTCGGGTTCCACTGCGAGGGGGACACCGGCTTCGGTGGCCGCGTCCAGGACGGGGGTGAGCGCCTCTGACAGACGTTTCCAGGCGGTGCCCGTGTCCGTGCCTGCCGGGGTGATGCCGCTGAAGCAGTGCACGGCGTGGGCGCCGAGGTCGGCGGCGACCCGCACCGCGCGGAGGAGCAGGTCGACACGCCGGGCGCGGTCGTCGGGGTCCGCGTCCAGGAGGGAAGGGCCGTGTTTGCGGCGGGGGTCGAGAACATAGCGGGCGCCGGTCTCCACGGTGACGCTCAGCCCGAGCGCCGCCAGCCTGCGGGCGACCCGCGCGGTGCGGGCGGTGAGGTCCGGGGCGAGCGGGTCGAGGTGCATATGGTCGAGCGTCAGACCGACGCCGTCGTAGCCGAGGTCGGCTAGCAGGGCGAGGGCGTCGTCGAGGCGGAGGTCGGCGAGACCGTTGGTGCCGTAGCCGAAGCGGAGGCGACGGCTCATGTGCTCGTCGGAGGCGGTCATGTGACGCTCACCTTCCTCGCGAAGCTGCGTGCAGCCGGAGCGAGGGCGGCGGTCAACAGGGCCACACCTGTGGCGCCCGCGCGGGCCGTGAGGGCGGCCTGGAGCGGGATGAGGGCGCGGATGCCGGAGCCGACGGCGCGTTGGGTGAGCGGGGGTGACGGGTTCAGGGTGGCGTGGAAGAGGGGGCGAGCAGTGGTCGCTGCGTAGGTGACGGCGAGGGCGGTGTGCAGGGCCGCCGCCGCACTGGGCAGGGGGGTGGAGCCGGACAGGTTGCTCGGACCGGGCAGGTTGCTCGGACCGGGCAGGTTGCTCGGACCGGGCAGGTTGGTCGGGTCGGCCAGGTTGGTCAAGTTGAGGCGGGCGGAGCCGGCCGCGTCGGCTGTCCGGCCCGGCTTCAGGCCCAGGCCCGGAACGGAGGCTTCGGTCGAAGGACTGGGGCCTGCGGTGCGACGCCCTGTCGTGTGTCCACGGGTCAGTCTCCAGGCCAGAACCCCCGTCGTTGCCAGGCCTGCCAGTGGGGCCAAGGCGGAGCCGCCCTGTGTCTCGTGGCGGGACACCGTGGTCACCGCGAACGTGTGGGCGCCGAGGGCCAGTGCGGAAGGGAGGGCGGCGCGGGTGGTACCGGTGGTGGCGGCTGCGCCCAGGAGGACGTCGAGTGTGCGGGCGGCGCCCATGGCCAGCGGGCCGGCGGGGGTGCGTTTCAAGGTGAGGTCGTATGACCAGACGGTGGCCGCCAGGGGGACGGCGACGGTGAGGGCGGGGCGGCCGGCGCGGGCGGCCAGGGCCAGGCCGGCGGCGGTGAGCGCGCCCGCCGCGGCGAGTGCCGAAGTGGGGCGTA
This sequence comes from Streptomyces acidicola, assembly GCF_009377235.1. Classification (GTDB taxonomy): domain Bacteria; phylum Actinomycetota; class Actinomycetes; order Streptomycetales; family Streptomycetaceae; genus Streptomyces; species Streptomyces acidicola. The sequence goes on from NZ_VMNX01000036.1 coordinate 1,704, forward strand.
CGCGGCCTGAGGGCAGGGGGCGGTGCGGGCGTTCGACGGCGTCCTCGGCATGGTCGGCCCAGTCGTTCAGGGCCATGCCTGCCTCGTACAGGCAGAGGGAGGAACCGATGGCGAGCAGGGTGCGGGCGTTCGGGCGGGCGGCCCCTGCGGCGGCCGCGCCCGCGAGGGCATCGCCGGGGACGGTGAACAGGGCGGGCAGGCGCAGCAGTTCGGCCCAGGCCTGCGCCTTCGCCTGCGCCTTCGCCTTCCCCTTCACCTTCACCTTCGTGTTCAGCTTCCGCATCTCCTTTGCCCCTGTCGTGGTCCCGGTCCTCATACCGCTCCTCGGTCCGGTCACCGCCCTGGTCCTCGTCATCGCGTGTCCCCCTCCCCCCGGAGCTCCCGCAACCGCCCCGCGAAGTCCGCCAGGGCCGCGTACTGCTCTCCCAGGGCCGACGGGCCGTCGCCGACGGGATCCTTGAAGTAGAAGCCGAGGTCGGTGAGAGGACCCGTCAGGCCTGCTTCGTGGGCCCGGGACGTAAGGCGGGCCAGGTCGAGGACCAGCGGGGCGGCCAGCGTCGAGTCGCAGCCCTGCCAGGTGGTCTGGAGGATCATGCGGGTGCCGAGGAAGCCGTCGAAGGCGATGTGGTCCCAGGCGGTCTTCCAGTCGCCGAGGGCGGGGACGTCGTCGATGTGGGTCTCGCCCTCCGGTGCCCGGCCCAGGGTGTCCGCCAGCACGCGTTCCTTGCCGGCGTTCTTCGCCGCGGCGGCGGCCGGATCGGCCAGGGCGGCGCCGTCTCCGCCGCCGAGGAGGTTCGTACCGGACCAGGCGCGGACCGTCAGGGCGCGCTGGGCGAACATCGGGCCCAGGACCGAACGCAGCAGCGTCTGGCCGGTCTTGCCGTCCCGGCCCGCGTACGGCAGGCCGGAGCCGGCGGCGAGCGAGGCGAGTGCCGGGTGGTGCAGACCCGTCGAAGGGGTGAAGTTGACGTACGGGCAGCCCGCGCGCAGGGCGGCCGCCGCGTACAGCGAGCTCGGAGGGAGGGCGGAGCCGGTGGTCGCGGGCTCCGTGGAGGCCACGTTCACCACGACGGCCCGGGCGAGTCCGTGACGTCGTACGAAGTCACGGATGTCCGTGGAGAAGGCGTCGATCAGGTCGGTCGGCTCACGGATGTCGCCCGGCAGCGGGCCGCCGGGGCGTATCTCGCGGTCGGCCGTGGTCAGTTCGGAGGAGATCGCCGAGGGCAGGCCGTGTGGCAGGACGCCTCCCGCGGCCAGGGCCTCCGCGCGTTTCGGCAGCGGGCAGTCCACGGTGTCGTGGCCGCCGAAGACCAGCGACGACAGGGCGGGCAGGCCGGTGCCGGCGAAGAGCGGGGTCTCGGTGACCATGCCCGTCGGGGCGTTCAGGCCCGCTGTCACGGCCGCGCACCCCGCGACGACGGTGGTGGCGACGGAACCACGCGCTCCGATCAGCCAGACCCCCACCCGGGGCTCCGAACGAGACACGGAAGGGGACACAGACGGGGACACGGACGGGGACACAGTCATGAGCGGCCTCCTGGTCGTACGCGCACCTCGGCGAAAACTCGGGTGAGGGAGAGACGGCGGGCGGGAGTCCGGCGTCCCCCGCCCGCCGCCGTTCAGTTGCCCGGTGACGGAGCCGCGGAGGTCGCGGTCCGTGCGGGCAGTTCCTTGATCCGGATGTCGCGGAAGGACACCCGGTCCTCGGCACCGTGGTTCTGGATGCCGATATGACCGTCCCGCAGGCTCCGGACCGGATCAGTGTTGGTGAAATCGTTGATCTTCACGCCGTTGAGCCAGATGCGGAGCCGTTCGCCCTCGACGCGGATCTCGTACGTGTTCCACTCCCCCGGCGGGTTCAGCGCACGGTCGCGCTTCTTGATGTCGGCGGACTGGAAGCTGTACACCGAGCCGGTGGTGCGCTCGGGTACGTCGGTGGCGTCGATCTGGATCTCATAGCCGTTGTTCACAGCCGACCACGGGTCGTCGGAGGCCGGGAAGCCCACGAACACACCCGAGTTGTCGTCGCCGGAGGCACTGGCCATCTTCCAGTCGAGTTTCAGCGAGTACGACCCGAAGCCGGAAGCGGCGTACCAGAGCATGCCGAGGCCGCCCGACGACGTCAGCGTGCCGTCGTCGCTCAGCTCGAACGAACCCGGCCCCGCCTGCCGCCACGCCGACAGGGACTCCGTCGTGCCGTCGAACAACGACTGGTAGCCGTTCTCCGGGCGGCAGTCGGCCTGGGCCTCACCGGTCACCCACCGGATCCCGCCCAGCAGATGCTGCCGGAAGGCGGGCTCGGCGTACGACTCCTTGGTGTGGCCGCCTCCGGTGTAGAAGGCGCGTCCGCCCTGGTACTCCTGGCACCAGGCGATGGGGTGGTCGCCGTTCATGGTGCCGCCGGTGTACGAGGACTCGTCGAGCGAGGCGAGGACGTGGGCCCTCTCACGCGGGTTGGAGCGGTAGTTGTACCACTCGTCCGTGCGGTTCCAGGCGGCCTCCAGCCCCGAGGTGGCCGGGTGGCCCCGGTCCTCCACGTCGACCGTGGCGGGCTGGATCGCCGGGTGCGACTGGAAGTACGCCCCGGCGAGCCCGCCGTAGAAGGCCCAGTCGTACTCGGTGTCGGCGGCCGCGTGGACGCCCACGTAACCGCCGCCCCGCCGGATGTACCGTTCGAACGCGCCCTGTTGGGCCTCGTTCAGGACGTCACCCGTGGTCGACAGGAACACCACGGCGTCGTACCGGTCGAGGTTGCGCGCGGTGAACGCGCCCGCGTCCTCGGTGGCGTCGACCGCGAAGCCGTGGGCGGCGCCCAGTTCCTTCACGGCGGCGATACCGTCGGGGATCGAGTCGTGGCGGAAGCCGCCGGTCTTGGAGAAGACCAGCACCCGGCTCTCCGCACGAGCGGCAGCACCGGTGTCGGCGCCCGTTCCCGAGCCCTGCGACACCGCCGGCCCCGACACGCACCCGATCAGCAGCGCGGCACCGACCACAGCTGTCGCCAGTCGTTTACTTGCTCTCATGGCAGCCCCCCTCAGCCCGCTGAAGACGCCGACGACGCCGACGACGCCGACGACGTAGTGAAGGTGAAGTCGTCCACGTCGAACAGGCCGCCGCTGCCGCTCCCCTTGAAGACCAGGTAGAGCGTGGTGGTGTCACGCGGGGCCCGCGACAGGGCGGCGCTGACGTCCTGGAAGTTCTCCCAGCCGCCGGTCACCGGCACGGTCGCGGTGCCGAGCACCCGGCCGGTCGGGGAGCCCGCCCGGACCTCCAGCTTGCCGCCCGCGCCGCCGGACGCGATCCGCGCGGTGAACTTCGTGGCGTTGGACAGCACATACGGCTTGAAGGAGATCCAGTCGCCGTTGGAGATGTCGCCGACCGTCTTGCCACCGTTCGCACTGGTCTTCGACTGGATCGTCACGCCGGAGGAGTCGTTGAAGTGCTCCGCCTGGCGGTGCTTGGGCTGGAGGGCGCTCTGGTCGTGGGTGGTCAGCGGGGCCTGCCCGCCCCCGCCGAGGTCGGTGTACTCGGCGTCGAGGACCCCGAAGATGTTGGCGTCCTCGTCATGGCCGCCGTCGGCACTGGTCTGGATGGTGCCGGAGCAGCCGTTGGCCGAGGTCAGCGGGTGGCCGTGGCTGTCGTGGCCGAGGACGAAGCTGACCTTCACCTTCGAGCAGTCGATCGACGTGCCGTCCTCCGGGTCGGTCACCTTCACCTTGAACGGCACGGCGTCACCGAAGCTGAACAACTGCCCGTCCTTGGGGAGCTCCAGCGTCACCTTGGGCGCGGTGTTGCCGACCACGATCTGCACGCTCGCGCTGCCGGTGCGGCCGGTGGTGTCCTTGGCGGTGACGGTCGCCGTGTAGGTGCCGTTCTTCTTGTACGTGTACGTGGGGTTGGCCGCGGTCGAGGTGCCGCCGTCGCCGAAGTCCCAGCTGTAGGTGAGCGCGTCGCCGTCCGCGTCCGAGGTTCCGGCCGAGGAGAAGCGGACCTTCAGTCCCGTCTGTCCCGAGGTACGGTCGGCGGTCGCCTGGGCGACGGGCGAGTGGCCGTCGGTGGCGTTCTCTATGCGGTACAGGGCGGAGTTCTCGTCGCCGCCGAACCAGGAGACTCCGTAGTCGAGGACGTACAGAGCGCCGTCCGGCCCGAAGGCCATGTCCATGACCTGGGTGCCGCTCCACGGGACGGGGTTGATGGACTGCACGGTTCCGTCCGCGTCCGACGTGATCCGCTTGATCCAACGACGGCCGAACTCACCGGCGAAGAAGTCGCCGTCGTAGGCCTCCGGGAACTTCACCGGGGAGTCCAGCGAGGCGTCGTAGCGGTAGACCGGGCCGCCCATCGGGGACTCGGAGCCGCTGCCGAACTCCGGTACGGAGTCGCCGTCGTACGGGATCCAGGCAGGCTCGACCGGGGGAAGCTCGGTCAGCCCGGTGTTGTTCGGCGAGGTGTTCTTCGGGGCCGCGCAGTCAAAGGCGGATCCGGAGGCGCCGGTCTCGAAGTCGTAGTCGATGAAGGCTTCGTTGTCACCGATGCAGTACGGCCAGCCGAAGTTGCCGGCCTTCGTCACACGGTTGAACTCGACCTGTCCGGAGGGGCCGCGCTCCGGCTTCGCGGCGCCCGCGTCGGGGCCGTAGTCGCCGACGTAAAGGATGCCCGTCTCCTTGTCCACGCTGAAGCGGAACGGGTTGCGGAAGCCCATCGCGTAGATCTCGGGGCGCGTCTTGTCCGTGCCCGGCGCGAAGAGGTTGCCCTCGGGGACGGAGTACGAGCCGTCGGCGTTCACCTTGATGCGCAGGATCTTGCCGCGCAGGTCGTTGGTGTTGCCCGAGGAGCGCTGGGCGTCGAACGCCGGGTTGCGGTTCGCGCGCTCGTCGATGGGGGTGAAGCCGTCCGACTGGAACGGGTTGGTGTCGTCGCCCGTCGACAGGTAGAGGTTGCCGTCCTTGTCGAAGTCGATGTCGCCGCCGACGTGGCAGCACAGGCCGCGGGACGCCGGGATGTCGATGACCTTCGTCTCGCTGGCGGTGTCGAGAGTGCCGTCGGTCTTCAGGACGAAGCGGGAGAGCCGGTTGACGCCGTCGAAGGGTGCGAAGTCGGCGGCGGTGCCGGTCTCGGGCGCGTCGCCCGCCGGGGTGTCCAGCGGGGGCGCGTAGTAGAGGTAGATGAAGCGGTTGTCGGCGAAGCCGGGGTCGACGCCGACGCCCTGGAGGCCTTCCTCGTCGTGCGAGTACACGTCGAGCTTGCCCGCGAGCTCGGTGTTGCCGGCGGCATCGGTGAGGCGGAGTTCGCCGTCGCGCGAGGTGTGCAGGACCGAGCGGTCGGGCAGGACGGCGAGCGACATGGGCTCGCCGACCTCGGGTTCGCCCTTGGCGAGGGTGACCTGCTGGAAGTCCTCGGCCGCGGCGGCGCCCGCCGGAACGGCGGCTCCCTGATCGGCGACGGCTGCGCCGGCCGTGGGTGCGGTGAGGGAGAGGGAGGCGCCCGCGAGCAGCAGGCCGCTCAGCAGCGCCACCGCCCCTCGGAACTTCGGTCGTCTGCTGCGACTGGTGTTGTCCCTGATGTTGTCGTACGGGTGCACGAAATGCCTCCAGGAAGGGGCTGGTCGTACGGAGGTGCACGGGTGTGTGCGATACGCCGGGGTGCGCCGTCACCCCGGAGGGATCCCCGGAGGGATCGGTACTCCGGGATGCGCCGTCATCCCGGAGACACCTGCGGGGAACGTGCTAGTCGTTGCCGCCGAACGCCGCGTCGAACGAGGCCGTCGGCGGTTCGAAGTCGAACGCCTTGAGACGGGTGAGGGCTTCGGGGGCGCCCTGGAGCCGGTCCATGCCGGCGTCTTCCCACTCGACGGAGACGGGGCCCTGGTAGTCGATGGAGCGCAGCATCCGGAAGACGTCCTCCCAGGGGACGTCACCGTGGCCGGCGGAGACGAAGTCCCAGCCGCGGCGGGGGTCGCCCCACGGCAGGTGGGAGCCGAGGCGGCCGTTGCGTCCGTCGAGCCGTTTGCGGGCCTCCTTGCAGTCGACGTGGTAGATCCGGTCGCGGAAGTCCCACAGGAAGCCGACCGGGTCGAGGTCCTGCCACACGAAGTGCGAGGGGTCGAAGTTCAGCCCGAACGCGGGCCGCCGGTCGACGGCTTCCAGGGCTCGCTGGGTGGTCCAGTAGTCGTAGGCGATCTCGCTGGGGTGGACCTCGTGGGCGAACCTCACGCCCTGCGCGTCGAAGACGTCGAGGATCGGGTTCCAGCGCGTCGCGAAGTCCTCGTAGCCGCGCTCGATCATGGACTCGGGCGCGGGCGGGAACATGGCGACCAGGTGCCAGATCGCCGAGCCGGTGAAGCCGATGACGGTGTCGACGCCGAAGGCAGCGGCGGCCCGTGCGGTGTCGGCGATCTCGGCGGCGGCCCGCTGCCGTACGCCCTCGGCTTCGCCGTCGCCCCAGATCCGGGCGGGCAGGATCGCCTGGTGGCGTTCGTCGATGATGGCGTCGCAGACGGCCTGCCCGACCAGGTGGTTGGAGATCGCCCAGCACTTCAGGCCGTACTTGTCGAGGAGCTCGTGACGCGACGCGATGTACGACGGGTCCGCGAGCGCCTTGTCGACCTCGAAGTGATCGCCCCAGCAGGCGAGTTCAAGCCCGTCGTAGCCGAAGTCGCGAGCGAGGCGGCAGACCTCTTCCAGGGGCAGATCGGCCCACTGTCCGGTGAAGAGCGTAAAAGTGCGCGGCATGCTCTGGGCCCTCCTCAGACCGCGATGGGTGTGTAGACGGAGTTCTTCTCGGCACTCTCCTCGACCGCCGCGAGCACCCGCTGGACCTGGAGCCCGTCGGCGAAGGACGGCTCCGGGCTGCGGCCCTCGGCGATGGCGTGGACGAGGTCCCGGGCCTGGTGGATGAAGCTGTGCTCGTAACCGAGACCGTGCCCCGGCGGCCACCAGGCGTCCAGGTAGGGGTGGTCGGGCTCGGTGACGAGGATGCGGCGGAAACCGGCGTGCTCCCCGGGTTCCGTGGCGTCGTGGTAGGCGAGCTCGTTGAGGCGCTCCAAGTCGAAGGCCAGGGAGCCGCGCTCGCCGTTGAGTTCGATGCGCAGGGCGTTCTTGCGTCCGGTGGCGTACCGGGTGGCCTCGAAGGAGGCAAGGGCGCCGGAGGTGAAGCGGCCGGTGAACAGGGCCGCGTCGTCCACGGTGACCGGCCCGGTGCCGGCGGACGACACGGCGGCCAGGCCGCTGGTGGCGCCGACGGGCAGCGGCCGTTCCCGTACGAACGTCTCGGTGAGCGCGGACACCCCGGCGAGCCGCTCCCCCGCCAGGTACTGCGCGAGGTCCACGATGTGCGCGCCCAGGTCGCCGAGCGAGCCGGAGCCGGCCGACTCCTTGCGCAGCCGCCAGGTGAGCGGGAACTCCGGGTCCACCAGCCAGTCCTGAAGGTACGTCACCCGCACGTGCCGCAGGGTGCCGATCCGGCCCTCGGCCACCATCCGCCGGGCCAGGGCGGTGGCGGGCACCCGGCGGTAGTTGAAGCCGACCATCGCCAACTGACCGCGCTGGTACGCAGATTCGGCGGCCTCGACCATCGCCTCGGCCTCCGCGACGGTGTTCGCGAGGGGTTTCTCGCACAGCACGTGCTTGCCCGCGGCGAGTGCGGCCAGGGCTATTTCGGCGTGGCTGTCTCCGGGGGTGCAGATGTCGACGACATCGACGTCGTCGCGTTCGATCAGGGCCCGCCAGTCGGTCTCGGCCGCCGCCCAGCCGTGCCGGTCGGCCGCCGAGCGTACGGCGGTCGCGTCCCGGCCGCAGATCGCGGCGAGGACCGGACGGCTCGGCAGATCGAAGACGCGGCCCACGGTGCGCCAGCCCTGGGAGTGGGCGGCGCCCATGAAGGCGTAGCCGACCATGCCGACGCCGAGCGAGGGCTTGGCGACGGTCGCGTCCGCGCCGTCCCCGGCCCCGGTGTCCGCCTCGGCCGTGACCGCCGCCCCGGCCGTGGCCGGCGTCGCGGCACCTGCCTCGGCTTCGTCGGGCTGTTGCGGCTGTCCCATACGGAGGTCCTCCTCGTTCGTCATGGCGCGGTGGGGGGTGTGTCCTGATCCACGGGTCACACCGGTCGGACCCGCGGAGCAGGGCGCATCACTTGAAGCCGGTGGACATGTACTGGTCGACGTTGTCCTTGTCGACGACCGCCGAGTAGAGCGTCATCGAGGCCGGGATCTCGAACTCGGCGAGACCGCCCACGCCCTTGCCCTGGCCGAGTGCGCGGGCCAGGTCGATCGCGGACGCGGCCATGGTCGGCGGGTAGAGCACGGTCGCCTTGAGGACGCCGTCGTCCTGCTTGATGGCCTGGAAGGCGGACAGGGCGCCCGCGCCGCCGACCATCAGGAAGTCGTCGCGGCCGGCCTGCTCGATGGCCCGCAGCGCGCCCACGCCCTGGTCGTCGTCGTGGTTCCACAGTGCGTCGAACTTCGACTGCGCCTGGAGGAGCTGGGCCATCTTGGCCTGCCCGGACTCCACGGTGAAGTCGGCGGCCTGCCGGGCCACCTTCTTGATGTTCGGGTAGTTCTTCAGCGCGTCGTCGAAACCCTGGGTGCGCTGCCGGGTCAGCTCCAGACTGTCGACCCCGGCGAGTTCGATGACACGGGCGTTCGGCTTGTCCTTGAGCTTCTCGCCGATGTAGTGGCCGGCGTTGAGGCCCATGCCGTAGTTGTCGCCGCCGATCCAGCAGCGGTACGCCTGCGGGGTGTTGAAGATCCGGTCCAGGTTCACCACGGGGATGCCGGCGCGCATCGCCTTCAGCCCGACCTGGGTGAGGGCCTTGCCGTCCGCCGGCAGGATCACCAGGACGTCGACCTTCTTGTTGATGAGGGTCTCGATCTGGCCGATCTGCTGGGCGGTGTCGTTGGAGCCCTCGGTGATCTCCAGCGTGACGTCCTCGTACTTCTCCGCGCGGCTCTTGGCGTTCTCGTTGATGGCGTTGAGCCAGCCGTGGTCGGCCTGCGGCCCGGCGAAACCGATCGTGACCTCCTTGCCGGGCTTGTCGTCGGCGGCCGGCTGGTCCTTCGCCGCGGGCTCGTCGCTCGACTCGTTGCTGGTGCATGCGGTGAGGAGGGCGCCGGCCGAGACGGCGGCGGTCCCGAAGAGCAGTCCTCTGCGGCTCGTGCGGTGTGCCATGGTGTGGGGGCCCTTCCGTGTCAGGTCGTTGTGCTTGGCGTACGTCGCTGGACCAGGACCGCGGCGACGATGATCGCGCCCTTGGCGATCTGCTGGACGTCGCTCTGGAGGTTGTTCAGCGCGAAGATGTTGGTGATCGTGGTGAAGATCAGGATGCCGAGCACGGAGCCCGTGATGGTGCCCCGGCCGCCACTGAGCAGCGTGCCGCCGATGATCACGGCCGCGATGGCGTCGAGCTCGTACAGGTTGCCGTTGGTGTTCTGGCCCGAGCCGGACAGCACGATCAGCAGGAACGCTGCGATGCCGCAGCACAGCCCGGACAGCAGGTACATGTACAGCCGCTGCCGCCGGACGTCGATACCGGCGAGGCGAGCCGCCTCCGCGTTGCCGCCGACGGCAACCGTGCGCCGGCCGAACGTCGTGCGGTTCAGCACCAGCCAGCCGACGATCGTCACGGCCGCGAAGACGAGGACGAGCGGCGGTATGCCCAGCACGTACGCGTCGCGCTCGCCGAGGCTCAGAATGCCGTCGACCGTGACGATCTGAGTCCTGCCCTCGGTGATCAGGAGCGCGAGTCCGCGGGCCGAGGCGAGCATGGCGAGCGTGGCGATGAACGGAACCACCCCGCCGTACGCGATGAGCACTCCGTTCACCAGCCCGCACCCGACACCGACGAGTACCGCGGTGAAGAGGATGCCGGCGAAGCCGTACTCCTGTGTGGCCACCGTCGTCGCCCATACGGAGGCGAGGGCGACGATCGCGCCGACGGAGAGGTCGATGCCGCCGGAGGTGATGACGAAGGTCATGCCGACGGTGACGACACCGACCACCGAGGCCTGAGTGAGGACGAGCTGGAGGTTGCGGGTGTCGAGGAACTCGTCGGGCCTGGTGATGCCGCCGATGACGATCAGCGCGGCGAGGACACCGAGGAGTGAGAGAGTGCGGACGTCGGCGCGGAAGAGGAGAGCGCGCCAGGCGGGCGGTTCACTGACTGGTGTCATTTTGCCGGTTCCGCTCCGGGGCGGGGACACGGGCTGTGTCATGACGCCGGGCTCCCTTCACCGGCCACAGGGCTTCCATCACTGGCCACCGGGCTTCCTTCCATGACGAGGTCGAGTACGCGGTGTTCGTCGAGTTCACGGGCGGGCGCGGTGTGGACGACGCGGCCCTCGCGGAGCACCAGGACGCGGTCGGCGAGGCCGAGCACCTCGGGGACCTCGCTGGAGACCAGCAGCACGGCCAGGCCGTCGTCGGCGAGGCGGCGGATCACCGCGTACAGCTCGGCGCGGGCGCCGACGTCGACGCCTCGGGTGGGTTCGTCGAGCAGCAGGACGCGGCAGCCGCGCAGCAGCCAGCGGGCCAGGACGGCCTTCTGCTGGTTGCCGCCGGACAGCGTGCGCACCGGCGCGGACGGGTTGTCGGGCCGCAGCGACAGCTCCCGGGTCGCGGCCCGCGCCGCTGCGAGCTCGGCCCCCCGGTCGATCCAGCCGCCGCGTGCGAAGCGGGACATGGACGACACAGAAACGTTTCGGGTGACGGACTCCAGCATCAGCAGCGCCTGTGCCTTGCGCTCCTCGGGGGCGAGTCCGAGTCCCGCGCCGACGGCGGCCCGTACGCTGCCGAGGCGCAACGGCCGCCCGTCGACGACGACCTGACCTGCGGTGGGCTTGCGGGCGCCGTAGATCGTCTCCAGGATCTCCGACCGCCCGGAGCCGACGAGGCCGGCCAGACCCACGATCTCGCCGGGGCGGACCTCCAGGTCGAAGGGCTCGAACTCGCCGTCGCGGGCCAGCCCTCGCACCTGGAGGACCGGCGTGCCGTCCGCGGGCGGCGCGGGCGGCCGGTCCGGGAAGACGTACTCGACGTTCCGTCCCGTCATCAGCGCCACGACCTCGCGCGTCGGCGTGCTCTCCGCGGGCAGCCCACCCGCCACGGCGCGCCCGTCCTTCAGTACGGTCACGCGGTCGCCGATGCGGCGGATCTCCTCCAGGCGGTGCGAGATGTACACGACCGCCACCCCGTCGGCGGTCAGGTCGCCCACGATCCGGAACAGGTTGTCGACCTCGTCCGGGTCGAGCGCGGCGGACGGCTCGTCCATGACGATGAGCCGTACCTCGTGGGAGAGCGCCCTGGCCATCGAGACGATCTGCTGGTGGGCGGCGGACAGGTCACCGACGAGCCGGGCGGGATCGATCTCGGGATGACCGAGTCGCCCCAGCAGAGCGGCTGTCGACTCCTTGGCCGCCTTCCCCCGGACGACGAAGCCGGCGGCCGTGGGTTCGTGGCCGAGGTGGACGTTCTCGGCCACCGACAGGCCCTCCACCAGGTCGAGTTCCTGGTAGATGGTGGCGATGCCGAGGCGCATGGCGGCGATCGGGGACTTGAGGGTGACGGGTTCGCCGCGCCAGGTGATCGTGCCGTCGTCGGGCTGGTGGGCGCCCGCGAGGACCTTGATGAGGGTGGACTTCCCGGCGCCGTTCTGGCCGAGCAGGCAGTGCACTTCGCCGGCCTGGACGTCGAGGTCGACGCCGTCCAGAGCCCGGACTCCGGGGAACGACTTGGTGATGCCGGACATGGTGAGCAGCGGTGGTTCTGGTGCCATGACGGTTCCCCTTGGCGGGCGTGCGGGCCGGTTTCAGGGCGATGCACCTGCTGGGGCAGGCATGTTCAGGACAGGGCTGAGCAGGGCAGGGCGGAGCAAGGCAGAACAGGGCTGAGTGGGGCTGAGCAGGGCGCTGAACTGGTGACCGGTACTGCTGGAGTGGGCTTACGCGGGCGAGAACAGGTGGTCGCTGATCAGCCGGGCCGCGCCGATGACTCCGGCGGCTGGTCCCAGCTCCCCGAGAACAATGGGCAGGTTGCCGGTCGCGAGAGGCAGCGACTGGCGGTAGACCTGGGTGCGGATGGCGGCGAGCAGCGTGTGGCCGAGGCCGGTGACGCCGCCGCCGATCACCACCAGGCCCGGATTGAAGAAGCTGACGAGTCCGGCGATGACCTGGCCGGTGCGGTTTCCGCCCTCGCGGATCAGGTCGAGTGCGGTGGCGTCGCCGGCGGCGGCCGCGGCGGCGACGTCGGCGGCACTGAGGGAGCCGTTGGTTTCCAGTCGGTTCGCGAGTTCGGCCGAGAGCCCCTGTTGGGCGGCCTCGGTGGCGTCACGGGCGAGCGCGGCGCCGCTGAAGTAGGCCTCCAGGCAGCCCCGGTTGCCGCAGGCGCACGGCCGGCCGTCCGGTACCGCCACGATGTGCCCGATGTCGCCCGCGCTGCCCGTCGTACCGCGGTACACCTCACCGCCGACGACGATGCCGCAGCCGATACCGGTGCCTATCTTGACGCAGAGGAAGTCGCCCGCGGAGCGCGCCACGCCCGCGTGCTGCTCCCCCGTCGCCATCAGGTTCACGTCGTTGTCGACCATGACCGGGCAGCCGAGCTCCTGGCTGAGCGCCTCCCGCACCGGGAAGCCGTCCCAGCCCGGCATGATCGGCGGCGCTACCGGAATGCCCTCGGGGAAACGGACCGGCCCGGGGACGCCGATACCGGCGCCGTCGAAGCCCTCCGCGAGCCCTGACGCCTTCAGCTTGGCAGCCATGGCCAGGACTTGCTCGAAGACGGCGACGGGGCCTTCCCGTACGTCCATCGGCTGGTTGATGTGCCCGAGGACCTCCAGCTCCGCGTTGGTGACGGCGACGTCGACGGAGGTCGCGCCGATGTCGACGCCCAGGAAGCGGAGGTTCGGGGCGAGCCGGATGTTGTGCGAGCGACGGCCGCCGCGCGAGGCGGCGAGTCCGTCGGCCACGATCAGGCCCGTCTCCAGCAGCCGCTCCACCTCGACGGCCAGCTTCGACCGCGAGAGGTCGACCTGATCACCGAGCTGAGCTCTGGAGTTGGGGCCACCGTCCCGCAACAGACGCAGCAGCCGGGCCTGGTGGGTGTTCGCGGGTCGAGCCGTCATGCGTCTCACGAGCCCCTCCCCGCCTCAACCGGCCTGTGTCCGTCGGGTTCCAGCCACATGTGTGGCCTGCTTTCGAGGGGAACGTAGCAGTGGCTGCCGCGAGTGGGAAGAACTTGCGCACGAATTGCTAACTACTTTCTCCACTCACAGGACAAAGACGGGTCGGATGCCCAGCAGAGACGACGTTTGTCCCCCTCGGGGCCCACTCCGGAAGGTGGCCGGCTGCGGGTTCGTTGTGGCTGGGCACGCCCACGCTGCAGAGCCGCACATGTCACAGCCCCGCGCCCCTTGAAAGCCACGGCACACCCGGTGACGTGATGCACTGGCAGCAGCGCCTACGAGCGCACGCAACCCGCCCATCCGCGGGCGTGCGACATGCGAGACCCAACGGCCGCGGGCACTCCGCACTCGGGCCCTACGACCGCGGGCGTGCACTCGGGCCCTACGACCGCGGGCGTGAGATACCCGAGGCCCTACGACCGCGGACGTGCGTGGTACGTCCTGCGCGTGTGCTCCGTGTGGGCGCGCATGACCTCGGTGGCGCGCTGCTCGTCACGGGCCGCGATCGCGGCGATCAGGTCTCGGTGCTCGATCCAGGACTGCTGTCCGCGCTGCCGGGCGACCGGCGTGTAGTACCAGCGGACGCGGCGGTCGACCTGGGCGGCGAGTTCGGCGAGGACCGTGTTGCCCGCGAGTTCCATGACCTTCGCGTGGAAGCGGGCGTTCATCGCGACCGCGCCGTCCACGTCGTCGGCCTCGACCGCGCTCTCGCCCTCGGCGCACAGCTCCTCCAGCGCCGTGACGCCCGCCGTGCCCGCGTTGGCGGCGGCGAGCCGGGCCGCCTCGGCCTCCAACAGCGTGCGCACCGTGAGGAGTTGGTCCGCCTCCTCCTCGGTGGGCTCGTGCACGAACGCGCCCTGGGCGGGCCGCAGGTCGACCCAGCCCTCGGTGTTCAGCCGCTGCAGGGCCTCGCGCACCGGCTGCCGGGAGACTCCGAGATGGCCGGCGAGCTCGCTCTCGACCAGGTGCTGGCCGGGCTGGAGGGCACGCGTCGTGATGAGTTCGAGCAGCGCCTCGTACACGCGGTCGCGCAGCGGACCGGGGCGTTCGAGCTTGGGCACCGCCCCCTGCGGCAGTCCTGTCGACAACATCGCGTCCCCCTCCAGGGCAACGGCGGCGCGGCAGCAGCCGGAAAGCCAGTATGGATTGTCTTTCGTCTACAGTCTACGGTGCACAGGAGCCAGGCCTGGGGGGAGTTGGCCTCGTCACATCGGCATCACCGAGAGATCATTCGGCGCCGTCGAAGGGGCACGGGCCCGCGCTGGAAGTGGGACTCTCACTGAAAGTGGGGCCCGGACCGGCAATGGGGCCCGCACGGAAGTGTGGGGCCCTCACGACCAGTGGAGTCCTCACGGGCAGCGGACGACCTGCCCCGCGTACGACAGGTTCCCGCCGAAGCCGAACAGCAGCACCGGGTCCCCGGTGGAGATCTCGCCGCGCTCGACCAGCTTGGACAGGGCCAGCGGGATGCTCGCCGCCGAGGTGTTCCCGGACTCGACGACGTCCCGTGCCACCACGGCGTTCACCGCGCCGATCTTCTCCGCGAGCGGTTCGATGATCCGCAGGTTGGCCTGGTGCAGCACGACCGCGGCGAGTTCCTCGGGAGTGAGCCCCGCACGCTCGCACGCCTTCCGGGCGATGGGCGGCAGCTGGGTGGTCGCCCAGCGGTACACGCTCTGCCCCTCCTGCGCGAACTTGGGGGGCGTTCCCTCGATGCGCACCGCGTGCCCCATCTCCGGCACCGAGCCCCAGAGCACCGGTCCGATGCCGGGCTCGCCGTCGGCGCCCTCGACGACGGCCGCGCCCGCTCCGTCGCCCACGAGCACGCAGGTCGTGCGGTCGGTCCAGTCCGTGACCTCGGACATCTTGTCGGCGCCGATGACCAGGGCACGGCTCGCCGAGCCTGCGCGGACGGCGTGGTCGGCGGTGGCGAGCGCATGGGTGAAGCCCGCACAGACGACGTTGACGTCCAGGGCGGCCGGGGAGGGGATGCCCAGGCGGGCGGCGACCCGGGCGGCGGTGTTCGGGGAGCGGTCGACGGCCGTGGAGGTGGCGACCACAACGAGGTCGACGGCGCCGGGGGCGAGGCCCGCGGCGGCGAGCGCCTTGGCGCCGGCCTGCGAGGCCAGCTCGTCCACGGGCTCTTCGGGCCCGGCGATGTGGCGCGTACGGATGCCCACCCGGGACTTGATCCACTCGTCACTGGTGTCGACCATGCCCGCCAGGTCCTCGTTGGTGAGCACCTTGGCGGGCTGGTAGTGGCCGACGGCGGCGATGCGAGTGCCGTTCATGGGTGGATCCCCCTCGTAGCCTCGGGTAGCGGGATTCACCAGTCTGATCACTGACTCACGGGTAAGTGTGCACGTACAGACACAGGAAAGGGGCGGCAGGGTTGTGGGCTTCTGTCATTCCCTTGGACGCCCGAACAATCGTCCGGGTGTCCAAGGTGCACGCCCTTGTGCCGGACAGCGGCCCCTCACCCCGTGAACAGCTGCGTCGCCTTTCGTACGAGTTCGTACAGTCCGTAGCCGAGTGGCAGCCCGACCCACAGCCAGGAGACGGCGATCAGGGCACGCCGGTCAGGCGGATTCGGGCTGCTGTCGCTGGACGACATCGGCGGTGGCCTCCTTCGGCGCGGGGACGTGATGACGGGCGTGGACGGGCCGGACGAACTCGTTGGCGACGAAGCCGACGACGAGCAAGCCGATCATGATGAAGAAGGACAGGTCGTAGAGCGACGAGCCGTGCTTGCCCGCCGCCTCCTGCCGGTCGGCGATCCAGTTCACGATCAGCGGCCCGAGGACGCCGGCCGTGGACCAGGCGGTGAGCAGCCGACCGTGGATCGCGCCGACCTGGTAGGTACCGAACAGGTCCTTCAGATACGCCGGGATGGTGGCGAAGCCGCCGCCGTAGAACGACAGGATGACCAGCGCGCAGACGATGAACAGCGGCTTGGAGGAGTCTCCGAACAAGGCGATCAGCAGGTACATCACCGCGCCCACGCCCAGGTAGACGCGGTAGATGTTCTTGCGCCCGATCAGGTCGGACGTGGACGACCAGCAGATACGGCCCGCCATGTTGGCCGCCGACAGCAGCGCGACGAATCCCGCGGCCGCGGTGACGGACACCGGGGTCGAGGAGTCGGCGAAGAAGTCCGTGATCATGGGGGCGGCCTTCTCCAGGATGCCGATGCCCGCGGTCACGTTCATGCAGAGCACGACCCACAGACACCAGAACTGCGGGGTGCGCAGTGCGCTGCGCGCCGAGACCTGCACCCCGTCGAAGACGCCCGGCCCGCTGTCGACCGGCTTCTCTCTCCTCGGCACGCGCACCAGCAGCACACCGAGCGACATGAAGACGGCGTACGCCAGTCCGTGGACGAGGAAGGCGAGCGCGATCCCGGAGGAGTCGGAGCCGAAGGACTCCAGCATCTGCGTGGACCACGGCGAGGCGATGAGGGCGCCGCCACCGAAGCCCATGATGGCGATGCCGGTGGCCATGCCGGGCCGGTCGGGGAACCACTTGATCAGCGTCGAGACGGGCGAGATGTAGCCGATGCCCAGTCCGATACCGCCGATGAAGCCGTAGCCGAGCACGATCAGCCAGTACTGCTCCACGGCGGCACCGAGGGCCGAGACCAGAAAGCCGGAGGAGAAGCAGACGAGGGCCACGGTCATCGCCCAGCGCGGCCCGTTGCGCTCCACGAGCGTGCCGCCGAACGCGGCTGACAGTCCGAGCATGACGATGCCGAGCTGGAAGGGCAGCGCGCTCTGCGTTCCGCTGAGACCGAGCGCGGACTCCAGCGGCGGCTTGAACACGCTCCAGGCGTAGGCCTGTCCGATGGAGAGATGGACCGAGAGTGCGGCCGGCGGGACGAGCCAGCGGCTCCAGCCGGGCGGTGCTACAGGGGGGCTCATGATCCCGAACGATAGGAACCGGCCAGGGAGTTGGGAAGCAGGACACGTCATCTTGTCGACCGTATGCGGTGAACGGTACGCCAGGCGCGACGAACGGTCGGTACGACGGGATGAGCGGTCGCAAGGAGGGGGTGAACGGTCGCAAGGAGGGGACGAACGATCGTGAGGAGGGGGCGAACGATCGCGTCAGGACCGTGGCGAACGGTCACGTCAGGACCGTGGGGCCGGTCGCGTCAGGACCGTGGCGGCCGGTCGCTGGACGCCCGTACGACGAGGGTCGGGGCAAGGCGTTCCGAGGGGGCGGGCTCGCCGGCGAGGAGGCGGGTGAGCAGGTCCAGGCCGCGGCGGCCCATCTCGTGCATGGGTGAGCGGACGCTGGTGAGCGGGATGGGCAACTCGGCCGCGAGCGGGGTGTCGTTGAAACCGACGACCGCGATGTCCTGACCGGGGCTCAGACCCCGGTCGCGGAGCGCGCCCATGGCCCCGATCGCCGCGAAGTCGTTGACGGCGAAGAGCGCGGTCGGCTGTGGGCCGGGGGCGTCCAGGACCCGGTCGGCGGCCTGTCGGCCACCCCTGGCGTCGAAGGCGGAGTGCACGATCCGGTCGGCGGGAACGGTCATGCCGTCCTCGGCGCAGCGTTCCAGGAAGCCTCGCGTACGGTCGATGCCCGTGCTCGCGTAGGGCTCGCCGGCGATCACAGCGAAGTCGCGGTGTCCGAGGCCCAGAAGGTGCTCGGCCACCTGCCGACCGCCCAGCGGGTCGTCGCAGGTCACCGAGGTGTGCCCGGCCACGTGCCGGCTGACCAGGACGAACGGCACACCGCGGGCGGCGGTCTCGGCCAGCAGGGCGCCGTCGGCACGGGCGTCGCCGAAGATCAGACCGTCGACCCGGCGGGCCAGCATCATCTCCGTCTGGGCCCGTTGTGTGTCGGGCTCGTCCTTGGTGTTGGTCACGAAGGTGGACAGACCCTGGGCGCGCGCCGCCTCCTGGATCCCCTCGTAGACGGTCGCGAGCACCAGGTCCGACAGCCGGGGCACCAGGACGCCGACCAGATTGCTGCGCTGGGTCCGCAGGCTCGTGGCGTGCGGGTTGGGCTGGTAGCCGAGCTCGTCGGCGAGTTCCCTGATCCGGGCGATGGTGGCACTGGACGCGGCACGCCGGCCCTCCTCGGGCTTGGCGTGCAGGGCGCGTGACACCGTCGAGACGTGAAGCCCCAGCCGGTCGGCCAACATGCGCAGGGTTACTTGTGGACGCTGCGGGTCCATCGCTGCCCGTGTCCCTCCCGTCCTGTGCGGTGCCGCCCTGTGCGGTGCGGTGCCGTGCCGTTCCGTCCAGGCCCGTTCCGTCCAGGCCCGTTCCGTCCGGTGCCGGTGGCCGCAGGGACCTGACCTGCGGTGACGAGGCTCCGGTGGCTCCCTCCGGCCTGATCCCCCGGACGGCCCGCCGATGGCCGGTGCCCGGTGAGCGCGCCGCCGGGTGCGGACGGCGTTTTCCGTGATCGTAACAGTGAGGTCATTGACCGGACGCACCCATGCGTGCAAGATACCCAAACGTTTGGTCCAATCGTTTGCTCTAGTTGGCCAGGAGGTCTCCTCGTGCGCAGGGTCGTCGTCCTCTCCACCGGCGGAACCATCGCCTCCCGCCCCGACAGCCGTGGTGCCGCGCGTGCCACGGACGGTGCGGAGGCGCTGCTCGCCGGGCTGCCCGGGCTGCCCGGCCCGGCGGATGTCGCCGTGGAGGGTCGGGACGTCGCGCGGGTCGGCAGTTATCTGCTCACGCCCGGCGGCATGGCCGGCATCGTCCGCGAAGTGCACCGGGCGCTGGACGATCCCGACGTGGCGGGCGTGGTCGTCACGCACGGCACCGACACCCTGGAGGAGACCGCGTTCCTCGCCGACCTGGTGCACCGGGACCCGCGTCCTGTGGTGTTCACCGGCGCCCAGCGGCACGCCGCGAACCGGGACACCGACGGTCCGCGCAACCTCGCCGACGCGGTCGCGGTCGCCGCGTCACCGCAGATGGCGGGCTGCGGAGTGCTGATCGTCTTCGACGGGCGGATCTTCGCCGCCCGCGGCGCGCGCAAGTCCCACACGCTCGCGCCGGAGGCGTTCTCTGCCCCGGACTCCGGCCCGCTCGGCCGGGTGACGCGAGGGGTGCCCCGGCTCTCCGCCCGGCCGGTACGGCCGCCCGCGCTCGGCCCCTCGGCGCTGGATCTGGAGGCCGCCCGCGTGGACATCGTGGCCTGCTACCCGGGCTCGGACGCCATCGCCATGGACGCGTTCGCCGCCGCGGGCGCGCGCGGCCTGGTGCTGGAGGCGACCGGCGCGGGCAACGCCAACCACGACGTGTGCGCCGCGATCGCCCGGCTGACCCGCGCCGGGATCGTGGTGGCACTGTCCAGCCGGGTGCACGCAGGTCCTGTCGCCGCGCTGTACGGCAACGGCGGCGGCGCCGACCTGGTGCGCGCGGGGGCCGTGCCCACCGGCACGCTCCGCGCCTCCCAGGCACGCATCCTGCTCACCGCGCTCCTGGCCACGGACCCTGATCCGGTACGCGCCGCGAGCGAACTGGGCAGGCACGCCGACTTCCCCGACGCCGACTTCCCCGAGGGCGACGTCCCCCACACCGACTCTCCACGCCCCTCCGACTCTCCCGGCTCCACCTCTTCCCGCGCTGAATCCCCCCGCACTGAATCCCTCCGCTCCGAATCCCCCCACTCCGAATCCCCCCGCACCGATCCGTGCGGCCCGGACGCCGCCGCCCCGCGGTCTTCCGGTGCCGGCTTCCCCGGACGGGCCACCGTGCCCGTCCGCTCCACCGAGAGGAATGAGTGATCATGAGCAAGGCAAGCAAGGACATCCGTGTCGCCTTCGGCGTGGACGTGGACGCCGTGGCCGGGTGGCTCGGCTCCTACGGCGGCGAGGACTCGCCCTGTGACATCTCCCGCGGTCTGTTCGCGGGCGAGGTCGGCGTGGAGCGGATCCTCCGCCTGTTCGAACGCCGTGACCTGCGCACCACCTGGTTCATCCCCGGGCACTCCATCGAGACGTTCCCGGACCAGACCCGGATGGTCGTGGACGCCGGACATGAGATCGGTATCCACGGCTACTCGCACGAGAACCCCATCGCCATGACCCGCGCCCAGGAGAGCGCGGTGCTGGACCGCGGTATCGACCTGGTCGAGCAGGTCTCGGGCCGCCGCCCCACCGGCTATGTCGCCCCCTGGTGGGAGTTCTCCCCGGTCACCAACGAACTCCTGCTGGAACGCGGCATCAAGTACGACCACTCGCTGATGCACAACGACTTCAGCCCCTACTACGTGCGCGTCGGCGACAGCTGGACCAAGATCAACTACTCGCTGCCCGCCGAGCAGTGGATGAAGCCGCTGGTGCGGGGCGAGGAGACCGGCCTGGTGGAGATCCCGGCCAACTGGTACCTGGACGACCTGCCACCCATGATGTTCGTCAAGGCCAGCGCCAACAGCCACGGCTTCGTGAACCCGCGCGACCTCGAACAGATGTGGCGCGACCAGTTCGACTGGGTCTACCGCGAGATGGACTACGGGGTCTTCACGATGACGATCCACCCCGATGTCTCCGGGCGCCCGCAGAACCTGCTGATGCTGGAACGTCTCATCGACCACATCGGCGGCCACGAGGGCGTGACCTGGTCCACCTTCGACGAGATCGCCGACGACTTCATCGCCCGCACCCCGCGCGGCTGACGGCCACCGCCGCTCGTCCCGCTGCGTCCCGCCCCTTCCCGGCCGGCCGGCGCCGTCGGGTCGTCACGGTGCCGTTGCCGTCGTCGTCGTTGCCGTCGCCGTTGCCGTTGCCGTTGCCGTTGCCGTCGGCCCGCTGTCCGTGTGCACCGCGCGACGTGCTCCGCGTACGCCGTTCGCGCGGCCCGGACGACCCACTCCCCCTCTCTCCCCTTCCCCGGCACGCACCCGTTCCGGACCCCGTCGGGTCCGCGTGCCCGCACCCGCTCCCGTTCTCGCCCAGACCCGAACCGCTCCCGTAGAAGGGTGCTTTCCGATGTCCGCTGCAACCCCCGGCACGGCGGCCGGCACTGTCACCGGCCCCACCCGCTCCTTCCCCGGAGTCGGTGTCCGCGCCACCCGCAAGGCCACCGTCATCGCCTTCCTGGCCTGGCTCTTCGCCGTCTACGACTACATCCTCTTCGGCACGCTGCTGCCGGAGATGTCCACCCACTTCGGCTGGGACTCGGCCACCGCCTCGTTCGTGTCCACCCTCATATCCGTCGGTACGGCGATCGTCGCGCTCGGCGTCGGCCCTCTCGTCGACCGCATCGGGCGCCGCAAAGGCATGATCCTCACCGTCGCCGGCACCGCCCTCGCCTCCGCGGCGACCGCCGTCACCCCCGGCGCCGGATACCTGGTCGGGGTCCGTGCGCTCGGCGGCCTCGGACTGTCCGAACAGGCCGTCAACGCCACCTACCTCAACGAGATCTACGCCGTCACCGAGGACGAGAAGATCAAGAAGCGCCGCGGGTTCGTCTACAGCCTGGTGCAGGGCGGCTGGCCACTCGGTGTGCTCCTCGCCGCCGCCTTCGTCGCCGTCTTCCTTCCGCTGGTCGGCTGGCGCGGCTGTTTCCTCCTCGCCGTCTTCCCCGCCGCGGTCATCGCCCTGACCCGGCGCGGCCTCAAGGAATCCCCGCAGTTCGAACTGGAACTGAGGCTGCGCGCGCTGCGCAAGGAGGGCCGCACCGACGAGGCGGCCGCCCTCGCCCGCTCCTACGGCGTCGAGGAGCAGCCCAAGGCCCCGCTCGCGGCTATCTTCCGCGGCACCGCGCTGCGCAACACCCTGGTCCTCGGACTCGCGTGGATCGTCAACTGGTTCGGCATCCAGGTCTTCAGTGTCCTCGGCACCACGGTCCTCACGGAGGGCAAGCACGTCAGCTTCACCGGGTCCCTGGTGATGCTGATCGTGATCAACGCCGTGGGATACCTCGGCTATGTCTTCCACGGCTGGATCGGCGACCGCGTCGGCCGCCGCAACGTCATCGGCTTCGGCTGGATCGTCTCCGGGATCTTCTTCACCCTCACCCTCACCGTCGCCCACGGCACCTTCGCGGTCGTCGCCCTCTACTCCCTCGGCATGTTCTTCCTGGTCGGCCCGTACGCGGCGCTGCTCTTCTACATGGGCGAGTGCTACGACACCGGCTGCCGGGCCACGGGCACCGCCTTCCTCAACGCCCTCTCGCAGCCCGGTGCCATCGTCGCCGGACTCATCGTGACCGCGCTGCTCGCCTCCGGGACCGGCTGGAACACCGCGGCGCTCCTGGTCGGCGCGATCGGCACCTCCCTGTCCGGGCTCGTCATGTTCGCCGCACGCAAGGTGGAGACCCTCCATGGCTGACCACGACCAGCGCCCCGTCGCCGTCATCACCGGTGCCGCCAGCGGCATCGGAGCCTCCCTGGCCGTGACCTACGCACGCCACGGCATCCGTACGGTCGTCGGCAGCTACCCCGGGGACCCGCACGACCCGCGGGAGACCGTACGGGCCGTGGAGACCGCGGGCGGCACCTGTGTCGTCCACGAACTCGACGTACGGTCCTCGGCCCAGACCGACGCCTTCGCACAGCGGGCCCTGGACGAGTGGGGGCGGCTGGACATCGCGGTCGCGGGCGCCGGGATCCTGCGCCGGGCCGCGCTCGCCGACCTCGACGACACCGCCTGGGACGACCTGCTCCAGGTCGACCTCACCGGCGTCCTGCGCACGTTCCGCTCGGCGGTCGGGGCCATGACCGGGCCGGGCGCCCTGGTCGCCGTGTCCTCCATCGCGGGCGGGGTGTACGGCTGGGGAGAACACGCCCACTACGGTGCCGCGAAGGCGGGGGTGTTCGGGCTGGTGCGCAGCCTCGCCGTCGAACTCGCGCCGCGCGGCATCCGCGTCAACACCGTGGTCCCGGGCTATGTGGTGACCCCACAGTCCCTCGACCCGGTCAACTCCCTGGGCCCGGACGGGCTGGAGCGCGCGGGCCGGGACATCCCGCTCGGCCGCGCCGGGCGCCCCGAGGAGATCGCCGAGGTGATCCGTTTCCTCACCTCGCCCGAAGCCTCGTACCTCACCGGCCAGGAGATCGTCGTCGACGGCGGACTCACCGTGCGCATGCCCGCCTGAGTGACTCGAGAGCCGGGACGACCGGGAACCGGGGCGATCCGGGAACCGGGCGTCCCGGGGCACCGCGACCGACCGGGAAGTCGACCGTGAGAAGCACGAGAGCTGTGAGAACCGTGAGAGGGGCAGAGAAGGCCATGCAGGTACTGAAGGACCGCACCGCGCTGGTGGTCGGGGCGGCGGGCGGCATCGGCGCCGCCATCGCGACGGCGTTCGTCGCGGAAGGAGCCCGAGTGGTGCTCGCCGACCACGACGGCGACCGCGCCGCTGCCACGGCCCGCTCCGTCGGGGCCGTCGGCGCCGTCCGCGTGGACATCACCGAGGAGGCGTCCGTCGCCGCCGCCGTGGCCGATGCCGAGGCCCGGCTCGGCGGCGGGATCGACATCCTGGTCAACTCCGCGGGCATCCTCACCGAGGCGCCCGTCGCCGAGATGTCCCTCGCGACCTGGGCGCAGACTCTCGCGGTGGACCTCACCGGGGTGTTCCTGTGCTGCCGCGCCGTGCTGCCCGGCATGACCGCACGCGGCTCCGGCCGCATCATCAACATCGCGTCGCAGCTCGGCATCAAGGGCGGAACCGGGCTCGCCCACTACTCCGCGGCCAAGGCCGGGGTGATCGGCTTCACCAAGTCCCTCGCCCTGGAAGCGGCTCCGCACGGCATCCTCGTCAACGCCATCGCCCCGGGGCCGGTCGAGACGCCGATGGTGGACGGCATCACCGAGGAGTGGAAGGACGCCAAACGCGCGGAGTTGCCGCTCGGGCGCTTCGGCCGGCCCGAGGAGATCGCCCCGACGGCTGTCCTCCTCGCCTCCGATCCGGGCGGCAACCTCTACACCGGCCAGACCCTCGGCCCCAACTCCGGGGACGTGATGCCCTGATGTGCGGGGCGTGCGGCGGCACACAGGCCCTCGGCGACTGGGCCCGGCCGCTCACCGCCGAGGTCGCCGCACGCTCCGCCGTGGCGACGGCCGTGACGCGGCTCGCGGGCCGCCGGGCGGGGCGCATCGCGGTGCGCCCCGGCGGCTGGTCGGTGCTCGGTGTCACCGGGGCACTCGCCGTCTGCGACACCCTCACCGAACTCGTCGCCCGGGTACGGGCCGACACCGGGCGGCCGGCCGGCAGCGAGGCCGCGACCGGCCCCGACGCCGCCTCCGGCCGGCTCACCCTGCCCGGCCCCGACCACCGCCGGGGTGTCGTCGTCGCCCTGATCCCGGACCGTACGGCCGACACGGAGGGCCCGGCCGGTACCCCTCTGCGAACCGGACCGACGGAAGCGCCGACGGCGGTCACCCCGACCCCGGGAACCGCGGACACCTGGACCGTGGGAACCGAGGCCGAGGCCAGAGCGGCCCTGAAGGCACTGGCCGACGGCCCGCACGCCACGCGCCATTACCTCGCCGGGCTCACCGGCGTGACGGCCCCGTGGGGCGCCCCGGCCGTGCCCCTGTGCTCCCGGAGCGCCCCGGACTCGGCCGCCGATCTCGTCGTATGGGTGGAATGGGCGCGCCAGGAGGGCCGGTTCGACGACGCGGCGCTCACGGTGCGGGTGCCCCTCACCGCCGACGCCGGGCTGGACGTCGAGGTGCGCGCGGGATGGGTGGTCCGCGCCGTGCCATGCCGTGCCATACCGCGCCGTGCCGTGACATCGCGGCGGTGACCGGTCGTCGGTGATGCCCTCCAGCGGCGCTGCACCGGATCGCCGAGCGCACGGGGCGGCCGCGGCCGACGACATCGCCCTGCTGCGCAAGGTGGGCCGCGCCATGCGGAACGCCTCGATCTGCGGTCTCGGGCAGACCGCGTGGAACGCCGCGGAATCCGCCATCGACCGGTCTGGGGGCGTACGAATGACCGTGATACCGCTCGGAGTGCCGCGTCGCCTCCTGGAATTCACCATCGACGGGGAGCCGGTGCGCGCCCCCGAGGGCCCGACGATCCTCGACGCCTGCCGGGTCGCGGGCAAGGACGTCCCGACCCTCTGCCAGGGCGACACCCTCACCCCCAAGAACGCCTGGCGGGTCTGTGTGGTCGAGGTCGAGGGCTCCAGGACCCTCGTCCCGGCCTGTTCCCGCAAGGCCGAGCCCGGCATGGAGGTCCGTACCGACACCGAGCGCGCCCGGCACAGCCGCAAGCATCCTCTTCTACAAGTGCGTGGACGCGTGCGGCGACCAGTGGCAGAACACGTTCGCGATCTCCGTCGCCGGGCGCGGCTACGACGCCCGGATCGCCGTCGAGCACGACGCGCCGCTCACCGACTCGGCGTGCGTGTACTGCGGGAACTGCATCGAGGTGTGCCCGATGGGCGCGCTCTCCTTCAAGTCGGAGTTCGACATGCGCGCGGTCGGTACCTGGGACGAGTCCGCGCAGACGGAGACGACGACGGTGTGCGCGTACTGCGGAGTGGGCTGCAATCTCACCCTGCACGTGCAGGACAATGAGATCGTGAAGGTCACCTCGCCGCACGACAACCCGGTGACCCACGGCAACCTCTGCATCAAGGGCCGCTTCGGCCACCAGCACGTACGGAACCGGGACTGATCGGGACTGAGGGGACATGGGACGAGTCACGGAACGACGCAAGGTGATCCGCATCCGGGACGGCGCGGTCTCCGCCCGCCCGGACACGCTCGTCGCCGAGGAACCCCTGGAGATCCGGCTCAACGGCAAGCCCCTCGCGATCACCATGCGCACCCCGGGCGACGACTTCGCGCTGGCGGCGGGCTTCCTGGTGAGCGAGGGGGTGCTGGGCACGGCGGACGAACTACAGAACATCGTGTACTGCGCGGGCGCCATGGTGGACGGTTCGAACACGTACAACATCGTGGACGTGAAGACCGCTCCGGGCGTCGTCATCCCGGACATCACGCTCGAACGCAACGTGTACACGACGTCGTCCTGCGGGCTGTGCGGAAAGGCGAGCCTGGACGCGGTCCGTACGACGGCCCGCTGGCCGATCGACGACACGCACGACGCGCACGGCGGTGAGGCTCCCCCGGTCCGTCTCGATCCCGCGCTGCTCGCGCAGCTCCCCGACCGGCTGCGCGCGGCCCAGCGGGTCTTCGACCGGACCGGGGGCCTGCACGCGGCGGCCCTGTTCAGTGAGGACGGCGAGCTCCTCGACATACGGGAGGACGTGGGCCGCCACAACGCGGTGGACAAGCTGGTGGGGCGTGCGCTGCAGAACGGCGCGCTGCCGTTGTCCCGCGCGGTCCTGCTGGTGTCGGGCCGCGCCTCCTTCGAGCTCGCGCAGAAGGCGGTGATGGCGGGCATTCCCGTGCTGGCGGCGGTGTCGGCCCCGTCGTCGCTGGCGGTCGACCTGGCGCTGGAGTCGGGCCTGACGCTCGTCGGCTTCCTTCGGGGCGCCTCCATGAACGTGTACGCGGGCGAGGACCGTATCGCCCTGCGGGCCGCGGCCGCCCAGGGCTGACCGGCTCCCCGCGACACGGCGGCGGGGCCCGACCGGCGGGGAGCGCCCCTGCGCCGCAGGGGCCCCGCCTCAGCCCTAGGTGAAGCGCACGTCTGTGAAGTGCACGTCGCGCGCCGTGACGACGGTGCCGAGCCGGGGGAAGTCCAGCCGCACCGACGCGTCGTGCTCGGCGGCCGTGAGCGCGGCCATCGCGTCCTCCACGAAGACGAGGTCGTAGCCGAGGTCACCGGCGGCGCGCGCGGTCGACTCCACGCCGAGGTTCGTGGCGATGCCGCCGAAGACGAGCGTGGTGATGCCGCGCTCGCGCAGCCGCTCGTCGAGGGCGGTGCCCTGGAAGCCGCCGATGGTCCGCTTCACGATCTCCAGGTCGCCGCCCCGGGCGAGGCCGGCGACCAGACCGCTGCCGGGTGGCTGCTCGACGGCGCCGGAGCGTTCGACGCGGATGAGCACGACGGGGGCGCCGGCGGAGCGGAAGGAGCTCGCCAGCTCTTCCGCGGCGACGAGGACGTCGGTTCCCTTGCGGGGTTCCAGGGGCAGGCCGACGATGCGGTCCATCAGGTCGACGAGCACGAGGGCCGTGCGGGACGGGTCCAGGGCGGGGTGGGATTCGGTGTCCGGTGCGGTCATGACGGAACGTTAGCCCGCGGCAGCCGTCCGTACCGGAAATCCATGTCAACAAGCCCGTGAACTGCTCGCGCTCGCCACGCGACGCGCGCCCCCGTCCCCCATGCGCGTCCCCGAGGGGCGGAGCCCCTGGGGATGGAAGGGCAGGGGCGGGACCCAAGGGCGGGGCGGCGGCGCTGACCCTTCGTCACCGGCTTGGCCCCGCACCCCTTGTGAGGCACTTGGGCGCGAAGTAGCGTCTGTGACCCTGCACGTTGGACGTGGGATGTCCGATGTCCTGTTTGTCTAGACGCATGAAGGGCGGGCCGCGCCATGCCGTCAAGTCACCGTGCACGTCTCAGATCACTCGTCACCGCCGCGCTCACCGCGGTTCTCGCCGTGGCCGCGTTACTCGTGTCGCCCGGCCCAGCCGGCGCCGAACCGACGACGGCGGCAGCCGACGCGGAGCCCGCGACAGGGCAGTTCAGCCAGCAGATCCTCTTCAAGGCCTCGCAGGACCCCGGCTACGCCTGCTTCCGGATCCCGGCGATCGTGAGGACCACGAAGGGCACGCTCCTGGCGTTCGCCGAGGGCCGCGTGCTGAACTGCGGAGACGCGGCCGACATCGACATCGTGGTCAAGCGTTCCACCGACGGGGGCCGCACCTGGGGCCCGCTCCAGGTCGTCAACGAGGGCGCGGGCGACACACACGGCAACCCCGCGCCGATCGTGGACCGCGAGACCGGCCGTATCGTCCTCGCCGAGACGTACAACACGGGCCGTACGGACAGCGGGAGCTGCCAGGTGCCCTGCGACCGCACCCCGCACCTCCAGCACAGCGACGACGACGGTCTCACCTGGTCACAGCCGCGTGACCTGAGCGCGGAGATCCTGCCGCCGCACTGGAACTCCTGGTACGCCACCGGGCCGGTGCACGGCATCCAGCTCAGCCGCGGCAAGCACGCCGGCCGGCTCGTCTTCGGCGTCAACGCCGAGACCTGGGGCGGCACCCGCGTCACCGCCAACCACGCCGCGCTCATCGTCAGCGACGACGGCGGCGAGAACTGGCGGATCGGCGCCACGGACTCGTATCCGATCGCGGACGACGGCACGTTCCGTCAGAAGCCCTCCGAGCTGACGATCACCGAACGCCAGGACGGTTCGATCTTCGTCAGCGGGCGCGAACAGGACGGGACCGACCTCGGCCATCGCACCCAGACCGTCAGCCGCGACGGCGGCGACAGCTTCGACTCCCCCTTCCGGACCCTCCCCGACTTCTACACGCCGCAGGTGCAGGGCTCCTCGCTCCGCCTCGGAAACCGGCTGCTGATCGCCTGCCCCGGCGACCCGGACCGCCGGCGGACGATGATGGTCCGTTCCTCCTACGACGGCGGTCGCACCTGGGACAGCGTGGACCGCGGCACGGTCGTCACCACGGACTGGTCCGGTTACTCCGACATGGTGCAGATCGGCAAGGACACCGTGGGGCTGATGTACGAGGGCGGTGCCGTCGACGCCCGCGACGAGATCCGCTTCGCCCGCTTCACCGAGAGCTGGCTGCAGTCGCGCCGCGGCCCGGACCCGACCACGGCCGACCGGGCGACCGGCGGCAGGCCCGCGCTCGTGCTCGGCGGGGCCCGCGCGACGGACGGTGTGTTCGGCGGCGCGATCGAGTTCGACGGCACCGACGACGCCGTACGGCTGCCGTACAGCCCGCGGCTCCCGCTCGGGACGAAGGACTTCACCGCGTCCCTGTGGTTCCGCTACTCGGCCACGACCGGTGAGCAGCCGCTGCTGTGGATGGGCGGTGTCGGGACGACGCAGCCCCAGGTGTGGCTGCGCGGCGAGCCCGCGTCGGATCGCATACAGGGCCTGATCACCGTGCGGGAGGGGTCCTCCCCGCCCAGGTCGGCGTCCGTGCGCACGACCGGTGCCTACAACGACGGCCAGTGGCACCATCTCGCGCTGCGGCGCGGCGGAGGGCAGCTCACGCTGTTCATCGACGGGACGGCGGTCGGGACGGCGGACGTACCCGGGTCGGTCAGCCGGAACTCGCCCTTCGGAGTGCACATAGGGCAGAAGCTGGACAGCCGGGCGTTCTTCAACGGAGCGATCGACGACGTGCGCGTCTACGACCGGGCACTCGGTGACGAGGAGCTGACCGGTCTGCGGAAGCGGTCCGCGGCCGGCGGTACAAGCACGACGGCCCGCGACTCGATCCTGTGGCTGCCCATGGACCGGGTGCGCGAGGACCACTAACGTCCCGTCCGTGCCCGACGACGACGCACGAGCACGACGGCGGACGGGGACCGGGCTGGGGCTCCTCCTGGCGCTGGTCCTCGCCGCCGTGCTGCTCACCGCCCTCCCGGACGACCGGGAGGGCGGCGGCACGTGCGCGGCCCGCACGGTCCGGACCTGGAGCGCGGACGGCGCGCTCACGGGCGAGTTCGCGCGGTACGGGGACGACGGCACACGCACCGACGACTGGACCGGCGGCGACGGCACCCACTCGGTGCGGCTGCCGGACGGGCGCGTGCTGTGGCTGTTCTCGGACACGTATCTCGGCCGGGTGCACGGGCCGCCCAACCCGGTCGGCGAGTCCGCCGCGTGGCGGGACACCTCGGCGCCGCTGGTGCGCAACTCGGCGGTGGTGATGTCCCGGACGGGCCGGCTGCTGTCCACGCTGCCCGCCCCGGTCTTCCCGGACCCGGGCCCGCAGCAGTGGCGCTGGCCGGTCGCGGCGCGCGTCGAACCGCGCTCTCCCGGCTCCTCGGAGCAGGTGGTGAGGGTTCTGCTGTGGACCCGTGCGGCGGGGCAGGCCCCGTGGATCTACGGCGTTCCCACGGCCACCGAGGTCGCCACGCTCTCGCTGCCCGGCCTCCGCCTTGAGGGCATCACGACGGTTCTGGACCAGCGGTCGGTCGCCGACCCGGCCCGGCGGGTGCTGTTCGGGACGACGGCCGTCGACGCGGGCGACTGGACGTACATCTTCGGCGGGAACGACGCGCAGGCCGTCTCCCGCCCGGTGTCCCAGGCGTACGTCGCCCGGGTGCCGCGCGGCAGGCTCGGGGAGCCCGGCGCGTGGGAGTACTGGGACGGCGGCCGGTGGGCGGTGCGCGGCCGGCCGGAGCCGGTGCTCGGGGACGGACGGCGCCGGGGTGTGGGCAGCGCGTTCACGGTGGTCCGCGACGGCCGTACGTACGTGCTGTTCACGATGGCCGCGGGAACCCGGGGCCTGACCAGGGTCACCTCGTACTGGTCCTGCTCGCCCACCGGGCCCTGGCACGGCCCCGGGAAGGGCTTCAGCCCACCTCTGCCCGCCGGGGACGTGGCGGCGTACAACCCGCAGGCGCACGAGGCGCTCAGCGGCGGTGGCAGCCGGCTCGTGCTCAGCTACGACGTGAACTGGCTGACCGCGAACGCCACGTCGGCGCAGGCGAACCTCAGCCGGAACGTGTCCCTGTACCGACCGCGGTTCGTATCGCTTCGTCTGGCTCCGGGGTGAGCTCCGGCTCCACCGGGTCGTGGGAGCGACGCTTGGCGATGACCGCGCACACCATGAGCTGCATCTGGTGGAAGAGCATCAGCGGCAGCACGGCGAGGGACGCCTGAGCGCCGAAGAGCACGCTCGCCATGGGCAGCCCGGAGGCGAG
The DNA here is from genome assembly GCF_009377235.1 of Streptomyces acidicola. GTDB lineage: Bacteria > Actinomycetota > Actinomycetes > Streptomycetales > Streptomycetaceae > Streptomyces > Streptomyces acidicola. The sequence continues at coordinate 32,618 of NZ_VMNX01000036.1, forward strand.
GGACTTCTTCGAGCCCGCGAACTGGATGGCGATGCGGTCCTCACGGCTGAACCGCAGCGCCTTCCCGCCGTACCAGGTGAGCGCCAGCATCACCGCGAGCAGCACGGCCTCGACGACCAGCAGGCCACCGAGCCGGGCGGGGCTGACCTGGTGCCAGATGCCCTGCACCATGCCCTCGCTGAACGCGACGTAGACGACCAGGAGGATGGAGCCGCGGTCGACGAGGCCCAGGACCTTCCGTTGCCGGATGACGAAACCGCCGATCCAGCGGCGCGCGATCTGCCCGGCGACGAACGGCACCAGCAGTTGCAGCACGATCTCGACGAGCGAGTCCGTGGAGAACCCGCCCGCGCTGCTGCCGAGCAGGCTCGCCGCGAGCAGCGGGGTGATGACGATGCCGGCGAGGGAGGAGAAGGAGCCCGCGCAGATCGCGGCGGGCACGTTGCCGCGCGCCATCGAGGTGAACGCGATCGACGACTGGATGGTCGACGGCACCAGGGTGAGGAAGAGGAGACCGGTGTAGAGGGAGTGCGTCAGGAACACCGGTTCGAGCGCGCGGGCGGCGAGGCCGAGCAGCGGGAAGATCACGAAGGTGCAGGCGAGGACGGCGACGTGCAGCCGCCAGTGCTTGAGCCCGTTGAGCGCGTCACGGGTGGAGAGCCGGGCGCCGTAGAGGAAGAACAGGAAGGCGATCGCGGCCGTGGACGCCCCCGAGGCGACGTCGGCGGCCGTACCCCGAGCCGGGAGGAGGGCGGCGACACCCACCGTCCCCAGCAACAGCAGGATGTACGGGTCGATCGGCAGCCAACTGGGCAACTGCAGGCGTTTCACGGTGCTCCACTTGCTTGGTTCTGATCGTCTCGGGGGTCATCTCGGGGCTTGGATCGTGCCCTCTCCATGTTCCTCCTGATCACGTCGATCGGGAATCCGGCATACCACTCTGACTGTCATCGTTTTTCGTGATGACCACGCTAGGCTGGCGCCATGTACGACCCCTCCCATCTGCGCACGTTCCTCGCGGTGGCCCAGACGCTGAGCTTCACGCAGGCCGCCCGTCGGCTCGGGCTGCGCCAGTCCACGGTCAGCCAGCATGTGCGCCGGCTGGAGGACGCCACCGGGCGGCAGCTGTTCTCGCGGGACACCCACTCCGTGGAGCTGACGGAGGACGGCGAGGCGATGCTCGGTTTCGCGCGCCGGCTCCTGGACGTGCACGAGCAGGCGACGGCGTTCTTCACGGGTACCCGGCTGCGCGGACGCCTGCGCTTCGGGGCCTCCGAGGACTTCGTACTGACCCGGCTCCCGGAGATCCTGGAGCGCTTCCGCAGCGACCACCCCGAGGTGGATCTGGAGCTGACGGTGGAGCTGTCGGGGACCCTGCACGAGCAACTCGCTGCGGGCAAGCTCGACCTGGTGCTGGCCAAACGGCGACCGCAGGACCCGCGCGGTGAACTGGTCTGGCACGACCGCCTGGTCTGGATCGGCGCGGAGCGGCTGCGTCTCGACCCCGACCGACCTGTGCCGCTCATCGTGTACCCGCCGCCGGGGATCACCCGGGCGCTGGCCCTGGAGGCGCTGGAGCGCGAGGGCCGCGCCTGGCGCATCGCGTGCACCAGCGGCAGCCTCAACGGGCTGATCGCGGCGGCCCGCGCGGGCCTCGGCGTGATGGCGCACTCGCAGGGGCTGGTGCCCCCGGGCCTGGTCCGGGTGCCCGACCGGGCCGGCCTGCCCGAACTGGGCGAGGTCGACTTCGTCATCGTCCACGGGCGGCGGCACGGCGCGGAACGGGGCGCCGCGGACGCGCTCGCGGCGGCGATCCTGTCCGGCGGGGACCGGCTGCACCGGGGGCGACGGGGCTGACCATCGGGGGCGGGCGGCCGTCACTTGCGGGCCGGCCACGGCCCCGATGACGGGGGGTGTGACGGTCGCGGCGGCCGGTGCGCTGGGACAGGTGTTGGGGCGTGCCCCACGGACCACGCAGGCCGTCGTCCGGAAGCACGCACCGGCGGAGGAAGTCGCCGAGCCGCGCGACAGACCGCCGCTGGGGCCGGGAACCGAAGCGGCGTGACCCGGCCTCAGCGGCCACAACACCGGTCACGCCCCGCGCCCGGAACAGGACCTTCCGGTTCTGTGCCCGCGTCGGCGCGCACCGTAACCGCACGGTACAGATTCGGTGGAGATTACGGGCTCGAAACTTACTTGACCGCAGAGAGTTCTGTCCGGACTCTCTCCATATGCGGGCATTTCCGCAGGCAACAGGGGGCCGGTGCCACCCCATTGGCACGTTCCGTCACCCCTCCCGCCCCATCCGCACGTGGGGTAGCTTTCACGGCGCTGTGGGGAGCGCCACGAGGAGCGGGATTGCGCGAGTTCACCAACCCTCCGTTGGCGTCGGCGCCGCCGGTGGGCGGCCTGGCCGACGTCGTCTACGAGTACGCCCAGGACGACCCCCTGTACGTGGCACTCGGCCGCAAGGACGAACGGGGGCGGTGGCGGGACGTCACCTCCGCCGGGTTCCGCGACGAGGTGCTCGCCCTCGCCAAGGGGCTCCTCTCACAGGGGATACGTTTCGGCGACCGGGTCGCCATCATGTGCCGTACGCGCTACGAGTGGACTCTCTTCGACTTCGCCCTGTGGTCCATCGGCGCCCAGGTCGTGCCGGTCTACCCCACGTCCTCCGCCGAGCAGGTCTTCTGGATGCTGCACGACGCGCAGGTGTCGGCCGTGATGGTGGAGCACGAGGACCACGCGATGACGGTCGCAACGGTCGTCGACCGGCTTCCGACGCTGCACAAGCTGTGGCAGCTCGACGTCGGCGCCGTACAGGAGCTGTACGAGGCGGGCGCGCACCTGGACGACGACGTGGTGCACCGGCACCGGCGCGCGGTCACCCCCGAGTCCACCGCGACGATCATCTACACGTCCGGCACCACCGGCCGCCCCAAGGGCTGCGTCATCAGCCACGGGAACTTCATGTTCCAGGCGGACACCGTCATCGAGCGCTGGGAGCCCCTCTTCCACTCCAGGAAGGGCGACGCGGCGGCGACCCTGCTGTTCCTGCCGCTCGCCCATGTCTTCGGGCGCATGGTGCAGGTCGCCGGGATCCGCGGGAAGGTCAAGTTCGGCCACCAGCCCCAGCTCAACGCGGCGGCCCTGCTGCCCGATCTGGCCGCCTTCCGGCCGACGTTCTTCCTGGCCGTGCCGTACATCTTCGAGAAGGTCTTCAACGCCGCGCGCCGCAAGGCCGAGAAGGAGGGCAGGTCCGGCGCGTTCGAGAAGGCCGTCGAGATCGCCGTGAACTACGCGGACGCCATGGAGGCGAAGGCGTGGGGCACCGGACCGGGCCCCTCGGCCGGCCTGCGCGTACAGCACCAGATCTTCGACAAGCTCGTCTACTCCAAGATCCGGGCCGCGATGGGCGGACGTGTGCGGCACGCGATGTCGGGCGGCTCGGCGATGGACCGGCGGCTCGGCCTGTTCTTCGCGGGCGCGGGCGTCTCCATCTACGAGGGCTACGGCCTCACCGAGTCCACCGCGGCCGCGACCGCCAACCCGCCCGAGCGGACCCGGTACGGCACGGTCGGGCAGCCCATCCCGGGCATGACCGTGCACATCGCGGACGACGGCGAGATCTGGCTGCGCGGCGACAACGTCTTCCAGGGGTACCTGAACAACCCCAAGGCCACCGACGAGTCGCTGCACGACGGATGGCTGGCCACCGGTGACCTCGGCTCGCTCGACCAGGACGGCTACCTCACCATCACCGGGCGCAAGAAGGAGATCCTGGTGACCTCGGGCGGCAAGAGCGTCTCGCCCGGGCTGCTGGAGGAGCGGGTACGGGACCATCCGCTGGTCGCCCAGTGCATCGTCGTCGGCAACGACCGGCCGTACATCGCGGCCCTCGTCACGCTCGACGGGGAGGCCGTGGAGCACTGGCTGCAGATGCGGGACAAACCGAAGATGACTCCGGCCCAGCTGGTACGGGACCCCGACCTGGAGACCGAGGTGCGGCGGGCCGTGGTCGCGGCCAACACGCTGGTGTCACAGGCCGAGTCGATCCGCACGTTCCGGATACTCGCCCACCAGTTCACCGAGGAGCACGGGCTGCTCACGCCGTCGCTGAAGCTGAAGCGGAAGGCGATCGAGAACGCGTATGCGGCGGAGGTCGAGGCGCTGTACCGGGCGTGAGCCCCAATTTCAGCGATTACTGACGGTCCATCAGTTCTCGCTGCGCCACTTATTGACGATCCGTCAGATCTGCCGCACGCTTTCGGTCACTCGACGCAAGGGGGCCGACCGTGTCGCGTTCGATCCGTGCCATCACCGCCGCCGTGGCCGCGCTGTTGCTCCTCACCTCCTGCAACTCGGCCGCGAACAGCGGGGGCTCCGGCAAGGCCGGCTCAGGAGCCGTACGCGGAGTGACCGACGACTCGGTCAAGGTCGGCGGGATCGTCTCGATGACCACGAGTACGGGGTACTCGAAGAAGGACACGGACCTCGGCGCGAGGGCGCGGTTCGACCGGGCCAACGCCGAGGGCGGGGTCGGCGGGCGGTCCATCGACTACCTGGGCGCGGAGGACGACGGGCAGGACCCGGCGAAGAACCTCGCGGCCGCACGCAAACTCGTCCAGCAGGACCAGGTGTTCGCGGTCGCGCCCATGAGTTCCACCACCTTCTCCGGCGCCGACTTCCTGCAGCAGCAGAAGGTGCCGACCTTCGGCTGGGGCACACTGCCCTCGTTCTGCGGGCCGAGCTACATCTACGGCTTCGGCGGCTGCATGGTCCCCACCCCCGGCGGAACCATCTCGCAGACCTGGCCGGAGGGCCTGAAGAACGTGATGGGCGGCTCCGAGGGCAAGTCGGTCGCGATCCTCGCCAACGACAGCGACGCCGGCACGTTCGCGATCCGCACCTACAAGCAGAGCTTCCTGTCGGCGGGCTACGAGGTGACGTACGCGAAGCCGGCCGTCCCCGCGGGGTCCGTGCCGAGCGACTGGTCGGCCTACACGAAGGAGATCCTGCGCAGCGACGGCGGGAAGGCCCCGGACGCCGTGGTGTCGGTGATGCAGACGCCGTACAACATCGGCCTGTTCACCGCCGTGAAGCGGACCGGCTACCGGGGCGTGCTCTCCGATCCCACCGACTACGACCCGGCGCTGCTCACCAAGGACGCGACCGAGAAGGCGCTGGACGGGGTGCACGTGCTGACGCAGTTCCAGCCGTTCGAGCAGGACAGCGCGGACATGCGGAGGTTCCGGGCGGACATCCGGAAGGCGGCCGGGAAGGACGTGCAGCTCAACATGCACATGATGACCGGATACATGTCCGCGGATCTCTTCCTCGCCATCGCCGCGAAGGCGGGCAGGAACCTGACCGTGGAGTCCTTCCAGAAGGCGGCGAAGGGCTTCTCCGACACCGGCACGCTGGTCGGCGACCGGGCCGAGCCCAAGGGCCAGAAGGAGTCGTTCGGGTGCGGGGCGCTGGTCCGGCTGAAGGACGGGAAGTACGTGGTGTCGGCGCCCTTCACGTGCTACTCGCCCATTCCCTTCACGTAGCGGCCGCGGGGAGGGATGGGGATGTCCGACCTGCTGGGGTTCGTGCTGAGTGGACTGGTCTCGGGCGCGCTGTACGCGCTACTGGCGACCGGGCTGGTGCTGTCGTACTCGGCCTCGGGGCTGTTCAACTTCGCGCACGGCGCCACCGCCTATCTGTGTGCGCTGGCCTTCTACGAGTTGCACTCCGGGTTCGGCTGGCCGGCGGTGCCGACGGCGTTGCTGCTGGTGTGCGTCGTCGCGCCGGGGCTGGGTTGGTGCCTGGACCGGCTGATGTTCCGCAAGCTGGCGCGGGTCGGTGAGACGGCCCAGATCGTGGCCACCATCGGGCTGCTGGTGGCGCTGCCCGCGCTCGGGCTGTGGATCGTGGAGCTGCTCGAGGACGCGGGGGCACCGGTCAAGCCGGCCGAGAACCAGTTCGGGCTGCCCGGGGTCGGGCCGAGCCCGGCCGTGTCCTGGCAGCCCATGGACGGGGTCGGGATCGACTCCGACCAGCTGATCACCTGGGTGGTGACGGCCGTGGTGGCCGTGGGGCTGTGGGTGCTGATGCGGCACACCCCGCTGGGGCTGCGGCTGCGCGCGGCCGTCGACAACCGGTCGCTGGTGGAACTGCGCGGCATGAGCGCGGACCGGCTGTCGTCGGTCGCGTGGATGGTGTCGAGCGGGCTGGCGGGGCTGGCGGGTGTGCTGGCCACTCCCCTGCTCGGCCTGTCTGCGCACGACTTCACGCTGTTCCTGTTCGTGTCGGCGACGGCCGCCGTGCTGGGCCGCTTCGCCTCGGTCCCGCTCGCCTTCGCGGGCGGGCTCGGGCTCGGGGTGCTGCAGAACCTGGTCGCGGGGTACGCGTCGTTCGCCGAGCAGATCACCGGATTCCGTACAGCCGTACCGTTCCTGATCCTCTTCGCGGGGCTGCTGGTGCTGACCCGGCGGCAGCGGACGGCGGGGACGACGACGATCGACGCACCGCCGGTGGACCACCTGGCGGGACGGTCGTGGGTACGGCGGTGGGGTCCCTGGACGGTGGCGGCCGTGCTGCCGGCGGTGGCGCTGTACACGGTGACCACGCCTTTCTGGAGCGGCATCATCGCCCAAGGGCTTGCGATCTCCCTGGTGTTCGTGTCCTTCACGGTGGTGACGGGGCTGGGGGCGATGGTGTCGCTGGCGCAGGCGACGTTCGTGACGGCCGCTGCGCTGGTGGCGGGGCTGCTGATGAGCCACGGGTGGCCGTTCGCGGCGGCGGCCGCCGTGGGCACGTGCGCGGCGGCCGTGCTGGGCGCGCTCGTGGCGCTGCCCGCGCTGCGGCTGGGCGGCAGGTCGCTGGCCCTCGCGACGCTCGCACTGGCCTTCCTCGCGGATCAGGTGCTCTTCCAGATGGGTTGGCTGAGGAACGGCGACACGGGCTGGGCGATCCCCCGGCCCGTCCTCGGCCCGCTGGACCTGTCCGACGACCGGGCGATGGGCGTGGCGATGATCGTGCTCGTCACGGTGGTCGTGGCGGCACTGAGCGCGTTGCGTGACTCGCCGTCCGGGCGGGCCATGCTGGCGGTGCGGTCGGCCCCGGCGGCCGCGATGGCCTCGGGCGTCTCCGTCGTGCGCACCAAGCTGACACTGTTCACGCTGTCCGCCGGGCTCGCGGGGTTCGGGGGCGTGATGTACGCGTCGTACAGCACGAGGATCACGGCGACCGACTTCACGGCGATGACGGGGCTCGTGTGGCTCGCGGTGGTCGTGGCCGCGGGGGTGCGGCGGCCGCAGTACGCGGTGGTGGCCGGGGTGGTGTTCGCGGTGATGCCGCACGTCATGGCGGACCATGTGACGAAGTCGGCGCATCTGCCGGTGATCCTGTTCGGGCTGGCGGGGCTCGCCCTGGCCAACGATCCGGACGGGTACTGTGCGGCGCTGCCGACACGGCTGCACCGCCGGCGGGCAGCGGCGGCAGCGCAGGGCGCCGCTCCCGAGCCGCCCGCGCCCCGGGAGGCGCCCGGCAGGGACACCGCCCTCGAACTGCGCGGAGTGCGCGCCGGATACGACGGTGCCCCCGTCCTGCACGGCGTCGACCTCGCCGTACGCCCCGGTGAGATCCTCGCGCTGCTCGGGCCCAACGGAGCGGGGAAGTCGGCCACGTGCCGGGTGGCCGCCGGACTGCTGCCGCCTCTCTCCGGGCAGGTGTACGCGGCCGGGCGTGACCTCACCAGGGAGGGAGCCGTCGGGCGGGCGCGGGCCGGTGTGCTGCTGGCGCCCGAGGGCCGGGGCATCTTCCCGGCGCTGACCATCGACGAGAACCTCGCACTCCACCTGCGGGCCAGGGGCGACCGCGAGGCCGTCTACGACCGCTTCCCCGCGCTCGCCGCCCGGCGCGGGGTCGCCGCGGGGTCGTTGTCCGGCGGCGAACAGCAGCTGCTCGCGCTCGCGCCCCTCCTCCAGCGCCCGCCCACGGTCCTGATCGCGGACGAACCGTCCCTGGGGCTCGCGCCCCGCGTGGTCGACGAGGTGTTCCGCCTCCTCGTCGAACTCAAGAACGCGGGTACGGCGTTGCTGCTCGTCGAGGAGAAGGCGGCGGAGATCCTGGAGGTCGCCGACACGGTCGCGTACCTCTCTCAGGGGAGGGTTACCTGGTGCGGGCCGCGCGCCGAGGTGGAGGAGGACCGGTTGACGGAGGCGTACCTGGGGATCGGGGCCGGCCACCGCCCCGCGAGCGGGGGGCGTGACGCGCCCGGTGACCAGGGGCACCGGCCCCAGGAGGTGCGCCGGTCATGAGCACGGACACGAGCGCCCCGGTCCTCCGGGCCACCGGCGTGGGCGTCCGCTTCGGCGGTGTGCGCGCCCTGGACGGCGTGGACCTGACGCTGAGCCCCGGCGAGGTGTGCGGGCTCATCGGCCCCAACGGGGCGGGAAAGACCACCCTGTTCGACGTCCTGTCCGGCATCCGCCGCCCCGACGAGGGCTGTGTGCTCCTTGACGGCTCCGACATCACCCGCCGGTCCCCCGTGTGGCGCGCCCGGCACGGCGTGCGGCGCACCTTCCAACGGCAGCAGCCGTTCGGCCAGTTGACGGTGGCCGACAACCTCGTCGTGGCCCAGGAGTGGCGCGGCGGTGGCGGCGGGTTCGCCGCCGACCTGGTGGGGGCGCCGTCCCGGCGGCCCTACGAGAGAGCGCGCCGGGAACGGGCCGCCGCCGTGCTGGCCGACTGCGGGCTGGACGCGGTCGCCGGGTCGTACGCGGCGGCCCTCCCGGTCGGCCGCGCCCGCATGCTGGAGCTGGCCCGCGCGGTCGCGGACCCGCCCCGTGTGCTGCTCCTGGACGAGCCCGCCTCGGGCATGACCACCGACGAGAGCCGCGCCCTGAAGTCCGTCGTGCTCCGGCTGGCGGCCGAGGAGGGCTGTGCCGTCCTCCTCGTCGAGCACAACGTCTCCTTCGTCATGGCCCTGTGCGCCCGGGTCGTCGTCCTCGACCTGGGCCGGGTCCTGGCCGAGGGGACGCCCGCCGAGGTCCGCGCGGACGCGCGGGTGCGGGAGGCGTACCTCGGCACGGGCGCGCCGGGCTGACGCGACGATCAGACGAGTTGGTAGCCGCGCAGGTTGGTCAGCAGCATGTAGGTGTTCTGGAGGGATCCGGAGGTGTCGCCCAAGGAGCGGTAGATGCCCCACTTGGGGCGGACGCGGTCGGCGAGGAAGGTGTCCACGCCGGTCTTGGACGCGTCGATGACCGTGCTCGAACCGCTCTTGAGGATCCAGCGGACCGAACCGGCCGACCCGTTGCCGACCTTGATCTGGAAGTCGACGTCCGTCCATTTGTCGTGCAGCGGATCGAGAGGGGTACGGCCGATCAGAATGTCGTCCTCGAACAGCTTCAGCTCAATGGTCTGTGCCCCGTTCACCCGGCGCAGAGACTGCACGACGATCGGCGCGGAACCCGTGCCCGGCTGCTTCATCTGCATGATGTGGGTGAAGGTGGTGGTCGCCTTCAGCGAACTCGGTATGTACATCGAGTACGTGACCCGCCAGGTCTGGCCCTCGGTCCACTTGAGGTAGTTGCTGCCGCTGCCGTTGCGCAGTCCGGTGACCTCCTGGCGCTGGCGGTCGGTCGAGGTGTCCCGGTCGACGGTGTGCATGTCGAAGCGCCAGTTGTTGCCGGTGGCGTAGATGTGCGGCGAGGCGGAGGTGTGCGAGTCGGCGCGGTCGTCCTCGATGGTCTCGAAGGCGCCGAGACCGTCGGCGCTCGCCGACGGGGACCACTTCAGCTGCCAGGAGGCGGCGTGCGCGGTGGAGGCGGCCGGGAGGCCGACGGCCGCGGCGGCGGCACCGCCGAGGGCGGCGCCCAGGAGGTTCCTTCGTGTGGTGCTCATGACTGATCACCTCGTCGTGAGTCGTGAGTCGTGAGTCGTGAGACGTGAGGCCTGAGGCCTGTGTGGGCGAGCAAGCGTTCACATACATGACCGACGTTCACTGACGCGCCCGTCGGCGGGAGTACAGGGTGTCGGCATGACGATGCACGGTCAATGGTCCAGACCGATATGACTGCACCCCCTGGGTCGATTCCGGCCATTCTGTGATTCGGACAACGGGCTGACCGGTGAGGAATGCGCCGGAGCCCGTGATCGTTGAGGATGGGAGTATCACCCGACGACTGAAGGATCGAGAGCGCGTGAGCAGCAAGGTCCCCCCGATCACCCTGAACAACGGCGTCGAGATGCCCCAGCTGGGCTACGGCGTCTGGCAGGTGCCGGACGACGAGGCGGAGCGGGCGGTCGGCACCGCGCTGGAGGCCGGGTACCGCAGCATCGACACAGCGGCGATCTACGGCAACGAAGAGGGCACCGGCAAGGCCATCGCCGCCTCCGGCATCCCCCGCGAAGATCTCTTCGTCACCACCAAGCTCTGGAACAGCGAGCAGGGGTACGACTCCACGCTGCGTGCCTTCGACGTGTCGCTGGAGAAGCTCGGCCTGGAGTTCGTGGACCTGTATCTGATCCACTGGCCGCTGCCGGCCAAGGGCACGTTCGTCGAGACGTACAAGGCCTTCGAGAAGTTGCACGCGGACGGCCGCGTCCGCGCCATCGGTGTCTCCAACTTCCTTCCGGAGCACCTGGAGCAGCTGCTCGACGCCACCTCCGTGGTCCCCGCGATCAACCAGATCGAGCTGCACCCGCACCTCCAGCAGCAGGCGGCCCGTGAGTACCACGCGGAGCGGGGCATCGCGACCGAGGCCTGGTCGCCGCTCGGTCAGGGCAAGGGCCTCCTGGAGGTCCCGGCGATCGTCGCCATCGCGCAGAAGCACGACCGCACCCCGGCCCAGATCGTGCTGCGCTGGCACCTCCAGATCGGCAACGTCGTGATCCCCAAGTCCGTGACCCCGTCCCGGATCAAGGAGAACCTCGAGGTGTTCGACTTCTCGCTCGACGCCGAGGACATGGCCGCGATCGGTGCCCTGAACGAGGACCGGCGCATCGGTCCGGACCCGGCGACGTTCAGCCTGGTCTGACGGGTACGCGATGGCCTGACGGCTACAACGAAGCGCCCCGGAACCTGACCTTGTGGTCCGGTTCCGGGGCGCGTCGTGTGTCCGGCACACCGGCCGACTCCGGTGCGCCCCGCATCCCTGCCCGACGGGGGGACGGAGACCGAACCGCGGAGGTGCGCCAGTCGGGCTGCCCGATCGGCCGTATCGTCACGCTGTTCACCACGTTGACCGAGCCGGACGACGCTCTCGAAGTCAACCGCGGCGGGCAGTGGCCGCCGTCAGCACGACTCCCGGTACGGCACGGAGGGCAGATAGCGGCGCCACTGGGCCTCGGTCGCCCCGCCCCGCGCCCGCGCGCACACCGCCTTCGCAGCCCGGCGTGGCTCCAACCACCGGGCCCGCAGCGGAAGATGGGGCGTGGCGACGCCCAGCCGGCCGCCGTCCGCGGTGAAACCCACCGCGAGCAGCGGTCCGTCACCGACGGCGAGCACGGCTCCGCGCAGCTGTGGCGAGGCCGTCTCCCATACGCGTACGGACCCGTCGGAGGCGCCGGCGGCGAGCAGCGCACCGTCGCGTGAGAACGCGAGGGCGGGCGTGGCCACCGTGGAGTCGGCGGCGACCAGCACGGCGAGCCTGCGCCAGGCACGCGCGTCCCACAGGGTCACCCGCCCCACCAGATCGGCGGCGGCCAGATACCGGCCGTCCTCGCTGAAGGCCGCCGTGTCCAGGTGGTCCTCGCCCACGACTCCCGTGCGGTATCTGCCGGTTGCCGTATCGATGCGCTTGCCGTCGCTGGTCAGCACCGTGCGTCCGCGCATGTCGATGGCCACGGCGCTCTCCTGCGGTGTGCCGATCGTCCAGCCGCCCCGCCGGGTACCGGACCACGTCACCCGGATCCCTTCATCGGTGCCGACCGCGGTGTGGACGGTGCCGTCGGGGGCGAGAGACCGTACGCCGTACCGCGGTCCGGGGGGCATCGGCTTCCCTTTGCGGTCGAACGCGGCGGCGGTCGGTGGCCGGTCCCGCCAGGCCCGGCCGAGGAGCCCGTGCAGCGTGATCGTGCGGACCACGTTGCCCTGTCCGCCCTGCCGATAGCGCAGCACGCCGTCCTCGGCATCCAGCCGGATGTCCCCGATGGCCGTAGTGAAGAGGGGGAACCTGATGAGTGGCTCGCGCGGTCCATCGTCCTGCGGGGCCGGCAGGTCCGTGCGCCAGAGGGCGAGCTGCTCGCCGCCCCAGGCCAGCGCGTACCGGCCGGTTCGGTCGAATCTCACGTTGTGGAGACCCTCCGGCGCGGGCAGCAGGGGGCGGTCACGGCCGACGCGGAAGTCCCAGGTGACGACGCCTTGGGTGGTTCCGGCCGCCAGGGCCCGCTCGTCCGGCGTGAAGGTGAGTTCGTCGGCCTGGCACAGCAGCCGCTCGGTCCCACGCGACGGCCGTCCGGGGACGCGGCGCCGCTCGACGGCGTCCCGGACGATCAGGCGCTCGCCGTCGCCGGTGCACCAGGCGAGGAAGCGGTCCCCCTCGCTCAGCGCGGGCAACGGGCCGCCCGATTCGCCGTCCGAGTACCGGAAGACCGCCTTCTCCCGCCGGAAGTCCCAGACCTCGACCGTCGCCCGGCCCGAGTCAGTGTCGGTGTCGGTGTCGGTGTCGGTGTCGGTGTGGCGTACGAGGAGGGTGCGTCCGCTCGGCCCGAACGCCGCGTCGGTGTCGGTCCAGGACCCGGTCGGGAGGAAATGGGTGCGTCCGTCCGCCAGGTCCAGGACCGTCGTTCCGCCGTCCCCCCGGTAGGCGATCCAGCGGCCGTCGGCACTGACGTCGACGACTCCCCGCGACAGACCCGGGCGCTCGACGGTCCTGATGCGGCGGTGGTCCCGTACGTCCCACTGCACGGCCTGGTTCCGTACGACGGCCGTCAGGATCCGGCCGTCGCCGCTGAGCCATACCGGCGCGTTGGGCGCGCGGACGCTCTCGGGCTGGATGAACGCGTCCTGGTCGCTCTGCGCGGCGGCCGTCCGCAGCGCCTCGCGGGTCTCCGGCAGATCGGCGGTCCGCCAGGCCGCGAGGGCGAGGCGCATCGCGGTGCGCGGATCGTCGGCGCGGAGCGTGTCCGCGAACGCCGCCACCCTGCGGGCCTCCGCCTCGTCCCGCTGCCGTGCGCTGACCCCGCTCTGCCGCCAGGCGGTCCCGCCCGCGATCACGGCCAGGCACAGCAGCACGGCCAGCGACACCGTAAGGGCCCGCAGCCGCCGGGCGACGCGGGCCGCGGTCCGTCTGCCGCGCTCGTACTCCGCGACGCTCACCGCCAGGAAGTCCGCCTCCAGAGGGCTCAACTCACCTTTTCGTGCCCGCCCTTCACCGAACGCGTCCCGTGCGGCCGTCAGCCGTAGGCCCCGGTAGAGCGCGCCCACGTCCCGGTCGAGGTCCTGCCAGGAACGAGCCGCGTCGGTGAGGTGCCGGTGCAGCCGCAGCCGGTCGCGGTCCTCGTCCACCCAGTCGCGCAGCCGCGGCCAGGCACGGATCAGGGCCTCGTGGGCCAGTTCGACGGTGTCGCCGTCCACCGTCAACAGGCGGGCCCGGACGAGGCGTTCGAGGACCGCCGTCGTCCTCGCGTCGGCCGAGAGCTCGGTCCGGTCGACCGGGCGCCGCGTGTCCTCGGTGCCGTCGCCGGGGTTCACCAGACGCAGCAGCAGCGCGCGGACGGCGGTGGCCTCGGTGGGCGGGCACCGGGCGTACACCTCCTCGGCGGTGTGGGCGACGGCCCCCTGGACGCCGCCGACGTCCTCGTACGCCTGGAGGGTGAGCGTGCGGGTGGTGCGGCGGCGCCACACCTCGCGCAGGGCGTGCGCCATCAGCGGCAGGCCACCCGGTTCCCCGGTCACGTCGGCGACGACGCGGGCGGTGAGGGCGCGTTCCACGACGAGCCGGGCGGCGACGGCAGGACGGACGACGGCGTCGCGCAACTGCCGCGGGGACATGGGGCCGACAAGCAGGGTGGAGTCGCGCAGCGCGTCGGCGAGAGGGCCGTCATCGGCACAGCGTCCGTAGAAGTCGGCGCGGACGGCGACGATCACGCGCAGCCGGCTCTCCGGTGCCAGCGCCGTGAGCAGCCGCTCGGTGAAGGCGGCGCGTTCACCGGGGTCGGCGCAGAGCGCGAAGAGTTCCTCGAACTGGTCAACGACGAGCAGGGTGTCACCGTCCCCGGAGTACGGAGTGAACAGCGCCTCGTGGGTGCGGACGGGGTGCGTTCCGGGGGTGAGGACGCGGATGGCCGCCAGGTCGGCCGACCGGCGCAGCGCGGGGATCAGTCCGGCGCGCAGGAGCGAGGACTTGCCGCTGCCGGAGGCGCCGACGACCGCCGAAAAGCGTCTGCGGGTGATCAGTTCGAGGAGTTCGGCGACCATGTCGTCGCGGCCGTGGAAGCGGTCGTGGTCATCCGGCCCGAACCGGGCGAGCCCGGGATACGGGCTGTCGCCGTGGTCGGCGGCGCGACCGTCCGTCTCCTCGGCGGCGGCCTCGCGCAGGCGCCGCTCCCACACGTCGGGGTCGCCGCCGCACACGGTGACGTATGCGCGGAGGACCGCCGACGTGGGCAGCCGCTCCCCGGCGGCCGCCGCGGACAGCGTGGGACCCGAGTAGCCGGTCCGCAGGGCCATCGCCCGGTAGGTCGGTGTGCCCGCGTCGTCGCGCAGCTTGCGCAGTTCGTACGCGAACCGCTGCACCGGACCCGCCATCGGGTCCAGCGGTTTCTCACGGCGCCCCATACGTACCCTCCCCCGGTCCCCTGGTCACGACGGCGAACCACGCTAACAACGGCCCCCACTCCCTTTGATAGGTAGGCCGGAACGGGGCTGCCCATCAATGATCCGGCGGCTGGACTCGGCGTGTCCGCCCGCCCCGGCCGACGGGGCCCGCACCGCACGGAGTCCAGCCATCGCCGCCACACAGCTCTCCCGGCCCACCCCCGCCCGCACGGCATCACCGCGCCCCCGCTCACGGCGCCGGTGGGCCGTCGGCGCCCCCGTCGCCCTGTCCCTCGTGCTCGGTCTGTGGGGTGTGCGCCGGGACGGCTCGCTGTGGCGTGACGAGGTGGTGACGTACGACATGGCACGGCGCGACCTGCCGGACCTGGCCGCGACCCTGGAGCAGGTCGACGCCGTGCACGGCCTCTACTACCTGCTGATGCACGGCCTGTTCGCGCTGTGCGACGACGCCGACCCGCTGCTGGTGCTGCGGCTGCCGTCGGTCGTGGCGGGGGCCGCGGCGTGCGGGCTGGTCGCGCTGCTCGGGCACCGGCTCGCGGGGGCGCGGGCCGGGCTGCTCTCCGGGATCGTCTTCGCGCTGCTGCCGCCGGTGCAGCGCTTCGCGCAGGAGGGCCGGTCGTACGCGCTGGTGTGCGCACTGGTCGTGTGGTCCACATGGTTGCTGGTGCGTGCCGTGGACCGCGGGACCGCACGACTGTGGGCCGGGTACACGGCGGTGCTGCTGACGGCGTGTCTGCTGCACGAGTTCGCCGTCCTCGTGGCCGTCGCGCACGCCGTGGTCGTCCCGCGGACGGCGCGTCCGGGGTGGGTACGGGCGGTGGCGGTGGTGCTCGTCGGGCTCGCTCCGCTCGCCGTGTTCAGCACGGGCCAGTCGGAGCAGGTGGCGTGGATCGGGGGCATCGGCGCGGTGTCCTGGACAGGCTTCGGGCTGATCGTGCTCGGAGCGGTCTGCGCGAGGCTCCTCGGCACGCCCCGGGTGGCGGTCGGCCGGCTGGACCTGCCCTCGCTGGGTCTGGCGCTGACCGTCCTGCCCGCCCTGGTGCTGCTGGTGGCCTCACTGGTCAAGCCGCTGTACGTGGACCGGTACGTGCTGTACGGCAACGCGGGCACAGCGCTCCTCGCCGGGGCGGTGCTGGACCGGCTGGGCTCCGGGCTCGGGACGCGTGTCGTCGCGGCGGCCCTCACGCTCGCGCTGGTCCCGGTCACTGTGGGCGTACGGACGCCGGAGAGCCGTGTGGACGACGTCGCCGCCGTCGAGCAGGCGATACGGCAGGCCGGCGTTCCGGGGGACGGCATCCTGTACATGCCGTCGCGGCGGCGGGTGTGGTCGCTGCACGATCCCGGGGCGGTGCGGGGGCTGCGCGACCTGGCGCTGGAGCGCGGGCCGGTCGCCTCCAGCACGCTGTACGGCACGGAGGCCGCCGTGCCCGTCATCCGGGCCCGCATGCTCACGGTGCCGCGGCTCGTGGCGGTGCGCGATCCCGAGGGCGAGCCGCTGGACCGGATCGCGCAGGAAGCGGTCAAGCGGGACGTCCTGGCCGCGTCCTTCGAGGAGTGCGACACCCTGCGGGTGCGGGGCGCGCGGGTCACGGTGTTCGCGCGCCCCGGGAAGTGCTGACCTGGAAACCCCGTTACCGGTTCCCGAACTCCGCCTCCGCCACATGAATCGTGTGCGCCGCCAGGACGAAGACGTCCGGCCGGTGATGCAGGCTCGCCTCGTCGTCGGGGTCGAGGAGTTGCTCGACGGTCGCAAGGTCGGACGCGTCGAGGTGTTCTCCGAGGTTTTCTCGGTAGTGCTCGAACATGGCCACGACGAACGCGCGGGCCTCGTCGGACAGCGGAGCGGGCAGGTCGAGCAGGAAGGTACGGCTGGTGGCACCGTGCAGGCCGACGGAGGTGAGCAGGCCCGGCCAGTCCTCGGTCTCCGCGACGGCGCCGGGGAGTTCGGCCCGCATCGCGGTGAACAGCTCGGCCTCGACGGCCCCGATACGGGCCTGGAGGCCGGGCCGGCCGATGCCGATGTCGCGGGGCAGGTAGCGGGCGGGGAGGCCGCCCTCCAGCAGGGCGAGGGTGCCGCCGGGCGCCAGCCGTTCGGCGAACGCCGCGAGGGCCGCCCGCTGGTCGGCGAGGTGGTGCAGGCTCCTGCTCGCCCAGAACAGATCGACCGGGTAGTCCAGGTCACCGAGCGCGTCCGGGAGGTCGCCCTCCACGGTGCTGAAGCGGTCCGCGACACCCAGGCGCTCGGCCCGCGCCCGGGCTCGTTCGAGGAGGGGGCCGGAACCGTCCGCGGCGACGACTCGCGCGCCCGGGAACGCTTCGGCCAGCACGCAGGCCACGACGCCGGGCCCGCTGCCCGCGTCGACGACGAGCCCCGGATGGGGCTGCCGCTTGCTCAGCCAGGCCGCGGCCCGCGCGTACAGGGGCGAGAACAGCTCCGCCTCCGCCTCCAGCCGCGGAGCCATCGCGGACCAGTCCCGGTCCCCGTGATCGTGGTGGTGAAGGTGGTTGCGCTCGTGGGTGTCGTGGTCGTGCTGGTGTCCCATGGTGGAGACCCTCTCGTCCGGATGCCCGTCAGCGTGCGCCGGCGCACCCGTTCACGGCAATTCTCTTTGCCGCTTCGGCAAGTCCGGGCGAGAGGTCACTTCCGGCCGGATGGCGGTCCGCCGGGGGCCGGCCCAGGAATCCTGGCCCCCGGCGGACGTCGTGCACCAGGCGCTCACATGTCCGGGGCGTGGGATCCGGACATGTGTCGGCTCACAGCGCCGGGTACGCGTTCTTCATGAGCTCCTGGAACTGGGCCGAGAACCAGTGCCCGGACAGCGGCGAGTTCGGCAGCGCACCCGACAGGTTGTTGCCGTTGCGCGGGTTGCCCGTGTAGGTCGGGTCGCACATGCGGTCGAAGCCCTTGCCCTCGTCGTTCGGGATGGACGAGCTGGACCCGTCGGACTCACCCGGAGGCTTCATCCACACGTAGGCGTCGATCCCGGCCGCCGGGTTGGCCTGCGGACGCTCGCCGAGGCCGGCTCCGGACTGGTTGCACCAGTTGCCGATGTGGATACGGCGGTCGTAGCGCCCGCCGTTGACGTACGTGTCGACGCTGGTCGTCGCGCCCGGTCCGGTGGGCCGTGCGGTGCCGCCCCAGCCGTTGCGGGAGGTGTCGATCAGCATGCCGATGCCGGCGTTGAAGCCGACCGAGACCAGCTGGTTACGGAAGGCCTGGGCGAAGGACTGCTCGTCGACGTAACGGTTCCAGTCGACCCACTTGGACTCGCGGACCGACTTGCCCGCCACGTTGTCGTTGATGGTGTAGTTGTTCTCCTTCAGTGCGCTGTAGTTCGCCGTGTTGGTGATGAAGCCGTGCACGTCGTTCACCGTGGCGCCCTCGGCGGTCGCCGCCTCCTTGAAGGTGTTGGCGGACGCGCCGAAGTTGTCGTCCCAGCCGATCCAGCCGTGGTGTCCGGCGTCGATGTAGTTGTAGACGTTGGCGACGTCGCCGAGCTTGTTCAGCGCGTATCCGACGCCCTTGACGTAGTTGCCGTTGGCCTTCATCACGTCGCACTGCGGGGTGGCCGTGGGGCGGCTGCCGGTGTTGGTGACGAGGTTGGGCAGCGAGTCGATCTCGACCGTCGTGACGATCCGCAGCGAGGCGTACTTCGGGTCGGCGAGGATCGCCGCGATCGGGTCGATGTACTGCGTCTTGTACTTGTCGATCTCCGTCGGGCCGAGTTCGCCGTTGGAGGCGAGGGCGGCGCAGTCACGTCCGGGCAGGTTGTAGATGACGAGCTGGACGACCAGCTCGTCGGAGCCCTTCTGCCGCAGCGCCTCGTCGAGGTGGGCGCGCAGACCCATCCCGCCGTTCACGCCGTTGATGGCGGCGATCCGGTCGAGCCAGACGCCCGTGGGCTGGTTGGCGATCCGGCTGCCGCCGGACTCGGCGTTGGCCTTCGCCCGCCATTCGGGGTTCACGTACACCTTGGCGCCGGAGTACGGGTTGTCGACCTTGGCGTCCGGGCCGCTGGGGTCCGGCGGATCCGTGGGACCGCTGCCGCCGTCGTCGACATTGCAGGTCACGCCGTCGAGCGTGAAGGTGGCCGGCATCGCGTTGGTGCCGCTGTAGGAGGCGTTGAAGCCGAAGCTGACCGAACCTCCGGTCGACATCGGCCCGTTGTAGCTCTCGTTGGACGCGGTCACGGCGGTGCCGCTCTGCGTGAGGTTGGCGTTCCAGCCGCTGGTGATCTTCTGGTTTCCGGCGTACGACCACTTCACGGCCCACGACGACTTGGCGGCGCCGTTGTTGGTGACCGTGACGGCGGCGGTGAAGCCGGAGTCCCACTGGTTCTGGATCTTGTAGTCGACGGTGCAGGGGACGGCCTGGGCGCCGGTGTCGTCGGGGACGGCGGCCATGGCGGTCCCGGTCGCACCGCCCACCAGCGCCAGTGCGGCGAGCAACGCCGTTCTTGTCCGGGTACGGCTCATGAGTGCGGTTTCCTCTCCGTGGGGGTTGTTCGTGCGGGTGGTCCGTGGGGGGTTGTCTGTGGGCGGGGTTGTCTGTGGGCGGGGTTGTCTGTGT